>NZ_QGSZ01000238.1 GCF_003857055.1 Micromonospora inaquosa | reverse complement strand
GTCGGGGGTTAGGCGGGGGCTAGCCAGCGGTGCAGGGTTGCCGCGCCGTCGCGGATCTTGCTGATTTCGACGTGCTCGTCCTTGTGGTGGGCCAGGTTCGGGTCGCCCGGACCGAAGTTCAGCGCGGGGATGCCCATCGCCGCGAACCGGGCCACATCCGTCCAGCCCAGCTTGCCGATCGGCGCGGCGCCGACCGCCGCCAGGAACTCCTTCGCCGGAGCCGCCTCCAGCCCGGGGGCCGCACCAGCCGCCGCATCGGTCACCGCCACCTCGAAGCCGGCGAAGACCTCCCGCAGGTGCTCCTCCGCCGCCGCCGGGTCACGATCCGGCGCGTACCGGTAGTTGACCTCGACCTCGCAGAGATCGGGGATCACGTTGCCGGCGACACCACCGTTGATCCGTACCGCGTTCATGCCCTCGCGGAAGTCACACCCCTCGATGGTGACCCGCCGCGCCTCGTACGTCTGGAGACGCCGCAACACCTCGCCGGCCCCGTGGATCGCATTCACGCCGTGCCAGGACCGCGCGGCGTGCGCCCGCTCACCAGTCGTCGTCACGATGGCCCGCATGGTGCCCTGGCAGCCCGCCTCGACGATGCCGTACGTCGGCTCCAGCAGCACCGCGAAGTCCGCCTGCAGCCACTCCGGGAACGCCTCGGCGACGAGGTTGAGGCCGTTGTACCGGGACTCGATCTCCTCGGCCTCATAGAAGAAGTACGTCACGTCGTAGCGCGGCTCGGGCAGCGTCACCGCCAGGTGCAGCGCGTACGCGGTGCCGGACTTCATGTCGGAGGTGCCGCAGCCGTACATCAGGTCGCCGCGCATGGTCGACGGGAAGTTGTTGTTCAACGGCACCGTGTCGAGGTGCCCGGCCAGCACGACACGCTGCGACCGACCGAGGTCGGTGCGCGCCATCACCGTGTTGCCGTGCCGGTGGGTGGTCAGGTGCGGTACGCCCCGCAGCACCTCTTCGACACAGTCGGCGATCGCCTTCTCGTTGAGGGACACGGACTCTATGTCGACCAGAGCGCGGGTCAGCTGCACCGGATCGGCGAGGACCTCGGGGGTCAGCGGGTTCTCCATGGTTCGCACGGTACCTTCAGGTCTGTCAGCGCGAGGAGCGAGCCGAGCTCAGCCCGGCCGTGACCGAGAGGTGTAACAGTGACGACCGCAGATTCCGCCTGGGGCATCGGCCTGGCTACGGTCACCGCAGACGAGCAGGTGCTCGATACCTGGTACCCGACCGGCAAGCTGGGCCTGGGCGAGCTGCCGCTGGTCGCCGGGGAGGACAAGGCGGACGTGCTCGACCTGCCGCCGGCCGCGCTCGGTGACCGGTCCCTGCCCGGTCTGCGTACCGTGCAGGTGGTCACCGTGATCGGCTCGCTGGACGACCCGATCAAGGACGCGTCCGACGCGTACCTCCGGTTGCACCTGCTCTCCCACCGCCTGGTCCGACCCAACCAGCTCAACCTGGACGGCATCTTCGGCAAGCTGGCCAATGTGGCCTGGACGTCCGCCGGGCCGTGCCCACCGGAGCGGGTGGACGAGCTGCGGGTGATCGAGCGCGCGGCGGGCCGGCACCTGTCGGTGTACGGGGTGGACAAGTTCCCCCGGATGACCGACTACGTGGTGCCCTCCGGTGTGCGCATCGCCGACGCCGACCGGGTCCGCCTCGGCGCGCACCTGGCCGCCGGCACCACCGTGATGCACGAGGGCTTCGTCAACTTCAACGCCGGCACGGTGGGCACCTCGATGGTGGAGGGGCGCATCGTGCAGGGCGTGCTGGTCGGCGACGGTTCCGACGTCGGCGGCGGCGCCTCGATCATGGGCACGCTCTCCGGTGGCGGCACCGAGAAGGTGAGCATCGGCGAGCGCAGCCTGATCGGCGCGAATGCCGGCGTCGGCATCTCGCTGGGCGACGACTGCGTGGTCGAGGCGGGTTGCTACATCACCGCCGCGTCGAAGATCAGGCTGCCGGACGGCCGGGTGGTCAAGGCTCGGGAGCTGTCCGGCGTCAACGGCCTGCTGTTCTGGCGTAACTCGGTGACCGGTGCGCTGGAGGCCCGGCCGCGTACCGGCCGGGGCATCGAGCTGAACGCCGCCCTGCACGCCAACGACTGACGGACCCGCCGGGTCCGCGGCGTTCGGCCGCGGACCCGGACGGGGTACGCCTCAGCGCAACCGGTACGCCTGGATGATCCGTTGGGTCACCGTGTTACCGGCGGTGTCCCGGGCGGTGGCCCGCAGCGACACGTGACCGGGTCCGGCCGGATGCCGCAAGAGGGCCGACCAGCCGTCGGCGGAGGTGCGGACCAGCTTCGCCCTGGCCCAGGTCTTCCCGCCGTCGTAGGAGACGTCGACAGCGAGCTTCGCTACCCGGGTGGCTGCGGAGTCGGGCTGCCGCTGCACCCGCACCGGGACGACGAAGCCCTGACCCGCCGGAGCGCTGTTGTCGACCCGCAACGGCGGGGCGAAACGCACCACCGACAGGGGCAGTCGGGCCGGCGTGTCGCCGGCGACGTGCCGCGACCGGAAGGTCCAGGTCGACTCCACCTCGGTGCTCAGGTCGGTGAAGCTGCGCTTCGACGACATGCCGAGCCGGTAGTCCGCCGCGCCCGGTGGCACGGCGAACTCGCCATTGCCGGCGTACTCGCTCTCGCCGACCAGCTTGCCGTCGCGCCAGAGCTTGGTGTGCTCGCTGTCGCTCCGTGAGCCGCCCGGGTGCCCGGCCGCGTCGCTGAACATCGGCACGTCGACCAGAACTGTGTCGCCGACCCGGGTGACGCTCTGGTGCGGCCAGCGCGGGTTCGGGAACGACGGGGCGTACGGGGCCTGGTTCCAGATCTCCTGCACCGTCCGCCCGGCCCGGTAGGCGGTGGGGGTGGAGAGGAGCACCGCCTGCGGGTCCAACCACCCGTCCTCACCGACAGTTCCGAAGTAGATCTCGGATTCCCACTTCACACCCTTGGTGTTGTAGTACTCGACCCGCTGGCCGGGCACGACGGTGGGCAGGACCAGGGCGGAACCGCCGACGTTGTACTCCAGCACGGGGTACACCGTCCGTTCGGCCGCCATGCCCGGGTAGCCACCGCGGAAGCGGTGCACGACGGTGGCCAGGTCCCGTCGGGTGTAGTCGCGGACGAACCCGGTGGGCATCCGACCCGGGATCGCTTCGGCCAGCGCGTACAGGTACGGGCTGGTGGCCGGGTCCGGTGTGGTCCACTGGCTGCTGACCGTGGCGACGAACCGATCGGCGGGGACCGCCTTACCGAGCTGACCGCTGGTCAGGCCGGTGAACGTGTCCGCCCAGATCCCGGCGCCGTACACACTGCCGTCGTCGGCCGTGAAGTTGCCGCTGACGTCGATCAGCACCGGGGCGGCGGTCCGGTCCGGAATCGTCGTCCGGACCGGCCTGGCCCGGCGGGCGTCCACGACGATCCGGGTGTCCCGATCGATGGTCAGCTGAGGCTGCGCCAACAGGGACATCCCGCGCGCCTCATCCTCCGGTCCGGGCTCCATAACGAGGCCGCTCAGGCCGTAGTGCCCCTTGGGGACCCGCACGCTGGCCACCCCGTCGGAACTGACGAGGCCCCAGGCACCGAAGGTGTCCAACCCGAACAGGAGGCTCCAGTGCTCCGCGGTGCGCGCACCGGCGCGGTTGAGGTGCTCCACGGTCAGCGTGTAGCTCTCCACCTCCCGGTTCACGGCCAACGGGGTGACCGCGACCGCCGCCCCGGATCGGGCCACGATCCGCCCGGTCCAGTAACCGTCGGCGTCGCCGAGCCGGGTGTCCGTGGTGACGGTCGTGGCGGCCGTGCCGCCCGCCGGCACGGTGAGCCGGTCGGCGCCCAGCTGGAACAGGCCGGCCGGCAGTGCGCGACCGCCGGGGCCAGCGCCTTCGATGCCCAGGTCCACGGTGACCGGGGTCGGGCCGTCGTTGCGCCAGGTCACCGTGCGGGTGATCGGGGTGTCGTCACCGTGCGGCCAGAGCGTACGCCCGAACGAGACACTCACCGGGTCGGTGGTGACCTGCTGGGTGATCGCGTGTGCGACATCGACCCGCCCGGCGCCCTGCTGGTAGGCGGTCTGGTCCGGGTGTGGCTTCGCGGCGGCCATCAGGGTGGCCTTGAGCCGGTCGGCCCGCCATCCCGGGTGTTGCTGGGCCAGCAGCGCCGCCGACCCGGCCACGTGCGGGGTGGCCATCGAGGTGCCGGAGATGGTGACGTAGCGGTCGTCGACAGGATCGCCGATGACGCCGTTGGCAGCGCGAGCGGCGACGATGTCGACGCCGGGCGCGGTGATGTCCGGCTTCAGCGCGTCGTCACCGACCCGCGGGCCCCGGCTGGAGAAGTCGGCCAGTTCGTCGTCCCGGTCCACAGCGCCCACGGCGAGCCCGGCGTCGGCGCTGGCCGGGGAGCCGACCGAGCCGTCTGCGCCGTCGTTGCCGGCGGCGAGGACGAAGAGCGTGCCGGTCTGCGCGGTCAGGCTCTGCACCGCCTCCTCCAGCGGGTCGACCTCGGGGGTGTCCCAGCCGCTGAGGCTCATGTTGACCACGGCGGCCTTCTTCTCCACCGCGGCCCACTGCATACCGGCGAGGATCGCCGACTCGGTGCAGCCCGCGTCCTCACAGACCTTGCCGTCCAGCAGCGTCGCGTCCGGCGCCACGCCTCGGTACTTGCCACCGGAGGCCGCGCCGCTGCCCGCGATGGTCGAGGCCACGTGGGTGCCGTGGCCGACCGTGTCCCGAGCGTCGGTGGCCTCGGTGAAGTTGCGCGCTTCGGCCACCTTGCCGGCGAGGTCGGGGTGGGTCGCGTCGACGCCGGTGTCCAGCACCGCGACGGACACTCCCGCGCCGGTGAACCCGGCCGCCCAGGCGGAGGGCGCGCCGATCTGCGGCACGCTGTGGTCGAGGGTCACCCGTCGTCGGGCGTCCAGCCAGATCCGCTCGATGCCCCCCGCCGCGTCGAGCCGGGCCCCAGCGGAACCGGTGGTGACCGTCTCCCAGACCGCGCCGAGGGAGGCCTTGTCGCTGTTCAGGGCGGCACCGCGAATCACCGGCAGGTCGCGGATCAGCCGGGTGCCGGGCAGCGCGGCCGAGGCACGCCGGGCGGTCCCCGTCGAACCGTATGCCACCAGCAGCGGCAGGGTCTTGCGGTGGGCGTCGTCGTAACCCGCCTCGACCAGCCCGGTGATGTCGAAGAGCCGCCGGTCCACCCGGCCCGAGCGCAGCAGCGGCAGCGCGTCCGTCGGCGTGACGGAGAGGCGTCCGCGCTGGCGCTGGACCAGGAACTGCACGTCCTCCCGGCCGGCATCGGGCTGGACCGAGGCGCCGGAGGCGGTGACGGTGACCCGGTCACCGGTGATCAGCGTGACGGTGGTCGAGCGGTTGGCGGTGGGTCCACCCGGAGTGGGCTGTTGGCTGGTGCCGCCGGGTGCGGCGGGCACGGGGGCCGCGGCTGAGGCGGGAACCGGCGCGGAGAGCGCCAGCGTGATCACGAGGCCGAGGGCGGCCAATCCTCTTCTTCCCTGGTGCAACGGATCCTCCTCGTCAAACGTCTTGCTGTGCATGGGGGTCGCATCGACAATCCACGATTACATACCGGGTATGCAGAATGAAGGCCGAAAAATGACGGACCCGCCACGAGCCGGCGAACCGGGCCGGCATGATCGGGCGGTGACCTCGATGAAGGACAAGATGCTCGCCGGCGAGCCATACATCGCCGACGATCCCGAGATCATCGCCGATCTGGACCGGGCTGCCCGACTGATGGAACGCTTCAACACCAGTCCCGCGGCCGACCCCCAGGCCCGGATCGCGGCACTGCGTGAACTCCTCGGCGAACTGGGCGACGACACCTGGATCCGCCCACCGTTCTACTGCGACTACGGCTGGCAGATCCACATCGGCCCGCGCAGCTTCGTCAACTACAACGCGGTCTTCCTCGACGTTGGTCGGATCACCCTCGGCGCGGACGTCCAGGTCGGCCCGAACGTGCAAATGCTCACCCCGACGCATCCGGTCGAGCCCGGCCCACGACGGGACAAGTGGGAGGCGGCCAAGCCGATCACCATCGGCGACAACGTGTGGCTCGGCGGCGGCGCGATCGTGTTGGCCGGCGTGACGATCGGCGCGAACACCGTCGTCGGCGCGGGCGCGGTGGTCACCCGGGACCTGCCCGCCAACGTCGTGGCGGTCGGCAACCCCGCCCGGCCGGTCCGGCAACTCGACTAGGGTGCACCGTCAAGACCCTCTTCGAGCGGGAACACGGAGGACGACATGGGCACGATCCACATCGACCTGTTCGCGACACTCGACCTGGTCGCCCAGGCGCCGGTGGCCCCGACGAGGACCCCGACGGCTTCCCGTACGGAGGTTGGCAGGCACCGCTGTTCGACGAGACGGGCGGCCGTCTGGTCATGGACGGCATGCGGGGCATGGATGCCCTGCTCCTGGGCCGCCGGACGTACGACATCTTCGCCGCGTACTGGCTGAACCAGGCCGACGGCGTCGACGGCACAATCGCCACCCGGTTCAACAGCATCCCGAAGTACGTCGCCTCGCGCGGCAACCCGGATCTGGGCTGGGCGGGCTCGACCCAGCTCGGACCCGACCTGGCGACCGCCGTCCGTGCGGTGCGCGACAAGCACGAGAAAGTCCACGTGATCGGCAGCCTGAACCTCGTGCAGACCCTCCTGCACGAACGCCTCTTCGACCAGCTCAACCTGTGGATCTTCCTCATCGTGCTGGGCGTCGGCAAGAAGGTGTTCGACGGCGGCGAGGTGCCAGCGAATCTGACGCTGCTCGAACCGCCCGCCACCTCCGCCACTGGCGCGGTGCTCCTGCGGTACGGCCTCGCCGCCGGGACGCCCAGCGTCGGGGACATGAGCCGCCCGGGCCGCGGCGTCGAGGAGTAGCGCGTCCGGGCGGGCCGTGGTCAGGCCGGCGGGGGCTCCGCCAGGCGGACCACCAGGTCAGCCCGATCGGCGGTGGGGGTGATCAGGGCAGCGTTCGACTCGTCACTGCCCAGCGCCCACGCCCGCGCCTGCTCCGGAGACCGACCGAATGCCTCGTGCCGGGCGGTCAGCCGGCGATGCCGCACCTCGGCGTCCAGGTCGAGAAACCACGCCTCGTGCAGCAGCGGTCGGACTTCCTGCCAGGGGAAATCCCGCAACAGCAGGTAGTTGCCCTCGGTCACGACCAGCCGGACCGACGGCAGCACCTCGATCGCGCCGGCCACCGGCTCCTCCAACTCCCGGCGGAACTCCGGGGCGTAGACCGACGTCGGCTCCAACCGGCGCAGTCGGCGCAGCAGCGAGACGTACCCGTTGGCGTCGAAGGTGTCCGCCGCGCCCTTGCGGTCGGCGCGGCCCAGGCGGACCAGCTGCGACTGCGCCAGGTGGAAGCCGTCCATCGGCACCAGGCAGGCGGCCGACCCGAGCTCGGCGACGATCCGCTCCGCCAGGGTGGACTTCCCGGCGCCCGGCGCACCGGCGATGCCGAGCAGTTGTCGCGGGCCGGCCTCGGCAAGCTCCAACGCCCGCGCCACCAGCTCGTCGGCGGACAACACCCGGGCCGGTGGCATCAGCCCAGAACCGGGTCGCTGATGGTGAACCGCGCCTGAACCGCCGCCTGCACAGGCTGCGGCTGCGGGTCCAGCTCAAGCTCCGGCGGGCCACCGCCCGCGCCGCCGCCCCCGGCGAAGGCCGCACGGGCGAACATCGGCCGGTCGGTGGGGCCCGCGTCGGCCAGCTCGATCAACGAGGTGACCCGGGCGCCCAGCACCTCCGCGTACTCCCGGGCGCGCAGCAGCGCGTCGCTGATCGCGGCGTGCCGGGCCGCACGATGAGCGGGGCTGTCCGGGCGAAGCTCCCACCAGGGGCCCGCCACCTCGACCTGGTCCTGGTCGGCGAGCCGGAGCATCAGCTCACCCAGCGCGGTGAAGTCGGTGACCGTGACGGTGGTGGTGACACTGCCGTGCCAGGCGACCACCCGCTCACCCGAGCGCCGGGTCTCCGGCCGCACCCGCAGGTCGCCGGTCTCCCGCCGCGCCACCACGGGCCCGGAGCCGTCCAGCAGCACCCGGACCGCCGCAGCCCGCTCGGCCAACCGGGTCAGCGTCGCCTCCCGGTCCCGGTCGCGGGCTGTCGCGGTGACCGTGAACCGGGCCAGCTCGGGCGGCACCTCCCGGTACGCCTCGCCGCGCACCTGCACCACCGGACTGTCCACCGCCATGCCTGTCAGCCTAGTCAGCCACGGGGCGCCGCGCCGCGTAGGAGACAGTGTCCGCGTCGACGTGCAGGCCGGTCAGGTGGCCGCCGGCCACCCCCAGCTCGCGCAGCCAGGACACCTCCGCGGCGTGGTCACCACCGGCCGGGAACTGCCGGTCGTACGCGTCGAACCGCCGGTCGCGCAGCGCCGCGCGGGAGGCCCGCGCCTCGTCGTACCGCGCGGTGAGGCTCGGAGCGTCGTCGGCGCGCAGCGCGGCGGTCAGGTCGTCCAGGAAAGCGGTGACCTCGGCCAACTCGCGCAGCACCCGGTCCCGGTTGCCCAGCAGCATGTTGGCGGTCCGATCGGCCGGGGTTCCGGCGACCCGGGTGCCGTCGGAGAAGCTGCCGGCGGCGAGCGCGAGTATCGCGTCGCGCAGTGGTGCGCGCTGCACCGCACCGGCCAGCGCGCCGGCGAGCAGGTGCGGCACGTGTGAGGCGAGCGCGGCAGCCGAGTCGTGCTCGGTGGCGGACATCGGCACCACCCGGGCCTCGAAGAGCTCCACCAGCAGTTCGGCCAGCCAGCGGAACGCGGTGGTGGCCGGTCCGGGGGCCGGACAGAGCACCCAGGCCGCACCGGTGAGCAGGTCCGCCCGCGCGGCCGTCAGGCCGGCCCGGTCGGTGCCCGCCATCGGGTGGCCGGGCACGAACCGGTGCGTCAGCCCCTGCGCGGCGGCGAACGCGGCCACCTGCTCCTTGGTGCTGCCGACGTCGGTCAGCACACAACGCTCACCGGTCATCGCCGCCACCTCGACCAGTGTCGCCGGCAGGGTGGGCAGCGGTCCGCACAAAAAGACAACATCCCGGTCGGCCACCGCCTCGACCAGCCGGTCCGGAGCGGGTACGCCCGCCCGTCGGGTCTCCCGCCGCGTGGCCTCGTCCGGGTCCCAGCCGACCACGTCGACGCCGGCGGCCACCATCCGGAGCAGCACCGAACCACCGATCAGGCCGGTGCCGACCACCGCCGCCCGCACCCGCGCACCTGGCCTGTCCACCATCCGCACACCTCGATGTTCCTGCTGGGCTTGCGGGGCCGTGACGGCCCCGACCAGGTCCGGCGCCGAGAATATCGCTCGACCAAGGCTGCTGGTCGCGCCGCGGAGCCCGGACGGGCCAGACCGCCCGGAGCGCGATCAGGCGAGGCGCGCGGCGACGGCGGCGATGTGCTCGTCGGACTCGGTCAGGGCGACCCGGACATACTGCCCGGCCGTGGGGCCGTAGAAGACGCCAGCGGCGACCAGGATGCCGCGTCGGGCCAGCCAGTCGACCGTCTCCCAGCAGTCCTCACCCCTGGTCAGCCAGAGGTAAAGGCCCGCCTCGGAGTGCTCGACGGTGAACCCGGCACCGGTGAACGCCGCGGTGAGCACCTCCCGCCGGGCGCGGTAACGCTCCCGCTGCTCCTCGGCGTGTCGCTCGTCCTCCAGCGCGGCCACCATTGCCGCCTGCACCGGCGCGGGCACGATCATGCCCGCGTGCTTGCGCACCTTGAGCAGCTCGGCGACGAGCGCCGGATCACCGGCGACGAAACCGGCCCGGTAGCCGGCGAGGTTGGACCGCTTGGAGAGCGAGTGCACGGCGAGCACCCCGGCGTAGCTTCCCCCGCTGACCTGCGGAGACAGCACCGAAACCGGCTCGGCCGACCAACCCAGGGGCAGGTAGCACTCGTCGCTCGCGACGACCGCGCCACGTTCGCGGGCCCAGTCGACCACCTTGCGCAGGTGCGCGGCGGGCAGCACCCGACCGGTCGGGTTGCCGGGCGAGTTGACCCAGACCAACCGGATCCGCGGGGTCGGCCCGAGCGAGGTCAGCGAGTCGGTGCGCACGACGGTGGCGCCGGCCAGCCGGGCGCCATCCTCATAGGTGGGGTACGCGATCGACGGCACCACCACCACGTCACCCGGGCCGATGCCGAGCAGCGTGGGCAGCCAGGCCACCAGCTCCTTCGAGCCGATGGTCGGCAGCACACCGAGACCGTCGACGCCAGCGCCGCAGGCTCGGGACACCCACGCCGCGATGGCGGCCCGCAGGGCCGGGGTTCCGGCGGTCAGCGGGTAACCGGGAGCATCGGACGCGTCAGCCAACGCCCGCCGGATCACCTCGGGCACCGGGTCGACCGGCGTGCCCATGGAGAGGTTGATCAGGCCCTCTGGATGCGCCGCGGCCAGCGTGGCCGCGGCGTCCAGGGTGTCCCAGGTGAACTCGGGCAGCCGTGACGAGACCGGCGCGGGCCGGTTCAGTGGCCCTCGCCGCGCGGCGGCTGCGCGGCGACGAAGGTGGCGTCCTTCTCCACCTTGCCGATCTTCGAGGCACCACCGGGCGAGCCCAGCTCCTCGAAGAACTCGTAGTTCGCGCCCGTGTAGTCCTTCCACTGCTCCGGGACGTCGTCCTCGTAGAAGATCGCCTCCACGGGGCAGACGGGCTCACAGGCACCACAGTCGACGCACTCGTCGGGGTGGATGTAGAGCATCCGATTGCCCTCGTAAATGCAGTCGACCGGGCACTCCTCGATGCATGCCTTGTCGAGCACATCTACGCACGGCTCGGCGATGATGTAGGTCACCGGTCTTCTCCTCCGCAAGACTCGACGCGATCTCCCGCGACGGTAAGAGCCTAGTATCTCGCCGGGGAGGGGGTCGATCGTGCTCCGACAGCAGGATGTGGGACACCGAATCGTGGTCCGGCGGATTGTGGGGATTCGCGAGGGTCGCCCGCTATTCTCCGACGCCCTGGGCGAGTTGGTCGAGCTGAGCGAGACTCATCTCACGCTGGCCACCGCGCAGGGGCAGCTACGAGTTCCCGTGGCACAGGTCCATCGGGCCAAGCGCGTACCGCCGACCCGACGGCCGACCGCCGCCGCGGTGGTGGCGCTGGAGCGGGCCGCCGACGAGGCCTGGCCGGCACCGACCCGGGGCCGGCTCGGTGACTGGCTGCTCCGGTCGGCCGAGGGCTGGACCGGGCGCGCCAACTCGGCACTGCCGATCGGCGACCCGGACCGCCCGTTGGCCGCCGCTGTCGACGCCGTAGAGCGCTGGTACGCCGACCTGGGCCAACCCGCGCTGATCAACACGCCGCTGCCGCTCGCCGCACCGGTCGGCGCCGAACTGGACGCCCGGGGTTGGGGCGCCCGCCCACCGACGCTGGTGCAGACCGCGCCGCTGCCCTCGCTGGCGTCCACGGCCGCCGGTGACCAGGCCGGCGGGTGGGGCAGGGCGGTCGTCGAGCTGGCCACCGCGCCCAGCGACGAGTGGCTGGCCATCGCCGCCGGCCGCAAGGGCGGCCTGCCGGACGCCGCCCGGCACGTGCTCACCGCCGTGGACCAGGTCCGCTTCGCCCACGTGTACGCCGACGGCACGCTGGCGGCCGTCGGCCGCGGCACGGTGACCGGCCAGGGACGTTGGCTGGGCCTCAGCCTGATCGAGGTCCTGCCGGCGGCCCGCCGACAGGGGTTGGCCCGCCGGGTGATCCACGAACTGGCCAACTGGGGGGCGTCCGGCGGCGCGACGCACGCGTTCCTCCAGGTCGAGCAGCGCAACACGGCGGCGCTCGCGCTCTACCAGCGACTCGGCCTCGCCACCCACCACACCTACCTGACCCGGGTCGCCCCGAAGGGGTGATTGGCGCGACTTTCGGGAAGTCGCGGTGTCCTGGGCGCTCGGATACCGCGACTTCAGGGAAGCCGAGTCAATCAAGGGCGGTGGTCAGCGGCGGACGACCCGGCGCGGCTTGGCGGCCCTGACCTCCGCGTACCGCTTGAGCTGCTGAGAGCGGTAGTCCAGGCCGAGCGCGGTGAGCACCAGGTAACCGATCAACAACCCCGCGCCGGTGGCGAGCAGGTAAAGCCAGATCTGGGCGAAGAACGTCCCCGCGCCGCCAGCGAACGGGTTGTGACCGACCAGCAGGGGCCCGACCAACACGGTCAGCAGCATCGCCACCGGCACCACGAGGGCCATGTCAGCGGCCCAGCCCGCCAGCGGCCGGCGACGACCCCAGCGGAAGGCGACCACGGCGAGGATCAGCCCGATCACCGCGAACATCGTCAGCGACACCCGGTCGGCGGCGGTGTCGTCACCGTCGAAGCCGAACTGGGTGATCAGTCGGGCGACCACGTTGACCGCGAACAACGCCGCTACGAGCACTCCGAGGTCACGCCACCGCTTTGCCATCGCCGGACCCTCCTGCCGTACGCCCCATCGTGGGGTTCGCATCCCTGGCAGGAATATCTACCACCCTTACCTGGGAGACGTCATCAGCCGGCGGCAGCGCCGGGCAGCCGCCGGAGAAACAGCCCGACGTCAACCGCCGAGCCGGGGCGGCTGCGGCGCGAGGATCTGCCGGAAACCCATCACCGCGAACGTCATCGCACCCGCCACGATCATGGCCAGCCCGACCCAGTTGTCGCCGGCCAGCAGCAGGTCGCCCTCGTTGGTCCGGATGGCGGCAACCACCATCAGCGCGAACCACGGCACCGCCGGCAGCGCCACCGCCCAGCGACGGCCGACCGCCTCGTACGCGAACCAGCTCAACACGATGTTGGCGCCGATGGCGAGGAGCACCGACACTCCGACCAGTTGCCCGCCGACGCGGACCGTGGCGAGCAACAGCTCCAGCACGCCGGTCACCACCCCGGCGACGGCCACGACTATCGCACCGACCAGCCGCACTCCCAGGTCCAGCAGTCGCGGCGGCGGCCCAGCCGGGGGCGGGGCTTCCTGGTCGTCCACGACTGTCATCGGTGCGGCCGGCAGGGTCACCGCAGGCCCGCCGCCGCGACCGGGGACCGGTCCGGGGCGGCCTCCGCAGGCAGGCCGGCGAAGAGGTCGTCCTCCCAGCCGTACGGCCCGGTGCCCGGGCCCTTCTCACCGACCGCGAGGGTGAAGAACTCCACGCCCATGAACTCGCCGCCGAAGTTGCCGGCGATCGAGTAGAGCCAGGAGCTGGCCGGGATCTGGGTGGCGTGCGCCCGCATCGCGGCCTCCTTGGCCAGGTGCTGGTCCGTGCCGTCGATCCGGGCGGCGATCTGGGCGTCCGGGGTGCCGAAGGGCAGGTCGGCGATGTCCTCGATGCCGGCGAACGGGTTGTCGGAGGACTCGGCGAAATGCGTCAGGCCGGCTTCCAGAACGCTGAGCGGCATGGCCGTCCAGTAGACCTTGAGCGGGGCGCAGCCCTCGGCGGCGGCCAGCTCGACGGCGCGCATGGCCACCCGGTGCGCCTGAATGTGGTCGGGGTGGCCGTAGAAGCCGTTCGGGTCGTACGTGACGAGCACCTGCGGGCGTACCTCCCGCATGATCTCCACGAGATGCCCGGCGGCCTCGTCGAGGTCGGCCTGCCAGAACGCCCGGGGGTGCTCGTTGGTCGCGAGCCCCATCATCCCGGAGTCGCGGTAGCGGCCGGCGCCGCCGAGGAAGCGGTGGTCGCTGACGCCGAGCGCGGCGCACGCGGCGGCCAGTTCGGCGACGCGGTACCCGCCGAGCTGGTCGGCCTCGGCGGCGGCGAGCTGAGCCAGCGCGGGCACGTGGATCTCGCCCTCCTCGCCGAGGGTGCAGGTCACCAGCGTGACGTGCGCGCCGTCGGCGGCGTAGTGGGCCATCGTCGAGCCGGTGCCGATCGACTCGTCGTCGGGGTGCGCGTGGACCAGCAGCAGGCGGCGGTCGGGCAGCGTCGTCACGACGGTCACTCTAACCGGCGTTCTCCTCCAGCCGAGGCTGACGCGTCCGCCCAGGTCGGCCACATCACCTCCGCTCCGGCTCTACGATTTGGCGTGTGGACTTTCCGGAGCTGGCCGCCCGCACCCGCCGGTTCAGCCACGGCGCGCCACGCGCTGTCTCGGTGGCTGAGGACGGCTCCCGGGTGATCTTCGTGCGCTCCGCCGGCCCCGAGGATCCGGCGGACGCGCTCTGGCTGCTGGACGTGGGCACCGGCGAGGAGCGGCTGGTCGCCGATCCGGCGACCCTGCTGGGCGAGGGCGGGGACACCCGGTCCCTCTCCCCCGGTGAACGCGCGCTGCGCGAACGGCTGCGGCTCAGCGCCGCCGGCATCGGCTCGTACGCGTTGGACGCGGCCGGCCGGGTAGCGGTGTTCGCGCTGGCCGGGCGGCTGTTCCGGGCCGACCTGGTACACGGCGACGTGGTGGAGGTGGCAGCCGTCGGCCCGGTGCTGGACCCCCGTCCGGACCCGAGCGGGCAACGGTTGGCGTACGTGACGGACGCCGCCGACGGGGTGCGTCGGGGTGAGCTGCGGGTGATCGACCCGGACGGCACCGACACCCTGCTGGCCGGCGAGGACGCCGGGGTGAGCTGGGGGTTGGCCGAGCACATCGCGGCGGAGGAGTTCGGCCGGTACCGGGGGTACTGGTGGGCGCCGGACGGCCGTTCGGTACTCGCCGCCCGGGTCGACGAGTCCCGCCTGGAGCGGTGGCACCTGCACGACCCGGCGCAGCCGGCCAGCCCGCCGACGGCCGTCGCGTACCCCCGGGCCGGTGGGCCGAACGCGGAGGTCAGCCTGCACCTGCTGGACCTGGACGACGGCTGGGTCGACGTGCACTGGGACCGGGAGACGTACCCGTACCTGACCGGGGTCAGCTGGGGTGAGGGCAGCCCGTTGATCACCGTGCTGCGCCGCTCGCAGCAGCACGGGCTGGTGCTGGCGGTGGACCCCCGAACGGGTGAGACGCAGGTGCACGCCGAGCTGGCCGATCCGCGCTGGGTCGAACCGATCGCCGGCACCCCCGCCCACCTGCCGGACGGCCGGGTGCTGGTCGGTGGGGAGCTGGCCCACGACGGGTACGACGCCCGGTGCCTGTTCGCCGACGGCACCCTGCTCACCCCGCCGTCGCTGTACGTGCGGCGGGTGGTGGGTCGGCTGCCGTCCGCCGCCGGCCCGGCCGACCTGCTGGTGGAGGCGAGCGACGGCGAGCCGAGCGAGCGGCACCTGTTCCGGATCCGCACCACCGTCGGCGGTGGGGTGGACGCGCGCCGGCTCACCACCGACTCCGGCTGGTACACCGCCGCGGTGGGCGGGGACGTGCTGGCCGTCGGCGTCGCGTCGCTGGACCATGCCGGGGTGCGCTGGACGATCCGCCGCGGTGATCAGGAGATCGCCGAGCTGCGCTCGTTCGCCGCCACCCCGCCGTACGCTCCGCTGCCGCTGCTGGAACGGGTGACCGATCGGCGGCTGCCGGCGGCGGTGCTCTACCCGGACAACCACGTGACGGGCCGGCGGCTGCCGGTGCTGCTGGACATCTACGGCGGCCCGGGGCACCAGGAGGTCGTGGCGGCGCGGGCCGCGTGGTTGGAGCGGCAGTGGTGGGCCGACGCCGGGTTCGCGGTGGTCACCATCGACAACCGGGGTACGCCGGGCGTGGCGCCGTCGTTCGAGAAGGCGATCCACCGTCGGGTCGCCGACGTGATCCTGACCGACCAGATCGACGCGCTGACCGCGCTCGCCGGCAAGCACCCGGATCTGGACCTGGGTCGGGTGGGGGTGCGCGGTTGGTCGTTCGGCGGGTGGTTGGCCGGGTTGGCGGTGCTGCGCCACCCGGAGCTGTTCCGGTGCGGGATCGCGGGCGCCCCGGTGACCGACTGGGCGCTGTACGACACCGCGTACACCGAGCGTTATCTGGGTTTGCCGGAAGACGGCCTGGACATCTACGCGCACCACTCGCTGGTCGAGTTGGCCGCCGAGCCGGTCACCAGCCCCGACCAGGCCCGCCCGTTGCTGCTGGTGCACGGCATGGCGGACGACAACGTGGTGGCCGCGCACACGCTGCGACTCTCCGCGGCCCTGCTGAGCACCGGCCGCCCGCACGCCGTGCTGCCGCTGACCGGGGCCACGCACATGGCCGCGAACGGCACCGCCGAGCGCCTGCTGCCGCTGGAACTCGACTTCCTGCGCACCCACCTGGGGTGAAGGCGGCCATCTGCGCGGCGCGCTGAGGCTCACCGGGAGCGCAACCTCCAGCGTGCGTTTGGCTGGCCCGCATGTCGATGTGCTGTTGAGCGGTATACCTCAGAGTCATATTCGAGACTGCGAGGTATACCGCTCAGTGCCGCATCCGCCCGGGTGGAGGAGACCCCCGGCGACCGTGAGGCGCTCCAGCGGTTGGCCATCGACCTTGCCACCACCTCGACGGCCCATCACGCGGAACTGGTCACGCGCCTGAAGGATCCCGGCGCGACCCTGGCCGGACAGGTACGCGCGACGCCGTCACGCCGGCTCGATGGGCAGCCACAGTTCGCAGGTGGCGGTGCTGAAGTCGTCCGCGCGTTCGAGGATGGCAACGATCGAGGGGCCCGGCCGCAGTCGCCACGGGTTGGAGGGGAACCACTCGGTCGCGGTCGCCGCCCAGGTCTTCTGCAGGGCCTGCGGGTGGGGTCCGGCGGTGCGGAACACCGCCCACTGGCCGGCCGGCACCTCGATGGCGTCCAGGTCGTCGGGGACCGGCGTGCCCCCGGACACCGCGACCCCGTGCAGGTAGGTCAGTTCGCTGCCCTCGGTGGCCTCGGCGTCGAGGTCGTCGCTGACCTGTAGCAGCCCGCCGGGTTCGGTGCCGCTGAGAGCCTTCAGCCGAAGATGCTCCTGTGGTGGCAGCCCGGTGATGTGCTGCTGGATGTGCGGGTTGATGCCGTGGTGGATGAGCGGAACCCGGGCCGCGTGTCCGATGAGCCGGAACGCGGGGCGATCGACGATGCGGGTGTCCATGGGGGTGCTCCCTTCGACGGTCAGGCGGAACCTGAGCTGCGGTTGTGTGCGAAGGGGGCCTCCGTCGCGGCGTACGTCACCGGGGCTGGCGCCGTGGACCGCCCGGAAGGCACGTCCGAACGCCTCGGTCGAGCCGTATCCGTGCCGCACGGCGATGCTCAGCAGATCGTCCTCGCCCCGAACGACGTCGGCGGCGGCGACGGTCATGCGGCGTCGGCGCACGTACTCGGACAGCGGCATGCCGGCCAACGACGAGAACATCCGGCGCAGGTGGTACTCGGTGGTGCCGAGCGTCCTGGCCACTGCGTTGACGTCGAATTCCTCGGTGAGGTGCTCTTCGAGCAGGTCGACAAGCTGGTTGAGTGCCGCGATCACGAGGCCTCCCTTCGACGTCAAGCCTGACCGAGGGGCCCTGCCGCGCACCCGACCGTAGCGGTCCGATCCGATCAGGCAGCGCGCTGTTCCCCGAGGACGGTTTCGCGGAATGACGCCACCACGGGCCGAAGGTCGACTCGGACCCCCCGTACCAGGAAATTTCCCGCACCGTGAAGCCCCACCCGCGCCGATCTTGCAGTTTCGGTTGTCGATATGAGGAGGGATGCACCTTATGCCGGGACAGTAAGTGCAAGATCGCGAGGCAGACGGCGCAGGTGGATGAACGATCATCGTCGGCTCGGACCGGTGACCTGTTCAGCGGAAACAGAAGGGTCCCCTCCCGACGACGTTGTCGGTTGGGGACCCTTCTTGTCTGCGGTGTTCCTTACGGCTTGACGTGCGCGTTGACGAACGACGGGTAGCCGAAGACGCTGGAGATGAAGACTCCGCCAGCCTTGGACCCGTGCACGTTGTAGGCCACGTCGACGTAGAGCGGCACCACCGGCGCGTACTCCTTCATGATCCGCTCGTCGAGCTTGGCCCACTCCGGGCCCTGCTCGGCCGGGGCCAGCGCCAGGATGCGGTCCATCTCGGCGTTGATCGTCGGGTCGTTGAAGTAGGACTGGTTGCTGTTGCCCTCGGCCTTGATGGTGCGGCCGTCGTAGAGCACCGGCAGGATCGACGCGCCGCTCGGCCAGTCCGCCGCCCAGTTACCGATGTACAGGTCCCAGGGGTTGTCCTTCTTCTTGATCTCGTCGAGCTTGGCGTCGTCGGAGATGTTCCGCAGCGTGATCTTGAAGCCGGCCCGCTCCAGGTTCGCCTTGAGCTGGGCACCCTGCTGCTGCTCGGTCGTGTTGTCGGCGACGCCGAGGACCAGCTCCGGCGTCTGCCCGCCGAGCAGTTCCTTGGCCTTGGCCACGTCACCGTTGGGGCCCGCCGGGTACGCCTCGTACGCCTTGTAGCCGATGGTGGCCGGCGGCATGAGCGTGGTCAGCGGCGCGGCGACGGTCTGCCCGCCGAGCGCCTTGATCATGCCCTCGCGGTCGATGGCGTAGTTGAGCGCCTGACGGACCTTGAGGTCCTTGACCCGCTGGTTGTTGATGACGAGCTGGTTGGCGCTGGGGGTCGGCGACAGGATGCTGCGCGACTTGAGCGTTGCGTCGCCGACCACCCTGGCGACCAGCGAGGCGGGCACGGCGTTGAAGGCGAGCGCGCTCTGGTCGGCGCCGTTGTCGGCGATCACCCGGTTGTTGGCGGCGTCCGCGGTGGGGCCGAAGGTCCAGACGAACTGGTCCGGGTACTGGTGCCGCACCGGGTCGGTGTTCGGGTCCCAGTTGGTGTTGCGGTCCAGGGTGAGCTGCACGCCCACCTGGTTCTTGGCGATCTTGTACGGGCCGGAGGAGAAGGGCTGCTTGTCCAGGTCGACGCCGGTGTCCTTGTCCGGCGGCAGCGGCGCGGTGGTCGGCAGCGAGACCGCGAACGGCAGGTCGCAGCGGGGCTTGGCGAACTCGAAGCGCAGCGTCTTGTCATCCGGCGTGCTCAGGCCCGGCGGCAGCGACGTCTTGTTCTTCTTGAAGTCCCACTTGGTGTCGAACTGCGCGGTGTCGGCCAGCCACTCCTGGATGTAGGTCGGGCCGCCGGACAGGTCCGGGTCGAAGGACCGGGCGATGCCGTACGCGATCTCCTTGGAGGTGATCGGGCGACCGTCCTCGAACTTCACCCCGTCCTTGACGGTGAATTCCCAGACCTTGCAGTCGTTGTTGACGTTCTTGCCCGGGGTCTCGGCAAGGTCGCCCACCAGGACCAGGCCGCCCTTGCCGTCGTCCTTCCAGGTGGTCAGGTAGCGGGCGAAGAGCGGGTTGGCCATCAGACCGGCGAACGAGTACGTCCGCTGCGGGTCCAGGTGGGAGATCGGCGACTCCCGGATGATGGTGAAGGTGCCGCCCTTCGCGGCGCCGCTCACCTCGGCCGCCGGCCCCTGCGAGTCCTTGGGGTCGGTCGCGATGACCCCGGTCTGCTGCCGTTCGGTGTCCACAGTGGTGCCCTCGCCCGTGTTCTTCGAGCACGCACCCAATGCCACAACCAGAGCGATCGCGCCGCCTGCGGCAGCCACCACGCGTGGTCTCATGAAGTACCCCCTTCACCCATGTGCCGTGCGGTTTCGTCGGGGGCGAGAACCGCCGACGTCCCGAGGATCGTAAGGAAGAAAACCTACGAGTTGTGTAACAGTTGTCGATAAATTTCGCCGTCGACGGTGTGTCGGACACCCTCCCGCTCAGCGCAGCCGCACCCGGGGGTCGATGGTCGCGTAGAGCAGGTCCACCAGCACGTTCGCCAGCACCACGAAGACGGCCGCGATCAACACGGTGGCCATGATGGTGGGCAGATCACCCGAACGCACCGCGTCCACCGCGGTACGCCCCAGCCCCTGGATGCCGAACGTCGTCTCGGTGATCACCGTCCCGCCCAGCGCCCCGCCCACGTCCAACCCGGCGATCGTCACCACCGGCGTGATCGCCGCGCGCAGCGCGTGTCGCCCGTACACCTTGGGTTTGGCCAGGCCCTTGGCCCGCGCGGTCCGGACGAAGTCCTCCGACAGCGTCTCCAACATCTGCGCCCGCGACAACCGGGCGTAGATGGCCGAGAAGAGGAAGGCCAGCGCCACCCAGGCCAGCACCAGCCCACTGGCCCACTTCGCCGGGTTGTCGAAGATGGAGGTGTAGCTCGGCACCGGCAACAGCCGCAGGTTGTAGACGAACACCAGCAGCAGCACCGCACCCACGAAGTACAACTGCAACGACGCGCCGGTCAGCGAGAAACCGATCGCCAGCCGATCCAGCCAGGTGCCCCGACGCAGCGCGGACACCATGCCGAGCCCCACGCCGAGCAGCAACCAGAGGATGGCCGCCGGGATCACGATGCTCAGCGTCACCGGCAGCACCCGGGCGATGGTGTCCGAGACGGCCTCGTTGGTGACGTACGACCAGCCCAGGCAGGGTGCGTCACACCGGCCGCCCTGGGCGCTGCCCAGGTCCCGACCGGTCACGATGCCCTTCATGTAGCCGGCGTACTGGCTGATCAGCGGGTCGTTCAGGCCCAGATCGTCGCGGACCCGTTCCAGCCGCTCCGGGTTGCAGTTCTTCGAGCAGATGCTGCTGACCGGGTCGCGTGGCAGGGCGAAGAACATCAGGAAGGTCAGCACGCTCACCGCGAAGAGGGTCAGCGTGGCGGAGAAGAGTCGCTTGAGCAGAAATCGCGCCATGATTTTGGCCCCTACCGGGACGACTTCGGGTCGAGCGCGTCCCGCAACGCGTCGCCGAAGAGGTTGAAGGCGAACACCAGCGCGAAGATCATGATGCCCGGGAAGAACACGTACGCCGGGTCGGTCTGAAGAAAGTCCAGACTGCGGTAGATCATCCGGCCGAAGCTCGGCGTCTCGTCGCTGAGGCCGACGCCGATGAACGACAGCGCCGCCTCGCTGGTGATGAACTGCGGCACCGCCAGGGAGAACGACACCAGGATCGGCGCCCAGATGTTCGGCAGCAACTGCCGGAAGAGCATGTGCCCCAGCCCGGCTCCGCTGGCCCGGGCCGCCTCCACGAACTCCCGCTCGCGCAGCGCGATCACCTGCCCACGGACCAGCCGGGCCGTGCTGGTCCAGCCGAAGATGGCGAAGACGGCGATCAGCACCCCCACCCCGAAGGCGGACGACACCTGCCCCCGCTCGCCGTAGAAGCGCAGCGTGATGGTGGGCGTGAGCGCCAGCGCGATGATCAGGAAGGGCATGGCCAGGGTCAGGTCGGTGATCCAGTTGATCACCGCGTCGAGCCAGCCGCCGAGGTAGCCGGCGAGCGCGCCCAGCACCACCCCGATCGTCGCGGTGATCAGCGCCGCCGCGAACGCGATGAACAGCGAGGTTCGCAGCCCGTAGATGAGTCGGATGAAGATGTCCCGGCCCAGCCCTGGCTCCAGACCGAACCAGTGCTCGCCGGTGACCCCGCCGGCGTAACCCAGGGGCATACCGAAGCCGTCCAGCAGGTTCTGGAACTGCTCCCGCGGGCCGATCCCGTAGACCATCTCGATCAGCGGGGCGGCCAACCCCAACAGCAGGAAGAAGACCAGGAGTACGCCGCTGACCACCGCCGTCCGGTCGCGACGCAACCGCAGCCAGGCGAGCTGACCGGGCGAGCGGCCGACGACACCCTTCGCGGCGGGCGTGCTCGCGTCCGGGTCGGACTCGATCTCGGCCAGCGCCACGCCCTCCACCGGGGACAGGCTCACGACGACACCTCCTCGACGTTCGCTTGGACCCCGCGACCCGCCGGCTCGGCGGCGACCACGGCGGCGTCCGCCACCAGGCCGGCGCCGGCTGGTTCCGGGCTCGTGCTGACCGCTTCCCCTTCGGGGAAGTGGCACGCGGTGGCCTGCCGACCACCGTCGCGCGGGACCAGCGCGGGCTCCTCGGTGGCGCAGATGTCCTGCGCCTTCCAGCACCGGGTACGGAACCGGCAGCCGGACGGCGGGTCCAGCGGGGTGGGCACGTCACCGGTCAGCCGGATCCGACCCGCCGGGCCGAGCTGGGTGACGTCCGGGATCGCCGAGAGCAACGCCCGGGTGTACGGGTGCTGCGGGCGCTCGTAGATGTCCGCCCGGTCGCCGATCTCCACGATCCGACCCAGGTACATGACCGCGACCCGCTGACAGAAGTGCCGGACCACGGCCAGGTCGTGCGCGATGAACACGAAGGCCAGGCCCAGCTCCCGTTGCAGGTCGCGCAGCAGGTTGACGACCTGCGCCTGGATCGAGACGTCCAGCGCGCTCACCGGCTCGTCCGCCACGATCAGCTTCGGGCGCAGGGCCAACGCGCGGGCGATGCCGATGCGCTGACGCTGACCACCGGAGAACTCGTGCGGGTACCGGTTGTAGTGCTCGGGGTTCAGCCCGACCAGTTCCAGCAACTCCTGCACCCGGGCCTTGATCCCGCCGGGCGGCTTGATCCCGTTGACCTGCAACGGCATCGCCACGATCCGGCCCACCGTGTGCCGGGGGTTCAGCGAGGCGTACGGGTCCTGGAAGATGATCTGAAGTTCCTGGCGCAGCGGGCGCAACTCGCGGCGGCCGGCGTGCGTGATGTCCCGCCCGTCGAACTCGATGCTGCCGCTGGTCGGCTCCAGCAGCCGCACCAGCATCCGGCCGGTGGTGGTCTTGCCGCAGCCCGACTCCCCCACCAGGCCGAGTGTCTCGCCCGGGCGCACGTCGAAGTCGAGCCCGTCCACCGCCCGCACCAGACCGGTGGCGCGCAGCCCCTGGCGCACCGGGAAGTGCTTGCTCAGGCCGCGTACCCGCAGCAGTGGTTCGTCGGTCATCCCCACAGTCCTCCGTTCGGGACTGCGGTACTCCGCTGCGCTGCGTTCCTCGCCCTCACACAGCCACCCCCACTCGTGCGATGTCCTCGGCGTAGAACGCGGCGCGCTCGTCGGCGCTGAGATGGCAGGCGACCAGGTGACCATCGGCCCCGGCCGCGCGCAGTTCGGGGACCTCGGTGCGGGAGCGGCTGCCGGCGCGGTCCGCGTACCGGCAGCGTGGGTGGAACGCGCAGCCCGACGGCAGGTTGATCAGACTGGGCGGGTTGCCGGGGATGGGCACCAGGTCCGCGTCCGCGTCGCCGTGCAGCGACGGCACGCTGGAGAGCAACCCCCAGGTGTACGGATGCTGCGGCGCCCGGAGCACCTGCTCGACGCTGCCCCGCTCGACGGCCCGCCCGCCGTACATCACCAGCACGTCATCGGCGACCTGGCCGACCACGCCGAGGTCGTGGGTGATCAGGATGATCGCGGAGTGGAACTCGGCCTGGAGGTCGGCGAGCAGGTCCAGGATCTGCGCCTGGACGGTCACGTCCAGCGCGGTGGTCGGCTCGTCGGCGATCAGCAGCGCCGGGTCGTTGACCAGGGACATCGCGATCATCGCCCGCTGGCGCATGCCACCGGAGAACTCGTGCGGGTACTGGTCGAAGCGACGCGCCGGCTGCGGGATGCCGACCCGGTCCAACATGTCGACCGCCCGCTGGCGGGCCTCGCGCCGGCTGGCCTTCGGATGATGTACCCGGTACGCCTCGGCGATCTGCCGGCCCACCGTGTAGTACGGGTGCAGCGCCGACAGTGGATCCTGGAAGATCATCGCCATGTCCCGGCCGCGCAGCCGGCGTACCTCCTCGTCCGCGAGACCGACGACCTGCCGGCCACCCACCGAGATCTCCCCGGTGATGGTGGTCCGTTTCGGGTCGTGCAGGCCGAGGATGGCCAGCGAGGTGACGCTCTTGCCGGAGCCGGACTCACCGACGATGCCGAGGGTGTGGCCCCGCTCGACGGCGAAGGACACCCCGTCGACCGCGCGCACCACGCCGTCCTCGGTGTCGAACCGGACCCGAAGGTCATCGACCCGCAGGTAGGCGTCCTGGTCGGAGCGCTGTGCCGGCACGGCGGGACGGTCGTCCGGTTCGCCGGACGGCAACGGTTCCGAGCTGTCCACGGCCACCTCCCTCAGTGACGAAGGGAACTTACATGAAAGTCCCGAGGGTGAAAATAAGCTACAAAGTCGGCACGTGTCAGCGGGCCCGAGCGTAACGAGTCGGCATCGGCCTGAACACCCCTCACCTCGCCATCCACGCCCATTCATCTCCTGATCGCACGTCGGGTGCGACCATGGGAAGGGTGACCGGCAGAGGATGCCCGTGGCACGAGGTGGAGGTGACGATGACCGCGGCGGTGTTCAACCACGAAGGCCCGTGGACCGAAGAGGAGTACCTCGCCCTCGGCGAGACGCAGCAACGCGTCGAACTCTTCGACGGGAGCCTCCACGTGACCCCAGCCCCCACCCCCCGACACCAGAACATCTCCGGCGAATTGCGCGCGGCCCTACGGGCTCCGGCTCGCGAGGCCGGTCTGCACGTGCTGGAAGCGGTAAACGTCCGACTCAGGCCCGGCCGAATCCCCATCCCCGACCTCGTGATCACCGGACCGATCGACTTCGACGAACTCAACGTCGAGGCGGGGGATGTGCGGCTGGTTTGCGAGATCATCTCGCCGAGCAACGCGTCCACCGACAAGGTGCTCAAAATGCACTACTACGCATCGGCCGGGATCGAGTGGTACCTGCTGGTGGAGCAGGCGAATGGCACGCTGCACCTCTACCGGCGGCAGGGCAGCCACTACACCGAGCAGTCCGTGACCAGGCCGGGTGACCTGCTCGTGCTCACCGAGCCGGTGAAGGCCAGCATCCGGCCGGAGGAACTGCTTCCCTGACAGGTGTGGGCGGCTGGCCTAGGGTCGGTCCATGACCGAGTTCGACGCGGCCACCGCCGCCGTCCAGGCCGCCCTCGACGCAGGCGCCCGGTACGCCGACGCCCGGGTGATGCACCGCCGCTACGAGTCGATGACCGCGCGCAACGGTGACGTGGAGGAGCTGACCCAGGACGAGAGCATCGGGCTGGGAGTCCGTGCGTTGGTCGGGGCGAGTTGGGGCTTTTACGCCGTACCCGATCTGTCGGACGCCGCCGCCCGCGACGCCGGCCGGCGCGCGACCCGGACCGCGATGGCGAGCGCGCGGGTGCCGGGCCCTCCGGTCGACCTGGTGCCGGTCGAGGCGGTCACCGCGAGCTGGGCCTCCGGCTGCCAGATCGACCCGCTCGGGGTGCCCCTGTCCGACAAGGGCGATCTGCTGGTCGACGCGACCCGCACGATGACCGAGCACGGCGCGGACCTGGCCGAGGGCCTGTACCAGATCTGGGACACCGCCAAGTGGTTCGTCTCCAGCGAGGGCCACCGGATCGACCAGCGCATCCGCGAGTGCGGTGGCGGCATCTCGGCCACCTCGATCGGCGACGGCGAGACGCAGCGCCGGTCCTGGCCCAGCTACCGCGGCCAGTACGGCACCACCGGGTGGGAGCTGGTCGAGTCGTTGGATCTGGCCGCGCACGCCGCGCAGATCGCCGAGGAATCCCGGGCGCTGCTCACCGCGCCGCCCTGCCCGGCCGGTGAGACGGATCTGATCCTCGGCGGCGAGCAGCTCGCCCTGCAGATCCACGAGTCGGTCGGACACGCCATCGAACTGGACCGGATCCTCGGCTGGGAGGCGGCGTTCGCCGGCACGTCCTGGCTGGACCTGGCCCAGCTCGGCTCGCTGCGCTACGGCTCGGAGCTGATGAACATCACCATCGACCCGACGATCCCGGGTGCGCTGGGCAGCTTCGGTTTCGACGACGAGGGCTACCCGGCGGTCAAGCGGGACGCGGTCCGGGACGGTCGCTGGGTGGGTGTGCTGGCCGGTAGGGATTCCGCCGCCATGGCCAGCCTCGACTACGGCGGCAGCGTACGGGCCGACGGGTGGGCCCGGCTGCCGATGGTGCGGATGACAAACGTCGGCCTGGAACCCGGCCCGCACACCCTGGAGGAAATCATCGCGGCAACCGACGACGGCGTGCTGATGGACCTCAACCGGTCCTGGTCGATCGACGACAAGCGGCTCAACTTCCAGTTCGGCTGCGAGGTCGGCTGGGAAATCAAGAAGGGGCGGCGGGGGCGGATGCTGCGCAACCCCACGTACACCGGGATCGGCCCACTGTTCTGGCGCTCGATGGACATGCTCTCCAGCGAGACGGTCTCCTGGGGCACGCCCAACTGCGGCAAGGGCCAACCCGGCCAGATCGGGCACACCGGCCACCCGGCGGCGCCGGCACGGTTCCACAACGTCCGGGTGGGAGTTTCAGCGTGAGCGCGCGGAGTGAGGTGGAGCTGGCGGGGCAGGTTGTCGAGCTGGTGCGGCGGATCGGTGGGCCGGGCGCGCAGGCCGAGGCGGTGGTGACGCGGGCAGACCTGGCGCTGACCCGGTTCGCCAACTCGGGCATCCATCAGAACGTCTCCGAGTCGACAGTCGGGGTCCGACTGCGGGTGCACGTCGACGGTCGGACGGCCGCCGGCGGTGGCAGCGTGGTCACCACCGACGGGTTGTCCGCCCTGGTGGAACGCACCCTGACGGCGGCGCGGCTCTGCCCACCCGACCCGGGCTGGCCGGGGCTGACCCCGCCCATGCCCACCCCGGACGCGCCGCCCGTCGACGAGGCCACCGCGCACGCCGAGCCGGATCAGCGGGCCGACCGGGTGGGCGCGTTCGTGGCCGCCGCCGGGGGCCTGAGCACCGCCGGTTACTGCCGCACCGCGCACCGCTCGTCGGCGTTCGCCAACTCGGCCGGGCACTCGGCGTACGGCCGCTCGGTGGAGGCGGCGATGGACGGCATCGCCCGCCGCGACGGCGCGGACGGGGTGGCCCGGCGCAGCGCCGACCGGCTGTCCGACCTCGACGGCGCCGAGTTGGGGGCGCAGGCGGCAGCGAAGGCACAGGCGGCGGCCGACCCGGTCGAGTTGCCGCCGGGGCACTACGAGGTGGTGTTCGAGCCGGCCGCCGTGGCGGACCTGCTGCAAAACCTGTCGTTCTACGGCTTCAACGGCAAGCGGTACGCCGAACGGCAGTCGTTCGCCGAGCCGGGCGTGGCCCAGTTCGATCGGGCGGTGACCCTGGTGGACGACCCGCTGGGCGGGTCCGGGTTGCCGTTCGACGCGGAGGGCACCGGTCGGCGGGCGCTGACGCTTGTCGAGGCGGGCACCACCCGGGCGGTGGCGCACGATCGCCGGACCGCCGCCGAGGCGGGCGCGGAGTCCACCGGGCACGCGGTCGCCGGGGGTGCCACCTGGGGTCCGATGCCCCGCAACCTGCGGCTGGCCGGTGCGGCGGCTGGCCCGGCCAGCGCGGTGGGCCGGAGCACCACCGGCGCGGCGGCCGGAGCGGTGGTCGACGCGGACACCGCCGCGTTGGTGGCCGGGGTACGCCGGGGGCTGCTGGTCACCGACCTCTGGTACACGCGGGTGCTCGATCCGAAGAGCCTGGTCGTCACCGGGTTGACCCGCAACGGCGTCTGGCTGATCGAGGACGGCACTGTCGTCCGGGCGGTCCGTGACCTGCGGTTCACCGAGTCGTACCCGCGGGCGTTGGGACCGGGTGCGGTGCTCGGGCTGGGCGCGCGGCCGGTGCGCCAACCGGAGCGGGTGGACGGTGCCTGGTGGGCGGCGCCCTCGCTGCGGCTGACGTCCTGGCACTTCACCGGAGGCGCCTCCGGCTGAGTTCTCGACGGCGCCCGAAAATCCGGCGTGTCGAGGGCTTTTCCGCAGGCCAGACACACGGGACGGTCCCTTGCGCGGACGGCTCGCAGAGATCGGCGTAACGTGTGTCACTTAGCTGCGTCGGTCGATCCGGCGTGGTCGTTGGTGTGCGCATGACGTGGCAGCGGGTGCGGGTTCGCCGGTCCGCGTGCCGACCGGAGAGAGACCAGCCCGCCCGTACGGGCCCGTCGAGGAGACGACTCGAATGACTTCAACGGCAACGAGGCCGAGGGGGGCGCGGGCGCGCGCCGCCATCGCGGCGAAGACGTTGCGTACCGACCGATGGTGGTTCGCCCCGCTGATCACCGTGATCGGGCTCAGCGCCTGGGTCGTGTACGCCACGGTCCGGGTCTTCATGCACGACTTCTACTGGGTCGCGGATTACCACTACCTGACCCCGTTCTACTCGCCCTGCGTCACGGAGCGGTGCGTTGAGGGCGCCGCGCACTTCGGCCGGTTCCTGCCCGGCTGGTGGATCATCCCGGACGCGGCGCTGACCCTGCCGTTCCTGCTGCTGTTCCGGCTCACCTGCTACTACTACCGCAAGGCGTACTACCGGTCGTTCTGGCTGTCGCCGCCGGCCTGCGCGGTCCCGGACGGGCACAAGGAGTACGGCGGTGAGACCCGTTTCCCGCTGCTCGGCCAGAACCTGCACCGCTACTTCTTCTACGCCGCCACGATCATCTCGCTGATCAACACCTGGGACGCCATCCTCGCGTTCCACTCGCCGAAGGGCTTCGGCTTCGGGCTGGGCAACATCATCCTGGTGCTCAACGTGGTGATGCTCTGGGCGTACACGATCTCCTGCCACTCCTGCCGGCACATCATCGGCGGCCGGCTCAAGCACTTCTCCAAGCACCCGGTGCGGTACAGGGCCTGGACCTTCGTCTCGGCGTTGAACGTCCGGCACATGCAGCTCGCCTGGATCACCCTCGGCACCCTGGCGCTGGCCGACTTCTACATCATGGCGCTCGCGGCCGGCTGGTTCTCCGACCTGCGGTTCATCAACTAAAGGGCCCCTGACATGACCACTACCACTCGCATCGAACGACACCACTACGACGTCGTCGTCATCGGGGCCGGCGGCGCCGGTCTGCGCGCGGCGATCGAGGCCAGGCTGGCCGGCAAGAAGACCGCGATCATCTCCAAGTCGCTGTTCGGCAAGGCGCACACGGTGATGGCCGAGGGCGGCGCGGCCGCCGCGATGGGCAATGTGAACAGCCGGGACAACTGGCAGGTGCACTTCCGCGACACCATGCGCGGCGGCAAGTTCCTCAACAACTTCCGGATGGCCGAGCTCCACGCGAAGGAGTCGCCGCAGCGGATCTGGGAGCTGGAGACGTACGGGGCGCTCTTCGACCGCACCAAGGACGGCAAGATCTCGCAGCGCAACTTCGGCGGCCACGAGTACCCGCGTCTGGCGCACGTGGGCGACCGGACCGGCCTGGAGCTGATCCGCACCCTCCAGCAGAAGATCGTCTCGCTCCAGCAGGAGGACCAGCGGGAGTTCGGCTCGTACGACGCCCGGATCAGGGTGTTCTCCGAGACGACCATCACCGAACTGCTGCTCGACGGTGACCGGGTGGCCGGCGCGTTCGGCTACTACCGCGAGTCCGGCGAGTTCATCCTCTTCGAGGCGCCGGCGGTCGTGCTGGCCACCGGTGGCGTCGGTCGCTCCTACAAGGTCACCTCGAACTCCTGGGAGTACACCGGGGACGGGCACGCGCTGGCGCTGCGCTCCGGGGCGACGCTGATCAACATGGAGTTCCTCCAGTTCCACCCGACGGGCATGGTGTGGCCGCCCTCGGTGAAGGGCATCCTGGTCACCGAGTCGGTGCGTGGTGACGGTGGTGTCCTGAAGAACTCCGACGGCAAGCGGTTCATGTTCGACTACGTCCCCGACGTCTTCCGCAAGCAGTACGCGGAGACCGAGGAGGAGGCGGACCGCTGGTACACCGACCCGGACAACAACCGTCGTCCGCCGGAGCTGCTGCCCCGCGACGAGGTGGCCCGCGCCATCAACAGCGAGGTCAAGGCCGGTCGGGGCTCCCCCGCCGGTGGCGTCTTCCTGGACATCGCGAGCCGGCGTTCGGCCGACGAGATCCGCCGCCGGCTGCCGTCGATGTACCACCAGTTCAAGGAACTGGCCGACGTCGACATCACGTCCGAGCCGATGGAGGTCGGGCCGACCTGCCACTACGTGATGGGCGGCGTCGAGGTGGACCCGGATTCGGGTGCCGCCTTCGGCCACGTACGCGGGCTGTTCGCCGCCGGTGAGGTCTCCGGCGGCATGCACGGCTCCAACCGACTCGGTGGCAACTCCCTGTCCGACCTGCTGGTCTTCGGCAAGCGGGCGGGCGGGCACGCCGCCAGCTACGCCGACGGGCTGACCACCCGGCCGAAGGTGGCCGTGGAAGAGGTCGAGGCCGCCGTGGAGACCGCCCTCGCTCCGCTGCAACGGGACACCGGCGAAAGCCCGTACACCCTTCAGCAGGACCTGCAGGTGGTCATGGGGGATCTGGTGGGGATCATCCGCCGGGAGGGTGAGCTGGCCGACGCGCTGGTCCGGCTCGCCGAGCTGCGCGAGCGGGTGGCCAAGGTGAGCGCGGTCGGCGGCCGACGCTACAACCCGGGCTGGCACCTGGCCCTGGACCTGCGCAACATGCTGGTGGTCTCGGAGTGCACCGCGAAGGCGGCGCTGGAGCGGCAGGAGTCGCGCGGCGGGCACACCCGGGAGGACTACCCGGCGATGGAGCCGAAGTGGCGGCAGGTCAACCTGGTCTGCGCGCTGGACGGCGACACTGTGCGGCTGACCCGCAAGCCGCTGCCGAAGATGCGGCCGGAGCTGATCGGCCTCTTCGACCGGGCCGAGCTGGCCAAGTACCTCACCGACGAGGAGCTCGCCGACTTCGACGCCCTCGTTGCCGACGCTGGAGAGGCGGACAACCGATGAGCGCGAAGCGTCAGTTCCGGATCTGGCGGGGCGACGAGAGCGGCGGTGACCTCCAGGATTACATGGTGGAGGTGAACGAGGGTGAGGTCGTTCTCGACATCATCCACCGTCTGCAGGCCACCGACGCCCCCGATCTGGCCTGCCGGTGGAACTGCAAGGCCGGCAAGTGCGGCTCCTGCTCCATGGAGATCAACGGCAAGCCGCGGCTGGGTTGCATGACGCGGATGTCGACCTTCGGCGACGACGAGACCGTCACGGTCACCCCGCTGCGCACCTTCCCGGTCATCCGGGACCTGGTCACCGACGTCTCGTTCAACTACGAGAAGGCGCGCGAGACCCCGGCGTTCGCCCCTCCGGCGGACGTTGCCCCGGGTGACTACCGGATGCAGCAGGTCGACGTCGAGCGCTCGCAGGAGTTCCGCAAGTGCATCGAGTGCTTCCTGTGCCAGACGGTCTGCCATGTGATCCGCGACCACGACGAGAACAAGCAGGCGTTCTCTGGCCCGCGGTACTTCATTCGGGCGGCCGAGCTGGACATGCACCCGCTGGACGCCCGGACCGACCGCAAGGAGTACGCGCAGGCCGAACAGGGCCTCGGCTTCTGCAACATCACCAAGTGCTGCACCGAGGTCTGCCCCGAGCACATCAAGATCACTGACAACGGGATCATCCCCATGAAGGAACGGGTCGTCGACCGCAGGTACGATCCCCTTGTGTGGCTTGGTAGCAAGATCTTCCGTCGGGGCGAGACGCCCCAGACCAGCGTGACCACCGCCCGTCAGGGCTCGGCGACGCCGGGCTCGGCCCGGGGTGGGGTGCACTCGCACGCGGGTGGCTCCCACGACTCGCGGGCTGAGACGCAGGCGCAGAGCGGCGTCAACTGGCATCGGGAGGTGCCCCACCCGACCGCTCCGGCGGTCGACGACCGGGGCAAGCTGCCGCTGACCGAGCTCACCTTCGACCGGGCCGCCGCGCCGTCGCCGTTCGGCGACGACGTGACCTTCCCGCTGCCTCCGGAGCACCTCAACTTCGCCCACCCGGAGCAGGACGACAAGCACTAACCACCTGAACAACAACGGGGGCCGTGGCAGTCGCCACGGCCCCCGTCCCACTTCCCCAC
>NZ_QGSZ01000326.1 GCF_003857055.1 Micromonospora inaquosa | reverse complement strand
GGATCGCGCGGCTCGGGGCGGCAGTTGCGCGGCTACTCCGGCCCCGGCCCCGACCCGCGCGATCCGCAGCCGCTCGGTGCTGTGTTGAACCGGCTGGTGAAGGCGCGCGGTTGGCAGCAACCGGCGGCCGAGGCCACCGTGTTCGGTGCCTGGGAGCGGGTCGTCGGCGCGGAGGTCGCGCAGAACAGCCGTCCGGTGAAGTTGGAGAACGGCGAGCTGACCGTGGAGGCGCGCTCGACCGCCTGGGCCACCCAGCTGCGGCTGCTCGCCGGCTCGCTGCTCAAGCAGATCGCCAGCGAGGTCGGTCACAACGTGGTGCGCAAGCTGCACATCCACGGGCCGGCCGCGCCCTCCTGGGGGAAGGGCCCGCGCCGGGTACGCGGTCGGGGCCCGCGGGACACGTACGGCTGAGTCTGCGCCCGCTCAGCCGCGCCGGTCTGCCTCGCGGGCTGCCCGCTTGCGTTCCCGCTGCTCCCGGGTGTGGCGTTTGCGCTCGGCCAGGTCGCGTTTCCACGCCTCGCGGGCCTCGGCCGAACCGCCCTGCACCGCGCCCTGCACGCCCTCCGCGGGGCCGGCGAGGTGCCGGAAGGCCCAACGCATCAGTCGGCCGCCCTCGCCCGGGCCCTTGGTGACCGCGCCGTCCTCGCTCATCTGAAGCCCTCTTTCCGTGTCGCGTCGTCTCGCCGATTCCCGCCCGTCGAACGAGCAGACCGTTGGGGCACGAATGATTGGTGCACCAATGATCGGTACGATAGTCATCGTGCGGAGAGAGGGCAACCGATGAGCGAACGACCGGACAGCGTCGACCCGCTGGCCCTGGAGCAGCAGGTCTGCTTCGCCCTCTCGGTCGCCGCGCGCAGCGTCGTGGCCGTCTACCGGCCACTGCTGGAACCGATGGGGCTGACCCACCCGCAGTACCTGGTGATGCTGGCGCTCTGGCAGCACGCGCCGTTGTCCGGTCGGGACCTCAGTCGCCTGCTCCAGCTCGACCCGGGCACGCTCTCACCGCTGCTCAAGCGGCTGGAAGCGGCCGGCTACCTGCGCCGGGAACGCGACCCGAGCGACGAGCGCAGCCTCGCCGTCACCCTCACCGCCAGCGGTGCCGCGCTACGGAGTCAGGCGGAGCTGATCCCCGCCGCGATCGTTCAGCGACTCGGGCTGCCCGTCGAGGACCTGCAACATCTGCACGCCGTGCTCACCCAGCTGATCACGGCCGCCAACCGACCGGCCGGCGCGGAGCCGGACGCGGCGGCTCAGACGTCGGCGTAGACGGCGAACCCGCGCTCGGCGCAGCGCCGGTAGAAGGCGGCCAGCACGCCCAACTCGGCGCAGGTGAAGTTCCACTGCGGCGGGTCGCCGCGCTCGTCGCGCAGCGCGTCGAGCCGGCTCTCCAGCCAGCGCAGCTGCTGCTCGGCCAACCGACCGTCACCGAGCAGGGAGCGCAGCACGGTGCTCACCGACTCGAAGGTGACCGCCTCACTGTTCGCGCGGTGCGCGGCCACGAACCGCTCGATGCCGCTCGCGATCCAGGAGCAGCCGTCCGGGTCGATCACCGGGTCCTCGTCCTCGGCGGCGGCGTCTGTGGCGTACAACACACCTTCGAGGCCGAGCAGGAGATCCACCAACTCGGTGTACGCGGTCGCCCGGATGGTGCCGGTCTTCGCGATCAGCTCGGCCAGCGCCGCTGTCGGCGCGGAGATGCGCGGCAGGTCGACGATCTCGCCGAAGTCGACGAACTCGGCCGGTGCGACCGGATCGTAGAAGCGGCCGGTCCGCGGCCAGTGCACCGCGACGTTGTCCAGCCCCATCTGTCACCTCTTAATGAGCACGTGTCGGGTCGATCGGGTCGATCGTCCCGGTTCCAACCGGTAAAGATCAAGGCTGGTTCCGGGGCGCCGCAAACGTACGGCACGGACGATCGGGCCGCGACCCCCGACCCGCCCGAGCGCGGGTCAACCCGTTCCGGGGCGGCGCGTGCGATGGGGGCTTGGCGTGTGGGGGGAGTCGTGGGTGACGGGGTTCTGCCGGCTATGGACTTCTCAGCCGCCTCGCTGAGGGTGCCGAGTGGTGGTTCTGTCCTCCGCGCACAGTAGGATTGACAGTGAGACGAAGACCCGGTGCGGGAGTGGGACGGGGCCGAAGGCCCAGATCCATTCTCCACGTCGGGTCGAGCCGATCGCGATCCGCGGGCAACCGCGGCGACCGGCGCGTTCGACCCGCTGTCCGGAGGTCTCCGGCGCCGGTCCGCGCGCGCCGACGTCGCGTCCTGTCCGCCGAACCCGCGCCCGCCGCGCCCTACCGGCGCGGCTGACGCGAGAAAGTGGCCGAGGGTGGCAGCGCAGGACAAGCAGGAGTACGGCGCAGAGTCGATCACCGTTCTCGAAGGGCTGGAGGCGGTCCGCAAGCGGCCCGGTATGTACATCGGGTCGACCGGCGAGCGCGGCCTGCACCACCTCGTGTGGGAGGTCGTGGACAACGCCGTGGACGAGGCGATGGCCGGCTACTGCGACACCATCGACGTGGTGCTGCTCGCCGACGGCGGCGTCCAGGTCACCGACAACGGCCGTGGCTTCCCGGTCGACCTGCACCCCAAGCTCAAGAAGCCGGGTGTCGAGGTCGCGCTGACCGTGCTGCACGCGGGCGGCAAGTTCGACGGCAAGGCGTACGCGGTCTCCGGCGGGCTGCACGGCGTCGGCGTCTCCGTGGTGAACGCGCTGTCGACGAAGATGGCAGTGGTGATCCACAAGTCCGGCTTCGTCTGGCGGCAGCAGTACACCCAGTCCAAGCCGTCCGCGCTGGAAAAGGGCGAGACCACCGACCGCACCGGCTCTGCGGTCTCCTTCTGGCCTGACCCCGACGTCTTCGAGACTGTCGACTTCGACTTCCAGACCATCTACCGACGCCTGCAGGAGATGGCCTTCCTCAACCGGGGCATCACCATCCACCTGCTCGACGAGCGGGTCCCGCAGGACGAGGAGGGCAAGACCCGCGAGGTCACCTTCCGCTACGACGGCGGTATCGCCGACTTCGTCCGACACCTCAACGCCTCCAAGAACCCGATGCACAAGACGGTGGTCGAGTTCGAGGCCGAAGAGGAGGGCATGTCCCTCGAGATCGCCATGCAGTGGAACGAGTCGTACGGCGAGTCGGTCTACACCTTCGCCAACAACATCAACACGCACGAGGGCGGCACCCACGAGGAGGGCTTCCGGTCCGCGCTGACCAGCGTGGTCAACCGGTACGGCACCGACAAGAAGCTGCTCAAGGGCGACGAGAAGCTCTCCGGCGAGGACATCCGCGAGGGTCTGGCCGCGATCATCTCGGTCAAGCTGACCAACCCGCAGTTCGAGGGTCAGACCAAGACCAAGCTGGGCAACACCCCGGTCAAGAGCTTCGTGCAGCGGGTCTGCAACGACCGGCTGGTCGACTGGTTCGACCGCAACCCGGCCGAGGCCAAGACGATCATCCAGAAGGCGTCCCAGGCCGCTCGCGCCCGGATCGCCGCCCAGCAGGCGCGCAAGCTGGCCCGGCGCAAGTCACTGCTGGAGTCCGGCTCGATGCCGGGCAAGCTGGCCGACTGCCAGTCCACCGACCCGCGTGAGTCCGAGGTCTTCATCGTCGAGGGCGACTCGGCCGGTGGTTCGGCCAAGCAGGGCCGCGACCCACGGACCCAGGCGATCCTGCCGATCCGCGGCAAGATCCTCAACGTGGAGAAGGCCCGGATCGACCGGGTGCTGAAGAACAACGAGGTCCAGGCGCTGATCACCGCGCTGGGCACCGGCATCCACGACGACTTCGACATGGAGAAGCTGCGGTACCACAAGGTGGTGCTGATGGCCGACGCGGACGTCGACGGCCAGCACATCCAGACGCTGCTGCTCACCCTGCTGTTCCGCTTCATGCGTCCGCTGGTCGAGATGGGGCACGTCTACCTGGCCGCCCCACCGCTCTACAAGATCAAGTGGAACAAGAAGGGCGACGACGCCCAGTACGCGTACTCCGACCGCGAGCGGGACGGGCTCATCGCGCTGCGCCAGCAGAAGAAGCCGAACGCCAAGCCGGACGACATCCAGCGCTTCAAGGGCCTCGGCGAGATGAACTATCCCGAGCTGTGGGAGACCACCATGAACCCGGCGACGCGCACCCTGCGTCAGGTCACTCTCGACGACGCGGCGACCGCCGACGAGTTGTTCAGTGTGCTGATGGGTGAGGACGTCGAGGCACGCCGGTCGTTCATCCAGCGCAACGCCAAGGACGTGCGGTTCCTGGACATCTGACGGGCTGCGGTGGGTCGGCCGGGCAGTGCCCGGCCGACCCACCGGTCCACAGAGTTATCCACAGCTTGGCCGGTATCCACAGCCGTTATCCACAGCACAAAAACGACTCTGAGTCTGATAAGGGTATACAGTGACCGATTCTCCCGAGTCCACACCGAACGAGCCCGAGGTCCCCGCCGAGGCCATCGCCGCGGTGGTCGCGCACGACCGGATCGAACCGGTCGGGCTCGAGGTGGAGATGCAGCGCTCCTACCTCGACTACGCGATGAGCGTCATCGTCGGTCGCGCGCTGCCGGACGTCCGGGACGGCCTCAAGCCGGTCCACCGCAAGATCCTCTACGCGATGTTCGACTCCGGCTACCGCCCGGACCGCGGCTACGTGAAGTGCTCCCGTGTCGTCGGCGACGTGATGGGTCAGTTCCACCCGCACGGCGACTCGGCGATCTACGACGCGCTGGTCCGGATGGCGCAGCCCTGGTCGCTGCGCTACCCGCTGGTCGACGGCAACGGCAACTTCGGCTCGCCCGGTAACGACCCGGCCGCGGCCATGCGATACACCGAGTGCAAGCTCGACCCCCTCGCCATGGAGATGCTGCGGGACATCGACGAGGACACCGTCGACCTGCAGGACAACTACGACGGCCGGGCCAAGGAGCCCACCATCCTGCCGTCGCGGATCCCCAACCTCCTGGTGAACGGCTCCGAGGGCATCGCGGTCGGCATGGCCACCAAGATCCCGCCGCACAACCTGCGGGAGATCGGCGCGGCGGTGCAGTGGTGCCTGGAGCACCCGGAGGAGGACGAGGAGACCACCCTCGAAGCCCTGCTGGGCATCGTCAAGGGCCCGGACTTCCCGACCCACGGCCTGATCGTCGGCACCACCGCGATCCAGGACGCGTACCGCACCGGTCGCGGCTCGATCCGGATGCGCGCCGTGGTGGAGGTCGAGGAGGACAAGCGGGGCCGGCCCTGCCTGGTCGTCAGCGAGCTGCCCTACCAGGTCAACCCGGACAACCTCGCCGAGCGGATCGCCGAGCTGATCAAGGAGGGCAAGCTCGCCGGGATCGCCGACATCCGCGACGAGTCCTCCGGGCGTACCGGTATGCGGATCGTGCTGGTGCTCAAGCGCGACGCGGTCGCGAAGGTCGTGCTGAACAACCTCTACAAGCACACCCAGCTCCAGGAGACCTTCGGGGCCAACATGCTGGCCCTGGTCGACGGGGTGCCGCGCACGCTCAACCTGGCGCAGTTCATTCGCTACTACGTCGAGCACCAGATCGACGTGATCCGTCGGCGGACCGCGTTCCGGCTGCGCAAGGCCGAGGAGCGGGCACACATCCTGCGCGGTCTGGGCAAGGCGCTGGACGCGCTGGACGAGGTGATCGCCCTGATCCGGCGCTCGCCGACCGTGGACGACGCGCGGCAGGGCCTGATCCGACTGCTGGAGATCGACGAGATCCAGGCGACCGCGATCCTGGACATGCAGCTGCGTCGGCTCGCCGCGTTGGAGCGGCAGCGGATCGTGGACGACCTGGCCAAGCTCGAGATCGAGATCGCCGACCTCAAGGACATCCTCGCCAAGCCCGAGCGGCAGCGGAAGATCGTCTCGGAGGAGCTGGGCGAGATCGTCGCCAAGTGGGGCGACGACCGCCGGACGCAGATCATCCCGTTCGACGGCGAGGTCTCGATGGAGGACCTCATCGCCCGCGAGGACGTGGTCGTCACGATCACCCGGACCGGGTACGCCAAGCGAACGAAGGTCGATCTGTACCGCTCGCAGCGGCGCGGCGGTAAGGGCGTCAGTGGCGCCACGCTGCGGCAGGACGACATCGTCAGCCACTTCTTCGTCTGCTCGACCCACGACTGGATCCTGTTCTTCACGAACAAGGGCCGTGTCTACCGGGCCAAGGCGTACGAGTTGCCGGAAGCCAGTAGGGTGGCCAAGGGCCAACACGTGGCCAATCTGCTCGCCTTCCTGCCTGACGAGCAGATCGCGCAGATCATTGAGATCCCGAACTACCAGGTAGCCCCCTATCTGGTACTGGCCACGAAGAACGGCCTGGTGAAGAAGACGCGGCTCGAGGAGTTCGACTCCAACCGTTCCGGCGGCATCATCGCGATCAACCTGCGCGATGAGGACGAGCTGGTCGGTGCTGCGCTGGTTGCCCCGGAGAACGACCTGCTGCTGGTCTCGAAGAAGGCACAGGCGATCCGGTTCAACGCCTCGGACGAGGCGTTGCGGCCGATGGGCCGGGCCACCTCGGGCGTGATCGGCATGCGCTTCACGGACGACGACGTCCTGCTAGCCATGGAGGTCGTGCGCGAAGGTTTGGACGTTCTGGTGGCCACGAACGGGGGATATGCCAAGCGCACCCCGATCGAGGAATACCCGGTGCAGGGCCGGGGAGGTAAGGGCGTGTTGACTGCGAAGATCACCGAACGGCGCGGTGGTCTGGTTGGCGCGGTGGTGATCGATCCGGACGACGAGCTGTTCGCGATCACCAGCAATGGTGGTGTCATTCGGACTCCGGTGAAGCCTGTACGCCGTACGCGTGACCGGAACACAATGGGGGTCAAGCTGATGGACCTCCCGGACGGCGTGACTATCGTGGCGATTGCTCGCAATGCCGACGAGCCTGACGAACAGGACTAGTTGAATGACGGAGACACAGGCGAAGTCGGGGAACACGGGGACCTCGGCCAACCCGGTCGACGAGGAGGCCGCCAAGGGCGGCACACCAGCGACCGGCCGCGCGGCCGTAGGCCGGGCGACGGTCCCCGCCGATGCGCCTGCCCCGAAGTTCACCAGGGCTCCAGGTATGACGCCCCCGCCGGAGCAGCCGGGCGAGGATGGCGCGTCGGGCGACAAGACCGAGGCGCCATCCAGCGCCGAGGCGCCGACGTCGGCCGCCGCTAATCCTCCGGGCCCGGCGGCGACACCGTCGGCCCGTCCGGCGACCACCCAGCCGATCAGTGTCCGGCCCGGTCAGGCGGCGTCGACCGGGTCCACCGGCACCCAGCCGCGGATCACGCCCGGCATGACTCAGCCGCAGCCGGACGCCGCGCGTGGCACCGCTACCGCCGGCCGTCCGGCCAGCGGTGGTGGCCTGCCACCGGGGATCGGCAACCCGTCCGCAGTCGGGGCGGCCCGGGTCGGTGAGGCGGTGCGTGCGGCGCGTACGTCGGTCAGTTCGGCCGCGTCGCGCGGGCCACGCCGGGCTCGGCTCAACCTGAAGCGGATCGACCCTTGGTCCGTGATGAAGTTCGCATTCGCGGTGTCGGTGGTGCTCTTCATCGTCGTGGTGGTCGCCACCTCGGTGCTCTACCTGGCGCTGGACGCGATGGGTGTGTTCCAGAGCGTCAACGAGAGCCTGAGCGACCTGGTGAACGCCGGCGGTGGGCAGAGCACCAGCGGCTTCCAGATCACCGCCAAGGGCGTGATTCTCAGCTCGGCGCTGATCGGCCTGGTCAACGTGGTGCTGTTCACCGCGTTGGCCACGCTCGGCGCATTCGTCTACAACGTCTGCGCTGACCTGGTCGGCGGGATCGAGTTGACCCTCGCCGAGCGGGATTGAGTCGCCGGGACGCCGGAGCACCGCGGAATGCGGTCGCTCCGGCGTCCCGTACTCGGGTAGGTTTTGCAGGCGACGGCGGGCCCCGCTCGCAGGCTCGGACCCCGATTTGGGGCTGGCGGAGCGGATGGGTTAATCTTGCTCGTCGCAACGCGGGGCTATAGCTCAGTCGGTTAGAGCGCAGAGCTGATAACTCTGAGGTCGATGGTTCGATTCCATCTAGCCCCACCGCATGTCGTCCGACGATAGTCGAGCGCGAGGGGTCGCCCCATGTTCAAGAAGCTGCTGATTCTGGCTGGCGTCGTCGGTGTGGCCGCCGTCGTGTTCAACAAGATCAAGGCGTCGAACGACGAGCGTGCCCTGTGGCACGAGGCGACCACCGCGCCCGACCTCCGCTGACGTTCGGCCCTGCGACGAGCGTTCGTCGCCGCGGCCACTCACGGGGCCCTAGCTCAACTGGCAGAGCACTGCCTTTGCAAGGCAGGGGTTAGGGGTTCGAGTCCCCTGGGCTCCACCATTTCCGCCTCTGACCTGCGGCGGAACACCCCGCATGATCATCCGAGCCGCATTGGGACCACATCACTGATGGTCCTGGCCGCCGGCAGCCCGCTACACGTCATCTACGACAGCGCGCCGACGCTCTCGGCGTGGCCAGAAGTGGACGTAGGTCTCCAGGGTGATTTGCAGGCTGCTATGCCGCAGCGCCCGTTGGACTTCCTTCGGGTCCACCTCGAGGACTCCATCGTCGCGGGCGAGCTGCGCCGCGTCATCGAGGAGCATGGCGTCGAGATACCGGCGCACATTCGAGGCATCGACCATCCACTCGAAGTGCTCCGCTTCACCGCGACCACCGGAACGCCCTCGCCGGTCGTACGAGGTGAGTGCGGAGAGGTGGATGTCGTCAGAGCGGTAGCTCGTAACGACTGACGAGCGTTCGCATGCCGCCGTCGCTGCGCTGACCCGGTGCACCCCTGACTTCGACATCACCGCGGTGGTGAAAGCCAATGGCCTCGTAGTAGGCCCGCAATCCGGGATTGGCGGCCACGCAGTCGAGCCGCAGCGCAACGGCGTCGTGGACGCGCGCCTGATCGACAGCCCAGGCCACGATGGCGCGCCCCGTACCCGCGGCCCACCGTTTCACCGCCATGCGGTGCACGTATCCAGCTCTGCCCGCGCAGTCGCTCCACAGAGGGTCGGACCAGTCCAGCGTCACCGTTCCCGCCGCGCGACCGCCGGCCCGTACCAGCCAGGTCTCTCCGCGTTCAACGGCCGGCGTTATCCAGTCGGTGTCGAATCGATCGGGCCATTGCCGGATGCCAGAGGCCATCAGCCAAGCCGCAGCGTGGTCGAGCACCGCCACGACCTGCGCCACCTCGGCTGACGTCGCACGAACGAACTGCAGATCCCCGTGTTCCCGGCCCGTCATGAACCAATGATCCAGCACCAGGCCCGCGTCACGACGTCCGGGCCGGGCCGTGGTGGCATCCGCTTCTGCCGCATTCCGCGTGCCGACTGTGGCGGATCAGTTGGCGGACGCGCGTCGCACGTCAGTAGACGGAGGGACAGGCTCGCCCGCGTCGCGATGCCGAATTGACCTCTTAAGGGTCAAGGCGACCCGCAACCGGGCCGCGCCGGCCCGGCCCCGGCCTGCTGGCGACCTCCGGCCGGCATCGGCCGGGCCGGCCGGCCACACTGAGGGACGACAAGACCATGAGACCTCGGGGCTCCGCCCCGAACCCCGGCCCGACCGATTGCAGGGCCCACCGGCGACCGGCGGGTTACACGTCGATCGGGACCTCAAACTGGCGGTGCTGCCGGTTCAGGGAGGATCCCGCTCAGGGCTTGGTCAGCTCGCACCAGAGCCGCAGCGACCGCTGCCGAATGATCTCGGTTCGTTCAGGCGCATCTTTGAGGGACCGCACCGTGTCCCGGAACGGAGCGGCTGGGTAGCCGTCCTCAAGCCAGCCAAGCGCGAGGCCCGCCCAGTAGTCGGACCAGCAGGACAGGGCGTAACGGACAAGGTCATCCCAGGGAGGCGGATCGGAGGCCTGGTCGGTGCGGAGGGTCGTGACGGCCTCGTAGCGCTGTTCCAGGAGTGGTAGCAGCGACTGGATATTCTCGGCTGGTGTCCAGTGGCGGCCGTCCTTTGTCGAAAGGACGATCCAGTGCCCTCCAGAGTCAAGGCCCAGCCTCAACTCGTGCTTGCCGATCGCCATTACCACGCGGTTGTCCGCCATCAGGTCATTGTCCATGCGTCGCAGCAGGTGGCTGTACAGCCATCCGTACAGCCAAGCCGCTGACGGGCACGAGCGACCAGCGACGGCGGCCGACAAGTCGAGCAGGTCAGCGGCAGTTGCTGACGACGACCGACAACAGTCTCGATCTTTGCAGGCAGGGGCTAGGGGTTCGAGTCCCCTGGGCTCCACCAGCACTTTCCTCGGTTGACCTCGGTCCCGAGCACAGCCAACCAGTGCGGCAGGCTTTTCGTCAGACCATGGGGGCTTCCCAGGTGGTCAGGCAGAAGGGGTGGCCGGCCGGGTCGGCGTAGACGAAGCATTGTTTGCTATTGGGCTGGAAGTCGTATTTCGTTGCGCCGGCGGCGAGCACGCGCGCCTCGGCGGCGTCTCGGTCCTCGACCATGAAGTCGACGTGCATCATGATGGACGAGGTGCGGTCGGGCCAGGTAGGGGGCGTGTATCCAGGCACGGTCTGGAAATTGAGCCGCCCGGCCGGGCTCTGCACGCATGCCCATTCATCGCCGAGCTGCGTCATCGTCCCACCGGTGATGTCGGCGTAGAACTCCGCCAAGCGGATGGCGTCCGAACTGTCCAGAGTGACCGCGCTGAGCCGTATCTTATCGGACATGTCGCCTTCTTCTGGTGCGGGCCGCCAGTAGCCCAACTGACAGCATTGGCATGACGGATAGCACCTTATCGAAGTCGACAGAACCGGCACTCGAAGGCGCCTTCTCCCGAGCTCTCCCGGCGGACCACGGACCGATCGTCGCACAGCGGGTCATGCCAATGAGCCCGCACTACGGCCAGTCTCACATTGGCTGGCGAAGGAGGTGCATCCACGGGCGGACCGCTGACGGTGTTTCCGTTGTAGCGTCTCAGCGGTCTAGACCTGCTTCAAAGCACAGGCGCAAAGCTTGGAAGTGCCAGCCGCTTGCGGGCAGGGCTACGGGGTAGTGGACCTCTCTGATTTGCCTATCGGCGGTCTCTACGGAAAGGCGCATTGACAACGGCTCGTCCCGGACTTCGAGTGCGCACGTAAGCCGCAGCTTGACGTCGAGCCAGCGGGTGTTGCCGGGGCGCAACGGCTGGGGCTGGCCGGTGCCCTGAATCAGGACGCCAGATGTCTGCCCTTGAACCGCACGTATCGTGACCGGCAGAGGGCCATAGTTGGTCACTTCCACCGACCCGTCCAGTTCAGCGACGTCCTTGGTGACGAGGCCGTCGGTACGGGCAGCCCCCGGTATGACGACGAGTGCGACCGACGCGGCTCGTTCCCGCTGCTCGTGTAAGTCTCGCAACTCGTTGACACTGAATCCGCCCAGCAGGAAACCGACGATGAAGGCGGCGACCAGGCGCAGCTGGGCCTTGTTGACCACACGGCGACCGGTAGTGGTGGCATCCGATTCGGCCGGCCCATGGTTGTGCTCGTCGAGATCGATCACGCCGTGCTCTGGCATCGCAACAGCTTAGGGGCTCGATCCCTTAACGTCTGGCCCGTGCCATCACGTGCCGATAGCTGATACCCAGGACGGTCACCATCGGTCACGAACAGTCGCGCGGTTGCGTGCCTTGACCTGGCCCACCAGGCTCTCATCAGCCATGATCTTCGTCCTCCCGATCCGACGCTCCGGATGTGCGGCTTCGGCTGACCTGCGGATCAGGAACGGGATTCCAGTAACGGTCGCTGAAGGTTTGGGCGACCGGAGGGCGGGAAGTTTCGAAGGTGCAGATCAATATTGATGAGCCGGACGCGACCGAACAATTCTGGGCTGGAATGCGGGAGGCGGCCGCTGCCGCCGCACGGCACCGCGACTACGGCCTGTACGAGGCCATAGTCAAGATCGGCAAGTCGGCTCTGGCTCAGGGCGTAGAGCTGGTGCCATCTGGCGGCCTCTTTCTCTGGTGCCCGGTCTGCAGTGCCCAGACGGGCCAACGCTGCATCAACACCCCCGGCCACCCGTTGAACGAAACCAGGCTCCACGCGGAGCGGATCGAGTTGGCGGAGAAGGCGATGAGCGGGGAGGTTCCTCTCCCCAAGCCCTTCGGCTGATCCCTCTGGGTGAGGTCTCGCGTCGAAGAGCGTTATGACTCTGAGGCATCACGCTCCTCGCCGAATCGCCGTCGACCATCGTCACCGACGGCAGGGCGACTCTCAGCCCTTCGAGTCGCTGCCGTCCTTCAACGTGGCGTCGGGTCGGGCCTGGGGCACGTACTCCATCAGCTTCGTGAGCGCGCCGTTGGCGAAGGTGGCACCGAGCGCCGACCCGGCGCCGATGGTCCAGCCGACCGGCCCGAGCGGGGTGCAGCCGAAGAACTGGCTCACTCCCGGCGTCTGCACCACCACGACCAGCACGCCCAGTGACGCCACAGTGGAAGCCAGCACGGTCGGGCTGGTGCCGCCGGCCAGGATGGTCTGCCCGAGCTGGGTGCCGACCAGGGAGACCAGGGCGACCGTGCCGGCCCGCTGGCGGCGTCCGGTGTAGCGGGCCAACGTCCAACCCGCGGTCGCGCCCAGCGTGGTGGCTGCCGCCCGCAGCCCGATCTCCCTGGTGAGGCTCTCGCCGAGCGCCGTGTCCGGGCCCTCCCGGAGCAGCGCGTCGGTGCGGTCCGACGCGGGTGGCCGGACCGCGATCGCCAGCGCCGGCGCGAGGTCGGTGAGCAGGTTGACCAGCAGCAGTTGCCTCCCGGTGAGCGCGGAGCGGCCGGTCGCCGCGGCGCTGAGCACACTGAACGCGATCTCGCCGAGGTTGCCGCCGACCAGGATGCTGAGCGCGTGGCGCACCGACGACCACATCGCCCGCCCCTCGATCAGGGTCGCGATGATGGTTTCCAACCGGTCGTCGGTGACCACCAGGTCGGCTGCGGCGCGGGCGGCCGGGGTGCCCCGTTGGCCGAGGGCGATGCCCACGTCGGCCAGCCGGATCGCCGGGGCGTCGTTGGCACCGTCGCCGGTCATCGCCACGGTCCGCCCGCACTTCTGCAATGCCTGGATGATCCGCACCTTGTGCGCCGGGGTGCAGCGGGCCACCACGTCGGTGTTGGCCAACCGCTCGGCGAGCGCGTCGTCGTCCAGTTGGTCGAGTTCACCGGCGGTGACCACCCGCTGTTCGTCGTGGTCGCTGATGGTGGCGGCGATCGCCTCGGCGGTGGCCGGATGATCACCGGTGATCATGATGGTGTGTACGCCGGCCGCCCGGATCCGGCGTACCGCCGGGGCGGCGCTCTCCCGCACACCGTCCGCGAGGGCCAGGAAACCCACGAAGGTCAGCCCTCGAACGTCGGAGTCGGTCACCTTCGGGTCGTTCACCGGGCACTCCGCGACGGCCAGGATCCGGTTGCCGGCACCGGCCCGGTCGGCGAGCATCCGTTCCAACTCGGCGCGGCCGGCGTCGTCCAGCGGTTCCTGACGACCGTCGGTGCGTCGGGACGAGCAGCGCGGCAGCACCGTCTCCGGGGCACCCTTGACGCTCAACAGAAGATGACCGTCGGTCTGCCCGATGCTCGCGTGGTAGCCGCGGGACGGCTCGAACGGCAGGCCCCCGGCAGCGCGCCAACCGGCGGCACCGGTCTGCTCCACCACCCCGGCCTCCCCGGCGCCCCGCCGGACCGCCCGGTCGGTCTGCAACGCCAACTCCTCCGGATTCTTCGCGGCGGGGGTGGCCCGCAGCGCCGCCGCCAACGTCATCCGGAGTCGGTCATCCAACCGGTCCACCGGCGCGTACCGGTCACCGACGCCGTCGCCGACCCCGGCGAGCAGCAACTGGCCCTCGGTGAGGGTGCCGGTCTTGTCGAAGCAGAGCACGTCCACCCGGCCCAGCGCCTCGATGGTGCGCGGGTTGCGGACCAACGCGCCGTGCTCGGCCAGCCGCCGGGCCGCAGCCAGTTGCGCCGCGCTGACCAGGAACGGCAGCCCCTCCGGCACCGACGCCACGGCGAGGTTCGCGGCGGTCGCCGCCGTTTCGGCCAGGGGTACGCCCCGAAGCAGGCCCGCGCCGGCCACCGCCACCGCGGAACCGGCCGCCAACGGGATGGCGGTGCTGGTCAACGAGCCGAGCCGAGCCTCCACCCCACTGGTCGGGGGTGCCTGCCGCACCAACGCCAGGCTGCGTCCGGCCTCGGTGTCGTTGCCGGTCGCCACCACCACGGCGGTGCCGTGCCCGGCGGCGACGGTGGTGCCCTCGTAGAGCATCGAGTGCCGGTCGGCGATGGCGGCGGCGACCACCGGCCGGTTGGACTTGGCGACCGGCAGCGACTCACCGGTCAGCGACGACTCGTCGGCCTCCAGGCCCACCGACTCGAGCACCCGACAGTCGGCCGGCACCGAGTCTCCCGGTTCGAGGGTGATGACGTCCCCGAGGACCAGGTCTTCGGCGGCGAGAACCTGATCGGCGCCGTCCCGCCGGACCCGTGCCATCACCGCCGACCGCGACAGCAGCTCCGCCAGCGACCTTTCCGTATTGCGTTCGTGCACCGCCCCGATGAGGGCGGACCCACCGACCACGCTGCCCACCAGCGCGGCGTCGACCAGTGAACCGAACGACGCGGAGAGCACCGCCCCGGCGGCCAGCACCGGAGTGAGCGGGTTGGACAACTCGTCCACGAAGGCGCGCAGCAGCCCACCACTTCCGGGTGCCGCGCCGCCGTTGTCACCCGAGCCGTGGCGTCGCTTCTGCGCTTCGGCGCTGGTCAGGCCGTTTGGTGTGGAATGCAGGTGGTCGAGCACGGCGCCGACGGGCATCAGATGCCAGGCGGTCGCCACGGGCGCCGGGGTGTCCGACTGGTCGTGCAACCGGCGGGCCTGCCAGACCCCGTTCGCGAAGGCCAGCCCGGCCGCGCCGTTCACCGCGACGAGCGACCGGCCGGGCAGGTCGGTCGGCGGGGCCGTGAACGCGCCGAGCGCGCCGAGACCAGTGCCGGCCATGGCCAGCCGGATGTTCTGCTGGGCCGTGCGCCGGGCCACCCCGGTCGCCTCGATCACCAACGCCACCACCCGCAGGTCGGCACCGACCAGCAGGTGCGCGCCCCACGGCGGCAGGTCCTCCGGCGCGGCGAACCCGAGACCGCAGTCGGACGCGCCGAGCGCCTTCCGGTCCGCGGAAACCAGCATCACCACCGCGCCGTCGCGCTGCAACCCGCGTACCGACTCCGCCAGCTGGTCCCCGCCGGGCAGTATCGCGTCGGCGAAGCCGTACCGCTCCTCGTCACCGCCGGCAACGACCAGCCGCAAACCGGCATGTCGGGCGGCGGCGGGCAGGCCATCCACTCCGGGCGCGGGTTCCGGCTCGACCCGCAGCAGTGCGGCGAGCCGGTCGCCGTGGGCGAGGCCGAGGAGTTGGCCGCCGGCCGTGCGCAGCCGGGCCGCCTCCGGAATGGCGTCCGGGTCGTTCGCGGGCATCCGGTCCAGCGGCCCGAGCCGCCACCCGTCCGCCGTGCGGGAAGCGGCGGGGTCGTCCGGGTCGAACAACGCGAAGGCCCGCTCGGCCACCTGGTCCACGTCCGCGTCGGACGCCGGCGCCAGATCGGCGAGTACGCCGCGGTCCGAGCCGAGCACCGCGGCGTCGAGCACGAGCGTGTCGATCCGGTCCAGTTCGCGCAGCACACTCCGGTCCATCGCGATCACACCACGCCGGGCCAGCATCCGGCCGAGTTGGGCCGCGTACCCCTCGCGACCGCTGCCGGGCGCCTTGGGTAGCGCGGAAAGGCCCAGCGCGGTGGCCCGCTTCGGCCCGGCGAACGGCACCGCCGCCGCGCCGGCGGCCACGCCCGCGGCGAGCATGCGGTTGATGTACCGCTCGACCGGGCCGTCCGGCTTCGGTCGGGGGCGGTCGGCCACCGGCCAGCGGGCGGTGGCCCGTTCGGCGTCGCCGGTCAGCCGTGGCTCGGCCTTCTCCCAGGCGGAGAGTTGGGCCCGATCCTCACCCCACTGCACGATGCGTTGGGCACCGTCCAGGACGATCCCCGTCCAGCGGCCGGTCAAGCCCTGCACGACCGCCTCGGCCAGCGGAAAGAGGACGTCGGCGCGGGGGTCGGAGCGCAGCCGTTTGCCGATGAACTGGTGCAGCTTCGGCTGAAGATCCACTGCCGCGAGCAGGCCGGACACCTCGCCCGGCAGTGGCGCGAACGGCAGGATCCGGGTGGCCGCCGAGATGGTCAGGCCCAACGCGTCCGAGGCGAGCGCGCCGAGGGTTCGCGGGGTTCGCGGCCCCTCCTCCGGTGGGTGCGGCGGTGGGATCTCCGGGTCGGGTTCGTGGTCGCAGGTCCGCTCGACCCGTTCGATCGTGGCGATCAGGTCACGCAGCGTCGGCTCGGGGGTCTGGACGGCGACCACCACCCGCCCGGAAGGTGCGTTGACCCGGGCCCAGGCAACCCCGGGCATCTGCTCCAGCGCGCCCTCCACCTGCCGGGCCAGCCGGTTCCCGCCGTCCTGGCAGACACCGTGCACCTCGATGTGATGCCTACCCGGTCGGGACCAGACCCGACGCCGCGTCAGGCCGGCCGTCCGGGCCAGCCGGGTCGCGGCCGAACCGACCGTCCGGGACGCCTCGCCGATCAGGTGCGACACGCCGAAGGACGGCAGGATGCGGCCGGCAGCGCGACCCGCCGCCGTCATCGAGGCGTACGGCTGGACGGACGCCGGCCCGGCTCCCTGTTGCCGCTGGTCCTGACCTTGGCCATGTCGTCCTCCCGCCGCACTCACGTCCGGCGGCCTGGCTTCCCGACCTGTCATCCGTTATGCCCCCTGAGCGCCGGAATTTTCCGCTGCCGCTGGCGCATGGACGGGGTGGGCCGTGGAATCCGACGACCATCACCGGACACGGGGAGGCCGGCATGAGCACGCTGACGCGCAATCTCAACGGTTCGCGGGAGAACATGCGGATGTACAGCCGGCGGGTGCACCTGCCGATGCTGGGTGAGATGGCGGTGCCGCCGCCGGACAAGGTCGTCTACTACGCCGGGCTCGGGGTGCTCGCCGCGCTACAGGTCATCGAGTGGCCGATCGCCGTGGTGGTCACCGCCGGCCACCTGTTGGCAGACCAGCATTTTTCCGGACTGGCGCGCGGTGTCGGAAAGGCGTTACAGGACGCCTGACGAGAGCCGGGTCACCGGGCGGTTGACATGAATCAGGGTTGAGGTCGCATGCTCGGCCGATGCCGAGCACAGCCGTCACCGCCGCACCCGCCGCACCCGGGCTCTTCGCACCCCGGTTGAGGGCGATGACGGTGGGCAGCGTCGCGTTGATCTCACTCCTCGCGTTCGAGGCGTTGGCGGTCGGTACGGCGATGCCGACCGTCGCCCGCAGCCTGGACGGGCTGGCGCTCTACGGAATCGCGTTCGGTGGCCCGTTCGCCACCGGTGTGCTGGCCATGGTGGTGTCCGGCATCTGGTGCGACGCCCGGGGTCCTCGCGGGCCGATGTGGCACGGTGTCGCCTGGTTCGTGGTCGGGTTGCTGATCGCTGGGACCGCCCCGGTGATGAGCGCGCTGGTCGTCGGGCGGGCCGTGCAGGGTTTCGGCTCCGGACTGCTCTCGGTGGCGCTCTACGTGATCGTCGGGCACGCGTACCCGCAGGAACTGCACCGGCGGATCTTCGCGGCGTTCGCGGCGGCGTGGGTCGTACCGTCGCTGGTCGGGCCGGCGATCGCCGGCCTGATCGTGCAGTACCTGGGTTGGCGGTGGGTCTTCCTGGCGGTGCCGGCGGTGGCGGTGCCGGCGGTGCTGCTGATCCACCCCGGCCTGCGGTCGCTGGGCCGGAGTGTGGCCGCGAGCCCGCCGGGGGGCGCGGCCGCGCGAATCGGTTGGGCGTGCGGGGCCGCGGTGAGTGCCGCACTGCTGCACATCGGGGGACAGCAGCGCGGCACCACCGCCCTGGTACTGGTCGCGCTCGCCGTGGTTGGCCTGCTGGTCTGCGCCCCACGCCTGCTTCCGGCCGGGTTTCTCCGGGCCGCGCGAGGGTTGCCCACCGTCGTGGGGCTGCGGGGCCTGGCGTCGGCGGCTTTCGTCGGCGCCGAGGTGGTCATCCCGCTGATGCTCTCCCGGGAACGGGGCCTCTCGCCGACCGCGGCCGGATTGATCCTCACGGTCGGGGCGTTGGCGTGGTCGGCGGGTTCCTGGTTGCAGGGCCGCATTCCGGTGCCGGCATCGCGGGCCAGCCTGCCGCGCCTCGGGCTGAGCTGCATCACGGTCGGCACCGCCACGGTGGCGCTGGCCGTCCGGCCCGAGTTGCCGGTGGCCGTCGCCGTGCTCGGTTGGGCTGTCGCCGGTCTGGGCATGGGGCTGCTCTATCCGTCGTTGTCGGTGCTCACCCTGGAGTTGTCCGCGCCGGGCGAGCAGGGCCGCAACAGCTCCTCACTGCAGCTGAGCGACTCCCTCTTCGCGGCCACCGTGCTCGCGCTGACCGGGGCCGTGTTGGCGGCCGGAGGCGCGCCCGGTCCGGCCAGCTACGCGACGACGCTCGTGGTGACCGCGGGACTGGCGCTGCTCGGGGCGTTGCTGGCCGGCCGGGTCGTCGTGGGCGGGGGTGTGCGACCGGGCGGGTGATCCGTGGATTCGGACGCGTCCCACCTGCGTGTGCCGGAAGGATGGCGGGCGATGAACCTCCTGACCATTCTGCCGCTCGCCGTGGTCATGGTCGCCGGGACGCAGTTGGTGGTGGCGGTCTTTCTTGCCTCGTCGGATCGGCCGCGGGCGGCGTCGCTGGGCTTCCTCGTCGGCGCGGGGCTGGTGGTCGCCGCCGGTGTGACGGCGGGCTGGCTGCTGACCCGTCTGGTGGGCGGAGTGGCAGCGGACGCCACCGCCGTCGCCGGGAAGGTCGACCGCGGCCCCGCCATCGACCTGGTGGTGCTCGCCCTGCTGGTGATCCTGGCCGTGCTGATCTGGGCACGCCGGAATCGTTCCGGGCCCCCGCGCTGGCTGGGGAGCATCGAGCACGCCGGTCCGCCGCAGGCGATGCGGTTGGGTGCGCTGCTCTTCGTGGCGACTCCCACCGACGACCTGACCATGGCCACCGTCGGGGCGAGTGTGGCCCGACACGACCTGCCGTGGTGGCATCTGGTGCCGTTCGTGCTGCTCACCGTGCTCCTGCTCGCGCTGCCCCTGCTGGCGTTGCTGCTCCTGGGGAGCAGGGCGGCGCGGGTGCTGACCCGGATGCGGGAATGGGCCGAGGGGCACGCGTGGATAGTCAACGAGATAGTGATCGCGTTCTTCGCGCTGCTCACCGTGTTGGACCTGATCCGGTCGGGCTGAGCCGCCGCAGCCCCTTTGACACGTACGGGGGAACCGGCCGGAGATGAGAGCAACAACGGTTCACGTTCGTCTTACCGTGACGCCATGTTCGTTGTCGTCACCACGGTGATCCTCTACGTCTTCGGCTTCGTCTTCCTCTACGGCGTGATCCGGCTGGGTGTCCGGCACGCGTTCGAGGATCTGGAGCTGCAACGGGCCAAGGCCCAGCGCGAAGAGGAGCTGGCGGCTGCCCGCGACCGCTCCTTCATGCGCGACAACGCTTTCCTCGCCGGCAGTTGAGCGCCGGATCGATCCGGCCCGGGCCGGTGGCGTCGTCGGGCGGCAGGGGAGCCGCCGGGCGGTTCAGCGTCGCGGATGCGAGGATCGCACCCGTGATGGGAACGCTGAAAACCGAACCGGCCCGCGCCCGACTGGATCTGCTCGCCCCGCCGGTCGCGGAGGCCATCGCGCAGTGGCCGGCCAACGCCCCGGTGGACGTCAACGACGTGCTGGTCGCGCCGATCGACGCCGACCTCGCCGACACCGCGGAGTTCTGCGCGGCGTACGAGGTGGGGTTGGACGTGTCGGCCAACTGTGTGGTGGTGGCGGGCAAGCGTGAGGGCGTGGTGCGCTACGCGGCGTGCATCATTCTGGCCACCACCCGGGCCGACGTGAACGGCGTGGCCCGCCGGGCGCTGGACGTCCGTAAGGCGAGCTTCGCCCCGATGGCCGACGCTGTCGAGTTGACCGGCATGGAGTACGGCGGCATCACCCCGATCGGGCTGCCGGCTCAGTGGCCGATCCTGGTGGACGCACGGGTCATCGCCACACCGCACGTGATCGTCGGGTCCGGTGTGCGGCACAGCAAGATCGCGTTGCCGGGGCCGGCGTTGGGCGCACTGCCGGGGGCGCAGGTGGTGGAAGGCCTGGCCAGGCCGGCCTGACCAGGCATCAGCATCGATGTTGTTGCACGTGAAACATCGTGATCATCGATGCCGGACGGCCCCGCTGACTCAGTGTGAGTGTGCTGCGGACTCGCGCTGCTCCACCTCGGCGAGCGCGGCGAGCAGCGTCTGCACCTCATGCGCGCCGGAGACCGCGTACTTCCCCGCCAGGACGAAGGTCGGCACGCTGGTGATGCCCAGATCCTGGGCGGCGGCCAGGGCTGCGGCGACGTCGGCGACGCGCTCGTCGGAGTCGAGGAACCGGCGCGCGTCGGCCGCGTCCAAGCCGACCTTGCCCGCCAGGGTGGCCAGCGCCTCCCGCGACCCGACGTCGACCCCGTGGTTGAAGTGCGCCTGGTAGAGCGCCTCCACCATCTCGGCAGCCTTGCCCTGGTCGGTCGCCCAGGAGACCAGCCGGTGGGCGTCGAAGGTGTTGGCGATCACCGCGCGGTCGTAGTCGAGCCGCAGCCCGTCAGCCGCCGCTACCCGGGTCACGTGGTCGACCATCTGCCGGGCCCGTCCCGGACCGCCGAACTTGCCGGCCAGCGCCTCCACCAGCGGAAGGGGTTCCGGCACCGGCGACGGGTCGAGCTGGAACGGTCGATAGCGGACCGTCACCTCGCCCTCGTAGCTGGCGAGGGCCTCATCCAGGCGGCGCTTGCCGATGTAGCACCACGGGCAGATGACGTCCGCGTAGATCTCGATCTCCATGATCGGTGGCAACCTCGTGGTCAGCCGAGTTGTTCCCGGATCTGCCGCTTGAGCCGGCCCAGGATCGCTGTGCCGCCGCGGATTCGCAGCGGGCTGATCGCCTGCGCCAGACCCATCCGCTGGTAGAGGTCGTCCGGCACGGCCAGCACCTGCTCGGCGCTCGCGCCTGCCAGCCCTTCGGCGAGGATCCCGGCGAACGCCCGGGTGGTGGGCGCCTCCGGCGGGCAGTCGAAGAGCGTCGCCACGGTGCCCTCCGGGGTCACCTTGGCGCGCAGGAAGAACGCCGTCTGACACTCCGGCACCTGCTCCATGCCCTCGCGCTCCGCGGTGCCCTCCGGCAGCGCCGGGATGACGTCCGCGTACTCCAGGAGCATCTCCAACACCACATCGCGCGGAGCGGCGGCGAACTCGTCGACGATCTCGGCCAGTCGGGCCGGCATGTCAGCCATACGTCGAGGCTACCGCCGTCGTGCCGGAGCCCCGGTCACACGGTGGGCGACTGCTCGCTGATCTCGCTGAGGGCGCTGGTGGGGTCGAGCTGCATGGCCAGGTCGCCGAGCGAGACGATGCCGACCAGCTTGCGATCGCTGTCACAGACCAGCACCCGCCGGATGCCCCGATCCCGCATCAACGCCGCGGCCTCACCCGCCGTGCAGTGCTGCTCGATCATGACCACCTCGCGGGTGACGATCGAGCCGATCGTGGTGGCCGCCGGGGAGCTGTTCTCCGCGACGGCCCGGACCACGATGTCCCGGTCGGTGAGCATGCCGGCGAGGCTGGCGCCGTCGGTGACCACCACGTCACCGATGTCGGCCTCCTTCATCACCCTGGCCGCCTCGTCCAGGGTGGTCTCGGCCGGCAGGTACACCACCTGCTTGGTCATCACATCGCTGACCCGGTAACCGGTCATGAGAGCCTCCGAAGACGTTTTCATCGATCCGACTGCTCTACCCCGTGGTGTGGCAGCTACACCACGGTTCCACGTTCACGGCGTACCTCGTGGACAAGTCGGTCGACAAGACCGTCCAGGGGCAGTTCGCTGCGCTCGTCGCCGGCCCGCTCGCGCAGCTCGACGTACCCGTCGGCGAGTCGGCGGCCGACCACGACGGACCGGGGGATGCCGATCAGCTCCGCGTCGGTGAACTTCACCCCGGCCGAGACGTGCGTGCGGTCGTCGACAAGCACCCGCAGGCCGGCGGCGGCGAGCCGCCCGCCGAGCTCCAGCGCCGCGTCGAGTTGCGGACCCTTGCCCGCCACCACCAGGTGTACGTCGCACGGCGCCACCGCCGCCGGCCAGACCAGCCCCCGGTCGTCGTGGTGCTGCTCGGCGATGGCCGCGACCGCCCGGGAGATCCCGATGCCGTAGCAACCCATGGTGGGCCGGACCGGTTTGCCGGCCGGCCCGAGCACGTCGACCGCGAACGCGTCGGTGTACCGGCGACCGAGCTGGAAGATGTGCCCGATCTCGATGCCCCGCCGGATGGTCAGCTCGCCGTCGCCGCAGTCGGGACAGGGATCGCCGGCGCGTACCTCGGCGGCCTCGATCGTGCCGTCGGGCGTGAAGTCCCGCCCGCAGACCACGTCGGTCGCGTGCCGCCCCGGCTCGTTCGCCCCGGTCAGCCACGCCGAGCCGGGCACCACCCGGGGATCGACGAGGTAGCGGATGCCCAGCTTGTCGAGCACCTGCGGGCCGAGGTACCCGCGTACCAGCTCCGGATGCGTGGCCCACTCGTCGAAGACGGCCACCTGGGCCGGTTCCAGCGCGGCGCCCAGCCGCTTCAGGTCGACCTCCCGGTCACCGGGCAGCCCGATCACCAGCAGCTCGGCTCGCTCGGCACCCGGTTGGCGGACGGTCAACACGACGTTCTTCAACGTGTCCGCGGCGGTCCAGCCGTCCCGGCCGCCGAGCCTGCGGGCGTTGGCCAACTCCACCAGGCTGGCGATGGTCGGGGTGTCCGGGGTGTCGTACACCTCGGCGGCCGGCGGCGCGGCCGGATCGCTCGCGGCGGGCACCCGGGTGACCACCGCCTCGGTGTTCGCCGCGTAGTCGCAGGCGGTGCAGCCGACGAAGGTGTCCTCACCGACCGGTGTCGCGGCCAGGAACTCCTCCGACGCCGAGCCACCCATGGCACCGGACATCGCGTGCACCACCGTGTACTCAAGGCCCAGCCGGTCGAAGATCCGCTGGTACGCCGACCGGTGCCGGGCGTACGCGTCCCGCAAACCCGCCTCGTCCAGGTCGAACGAGTACGCGTCCTTCATCAGGAACTCCCGGCCGCGCAGCAGCCCGGCGCGGGGCCGCGCCTCGTCGCGGAACTTCGTCTGCACCTGGAACAGCGTCACCGGGAAGTCCCGGTACGAGGTGAACACGTCCTTGACCAGCAGCGCCGCCATCTCCTCGTGGGTGGGCGCCAACAGGTGCTCGGCGCCGCGCCGGTCGGCGAGGGTGAAGAGGAGGTCGCCGTACTCTGTCCACCGGCCGCTCGTGCGGTACGGCTCGGCGGGCAGCAACGCCGGGAAGTGCACCTCCTGGTCGCCAATCGCGAACAACTCGCCGCGCACCACGTCGGTGATCCGGTCCAGCACCAGCTTGCCCAGCGGCAGCAAGGTGTAGCCGCCCGGTGCGGCGCGACGGATGTAACCGGCGCGCAGGAGAAGCCGGTGGCTCGGCACCTCCGCGTCGCCCGGATCCTCGCGCAGGGTCCGCAGCAACAGGGTCGACATGCGTAGCAGCATCCGCGCAGCCTACGGTCGACGCGGCAGAGTGAGCCATCCATTTCGACATAGCGGATATCGCGGCGCAACGCCCCGAATCGGCGACGCGGTGCCGAATCAGGCCGGCGGGTCGGAACTGCGGCAATGACCTCCGACACGTCGTGGATTCGGGGCGGCCTCGGGCGTTCCCGCGGTGACAGACTGGTCGCCGCAGGCAACGAGTGGCGTGAGGGAGGCGCGGGTGCGCTGGGGCAGCTTTGTCGCGGTCGGGGACAGCTTCACCGAAGGTATGGACGACGCGTACCCGGACGGCACCTACCGGGGATGGGCGGACCTGGTGGCGACCCGGCTCGCCGCCGAGGCGGGGCCCGACTTCCGGTACGCCAACCTGGCCATCCGGGGCCGACTCTTCCCCAGTGTCGTCGCCGAGCAGGTGCCCTCCGCGGTGGCGATGAAGCCGGATCTGATCAGCTTCGCGGCCGGTGGCAACGACGTGCTGCGGCGCACCTTCGACCCGGACACGCTGGTCGCCCGGTTCGACGAGGTGGTCCGGCAACTGCGCTCGGGCGGCGCGGACGTGCTCCTCTTCCGATTTGCGGACGTGATGGCCCGACTGCCCGGCCAACGCCTCGTCGCGCCCCGGGTGCAGTTGCTCAACCAGGCGGTCGGTGAGACCGCCGAGCGGCACGGCGCCATCATGGTCGACCTGTACGCCGACGACACGTTCCTCAATCCGATGCTCTGGAGCACCGACCGGTTGCACCTCTCCCCGGCCGGCCACCGCCGGGTCGCCGGGCAGGTGTTGAACGCCCTCGGGGTTGGTTGCGACGAAGAGTGGCTGATGGTCCCACCGCACCCGGCGCCGTCGCCGTGGCTGGCGGCCCGCGCCGCCGACCTGCGGTGGGCCGGTCAGCACCTCGCTCCCTGGGTGAAGCGGCGGTTGACCGGTCGGTCGTCCGGCGACACCGTGACGGCGAAGCGCCCGCAACTCGGGCCGCTCGTCGACTGAGCGTGCTCACCCTGCACACGGCGGCACTGCTGCGCCGCGACCTGCACGGCGAACCGGTGCCGGAGCACGCCGTGCTGGTCAGTGGCGACCGGGTCGCGGCCGTCGGCCCACTGACCGAGCTGAGTTCGGCGTACGCCGGTGCCCGGGTTCGCCGTTGGCCCGGCACGCTGGGGCCGGGTCTGCTGCACGACCGTCCGCTGCCGCCCGCGCCGACCCCGCGCGAGAGGGTGCACGCGCTGCTGCGTACCGGGGTGACGGCGGTCCTGGCGGAACACCTGACCGACCCGGCGCTGCGGGCCGCCGCCGAGCGGAGCGACCTGCTGGTGCTGGCCACCGCCGTGGCGCCGACGCTGCGTGCGGACGGGCGGGCCGACCTCGCGGTGCACGGTGTCGACGGCACCTGTCTGGTGACCGTGGTCGCCGGTCGGATCGTCCACCGCCGCACCTGAACGGCTCGGATGAAATCCATTGTGGAGCCCATCCATCGAATCGGGGTCGCCCGATGTCCGCCCGCCCCGATAGCATCCGCTGCCCCCGCTGATCGGAAGGCGGGGACATCGGGGAAAGGCGGATGAGGGATGGCCCTCGTACCTGGCACGACGACATCGGCAAGACCGCTCCGGGCCCTGCTGGCGACGGGACTTTCCGTGGCGGTAGCCGCCGGGACGCTCACGCTCACGGCCGCGCCCGCCGTCGCGAGCGACACGCGGTACGCGCTCTCCATCGGCGACAACCAGCCGCCGGGTGCACCGACTGAGCTGCAGACCTCCGGCAAGCCGTGCACGACGGCGGAGCCGTACCAGTTGTGGCAGAACGACGACCTGACGCTCTCTGCCGTCCTGCGTGACCCGGACGTCGACGAAAACGGTTTCACCGACCGGTTGACCGCCACCTTCGCGCTCTGGCCGGTCGACGAGCCGACGGCCCGAATCGAGCGGTTCGGGGCCAACGGTCGGGACGGTGATCGGGAGAGCGGCCTCTTCGAACGGGAACTGCTGACCCACGACCGGGTGTACGCGTGGCAGGTGCAGGCGGCGGACAGTTGGGCAACCGGTGAGTGGAGCGACCTCTGCTATCTCCGGACCGACTTCCACGGCCCGGAGGTCGCGCCGGTGGTCACCTCCAGCGACTTCCCGGTCGAGGGTTGGCACCCGGCGCTGCCGGGACAGTTCACCTTCGACGCGGCCTCGACGCCGGACGCGGTTGGCTTCCGGTATGAGCTGCTCGGCGATGGCGTCCAGACGGTGTCGGCGGACCGCCCCGGTGGCTTGGCCACAGTCACGCTCCACCCGGAGGCGGGACCCAGAACCCTTGTGGTGCAGAGCCTTGACGAGGCCGGGAACAGGTCGCCCGAGGCGCGGTACGAATTCCGGGCCAGCGACGTCGCGCCGATCATCACCGGCCGGCTCACCGAGATCGGCGTGCCGACCCCGTTCACCGTGCAGCCGCAGATGGCTGGGGTGATCCGCTACCGGTTCCAGTTGGACGGCGACCCGGAACAGACGGTGGAGGCGGCGGCCGACGGCACCGCCACGTTCACCGTCACCGCGACTCGCGGCGGCTCTCGGACGCTCTCAGTGACCAGCGTGACCGCCGACGGTGTGACCGCAACCGCGGCGAGTGTCTTCCGGCTGACCACCGCCCCGAAGATCACCGCGACGGTCTATCAGCAGGGCGGCACCAGCGGGGGGCCGGGCGTGCCCGGCGTCTTCACCTTCACCCCGCGCCAGCCCGACGTGGTCAGTTACCGCTATCGCTTCGGCGCGGTGACCAGCACCGTGGCCGCGGCGGCCGACGGCACCGCGTCGGTGACCTGGGCGCCGATGAAGGCCGGCCTGACCTCGCTCACCGTCTGGAGCATCGACCGGAACGGCACCCAGTCGGATGCGGCGTCGTTCGCCTTCTTCGTCGGCAACGTGCCGCCGGGCATCTAGGGCTGCCGCCCGGCCCGGAGTAACCCGGTGGGCGGCCCAGTCCACCGGCCCACCATCCCGTGCGGGGTGGTGGGCCGGTCACGTTACAGCGGTCGTGGACGGGGATCCGGCGTACCTTGGGGATCATGTCTGTGCCGAACGATCCCGATCCCCGCCTCCAGTCGTACGCGGACCCGCAGCGGTTGGTCACCACCGAGTGGCTGGCCGAGCATCTGGGCGACGAAGGCCTCGTCGTCGTCGAGTGCGACGAGGACGTGCTGCTCTACGAATCCGGGCACATTCCCGGTGCCGTCAAGGTCGACTGGCACCTGGAGCTGAACGATCAGGTGACCCGGGACTACCTGGATCCCAAGAGCTTCGCCGAGATGTGTGCCGCGAAGGGCATCGGCCGGGGCGACACTGTCGTCTTCTACGGCGACAACTTCAACTGGTGGGCCGCGTACGCCCTCTGGGTCTTCTCGCTCTTCGGTCACGTCGATGTGCGTCTGCTCGACGGCGGCCGGCAGAAGTGGATCGCCGAGGGGCGCGAGGTGACCCGGGACAAGCCAGCTCGTCCGCTGGCCGACTATCCGGTGCCGATGCGTAACGACGCGCCGCTGCGGGCCTTCCGTGAGCAGGTCATGGCGCACGTCGCCGCGGGCCGGCCGCTGGTCGACGTCCGCTCGCCGGGTGAGTACACCGGCGAGATGCTGCACATGCCGGACTACCCGCAGGAGGGCGCGCTGCGCGGCGGGCACATCCCGGGTGCGGTCAGCAAGGCGTGGAAGTCGGCCGCGAACGAGGACGGCACGTTCAAGTCCGCCGACGAGCTGAAGGCGATCTACGCCGACCAGTTGGGGCTGAGCCCCGACGACGACGTGGTCGCGTACTGCCGGATCGGCGAGCGGTCCAGCCACACCTGGTTCGTGCTGCGGCACCTGTTGGGCTACCCGCAGGTGCGCAACTACGACGGCTCGTGGACCGAGTGGGGCAACCTGGTCCGGGCGCCCGTGGTCAAGGGCGACCAGCCCGGGGGCCTGGCCGCCTGATCAGTCCGGCCTCCTGTCGGTCGTCGCGTGATCGACTCGGGTTCCCTGCTGTCGGGCTGTCCCGCTCGCCCGGACACCGCGATATCAATGACCCGAGTCGATCACGCCGCGAGGGCGATCACGCCGCGCAGGTCGCCGATGATGCCGCTGATCTCCCCGGTCTCCGGGTTCCAGCGGGCCAGGGCGGCCGGTTCCAGTCGCAGTAACACGGCACCCCTGTTGTCCCAGCCCAGGACCTCACAGCAGCCCTTGGCGCGATCCCGGCCCAGATCGAGCAGGTGGAGCACGGCACCGGTCCGCGCGTCCAGCACAGCCGCCCCCTCGGCACCGTTGATCTCGCTGCTGGTGATCCAAGCTGCTCGGGCCAGTCGCTCGCCGTGCAGCCAACCCCGACCGTAGAACTCGTTGACCTGGTAGGGCGAGGGCAGCGCCGAGGCGTTGACCGGCTGTTCGGAGCGGAGCTCGCCCTCCCGGGCGGTCCGGGTGCGTAGGTTCAGGCTGGTCCCCTCGCCGTACATCTCGATCAACGGGGCCTCGCGGCCGGCGGACGGATCAGGTGCGATCAACTCCCAGGTCGACCCGTCGAACGTGCTGGCCGTCCCGGTGACCCGGTCCACCGCGTACGTCCGGTCGTCGCCCCCGACCAGCACCCGGTCGTGCGCCCACACCACCTGTTCCAGGTAGCCGTCGAGCGGTATCCGACGGACGGCCGCCGTGGTGAGATCGATCATGACCAGCTCTTTGGTCTGCGCGAACGCGGCGGACCGGCCGTCCGGCGACAGCACTCCCGGCTTCAGCGCGGCCGCCTCGTTGCCGCTCGCGTCCCGAGTCGGTGCCAGCGTCACCACGTCGAGGCTGCGCACCACACCGTCGTTGCCGAGCACCCGGATCGCGCCGTTCGGGTGATTCTCCTCGTCCACCGGCTGGAACAGCGCCAGGGCCCGTTGGACCGGTCGCTCGGAGAGCGGCACGGTCGCCGGATCGCCGAGCCGGGCCAACGGATCGGGAGGGAAGGTCAGCTCGGCGGGCGGCTTCTGCACCGGACCCGCGTGGGAGGGGTCGACGGTCGGGGTGACCGTCGGACCCACCGGGGGGACCGGCGCGGGATCGGCGGGCGGTCGCACCGCCGCGACCGTGCCACCACCGACCAGCACCACGGCCAGGGCGACCACTGCGACAGCCCGTCGGGTACGCCGGGTCCGCCGAGCCCGCTCCCATCCGGCGGCGGCCGGCTGGCTGGGCAGCACGTCCTCGACGCTGACGGTCAGCAGTCGGCGCAGCTCCTGCTCGTTCACGGGTTCACCTCCAGACCGCTGGCCAGATCGGCCGAGCCTCGGCCCGGACGGGCATCGCGGGCGAGGTCCGGGGCGACCTCGCGGAGTCGGCGCAGCGCCGCATGACACTGGCTCTTCACGGTGCCGACGGTCACCCCCAGCGCCTCCGCGGTGGCGACCTCGGTCAGGTCCTCGTAGTAGCGCAGCACCAGAACGGCCCGCTGCCGTGGTGGCAGCAGGCCCAACGCGTCGTGCATCGTCAGCCGCAACGCGCCGTCCCGGTCGTGGGTCACCTGGTCCGGCGGCGCGGCGCTGAGCCATTCCCGCCGCCGGCGACGCCACCACGACACCGAGTCCCGGTAGAGGATGGCCCGCACGTACGCGGAGGGGTCGCCGTCGCGGACCGAGGACCAGCGCAGCGCCAGCTTCAGCAGCGCGTCCTGGAGGAGGTCTTCGGCCTGATGCCGGTTGCCGCAGATCAGGTAGGCCGCGCGGAGCAGCCGGTGCTGGTGGTTCTCCACGAAGGCGAGGTAGCCGTCGCGTCCGTCGTCCCTCGTCGGCGCCATCCGCCCCCCTCCCCGCCGTCGCGCTGTACGTGTCACTTGGCAGACGCATGGGAGGCGGGAAAAGGTTGGGTCAGCTCGGTGGCGTTCCGGTCAGATAGCGCTGGAGAGTCGGCGCGACCCAGGAGACCAGCTCGTCCGGCGTGGTGTCCACCATGGGCGGCAGCCGGACGATGTATCGGGTGAAGGCGAGGCCGAGGATCTGACTGGCCACCAGGCCGGCCCGTCGGGCGGTCAGCGTCGGGTCGGCGCCGAAGGTGGCCACGGCGCCGGTGAGCTGGTCGGCGAAGATGCCGCGCATGCGTTCGGCCGCGCCGGGGTTGGTGCTGGCGGCCCGGAGCAGCGCCACCAGGGTCTCGTCGCCTTCCCAGCGGGCGAGGAAGTGCTTGACCAGCACCTCACCGAGTCGGGCGGGCGGCACCGAGGTCAGGTCGGGTAGGCGTAGATCGAACTCGGCCGCCGCCGCGAAGAGCCCTTCCTTGCTGCCGTAGTAGCGCATGACCATCGACGGGTCGATCTGGGCGTCGGCGGCGATGGCCCGGATGGTGGCGCGCTCGTAGCCGTCTGCCGCGAACCGTTCCCGGGCTGCTCGCAGGATCGCCGCCCGGGTGGCGTCGGAGCGGCGGCGGGGTTGGGTCGACCGGGTGGACGAGGTCATGCCAACGACCGTATGCCAACAACTGTTGACAGGCAATTGCGAGGGCTCTAGCGTTGCCAACGAGTGTTTGCCAACATGTGTTGGCAACGGTCGTCTGGAGGTGGCCATGCTGCCCACGAGCACCGACGTTCTGGTGGTGGGCGCCGGCCCCACCGGTCTCGCCACCGCGTTGACGCTGGCCCGGCGAGGGGTCGAGGTGACAGTGCTGGACCGGTTGGCCGGGCCGCCGACGACCTCCCGCGCCGCCGTCGTGCACGCGTACACCCTGGAGGTGCTGGACCGGATCGACGCCGCCACGCCGCTGATCGCCCAGGCGGTGCGGACGCCGCGTTTCACAGTGCGCGACCGGGACCGGGTGCTGCTGTCGGTGCCGTTCCACGAGTTGCCGTCCCGCTTCCCCTACGCGCTGTTGGTCTCCCAGGCGGTCACCGAGGCCGTGCTCACCCAGAAGTTGGCCGAGCTCGGCGTCCAGGCACGACGACCGTGCCAGCTCACCGGGCTGACCCACGCCGGTGCCGGCATGCTCGCCCAGGTCGACGGGGAGGCGGTGCGCGCCCGGTTCGTGGTCGGCGCGGACGGCCTGCACAGCACGGTCCGGCAGTTGGCCGGCATCGGCTTCACCGGCGGCACCGACGAGGAGTCCTTCGTCCTCGCCGACGTGCGGGTGCGCAGCGTGCTGCCCCGCGACGAGGCGGCGCTCTTCCTCGCCCGCTCCGGGCCGCTGATCTGGGCGCCGCTCCCTGACGGGGTGGTCCGGTTGGTCGCCGCCGTAAAGACCGCGCCGGCCGAACCGGATGCGGCCTACCTTCAGGCGCTGCTCGACGAGCGCGGCCCGGCACGACGACCCGACCGGCTGACCGAGGTGCTCTGGGGCTCCCGGTTCCGGGTGCACCACCGGATCGCCGACACCTTCCGAACCGGGCCGGTCCTGCTGGCCGGCGACGCCGGGCACGTGCACAGCCCGGCCGGTGGCCAGGGCATGAACCTCGGCATCTGCGACGCGGTTGCGCTCGGCACCGCCCTGGCCGACGTGTTCGACGGTGGCCCGGAGACGCTGCTCGACGACTACACCGCCCGGCAACGGCCGATGGCCGAGGACGTGATGGGCTTCGCCGCCGGGCTGACCAGGTTGGCGGGCGTCTCCCCGGCCCGTCGGCCGGCCCGGGACGTGCTGCTCCGGCTACTCGGTGCCGTTCCGCCGGCCCGCCGCCGGATCGCGCTGCGCCTGTCCGGGCTGTCCCACCGCGAGCGAACGCCGGGCTAGACCGCGCCGCTGCGGCTCAGCACGCCGGGTGCGACCGGCCGCAGAGCCCGCCATGCCACGAGGGTGACCAGCGCGAACGTCCCCGCCGCCGCGCCCGCCACCGGCACCGTGCCGGCGCTGCGTGCGGTGCTGGCCGCGCAGACCGTGGCGCTGACCGGCTTCGCGCTGGCTCGGCATCCGGTGCCGGGTGGGATCGCGCTGGGCGTCTTCGCCGCCGGCACTGTGGTGTGGAACAGCCTCTGCGCCTCGTACGGGCAGCGGCACGTGCCGAGCGGGCTGCTCGGCCGGGTCGGCGCGGCCCAGCGGATGGTCGGTCTGCTCACCGCAC
>NZ_QGSZ01000125.1 GCF_003857055.1 Micromonospora inaquosa | reverse complement strand
GGGCTATTGCGCCGATTTCCAGGGCGGCCCAGATGCCGGTGGAGGTGCGGGTGATGCCGTGCGGTTCGGCGTCGGGGGTGGGTAGGGCGTACCCCTCGATGCGACAGTTGGGATCGAGGTGACCGATCCGGTTGGCGCCCCACTCGGTGAACCACGCGCCGCCGTCCGGGTCGGCGACGATCGCGTGCGGACGGGCCGACCGGTCCGGCAGCGGGAACTCGACGATCTCGCCGTCCGGGTCGATCCGGCCGAGTTGACCGGCCGCGATCTCCACGAACCAGATGGCGCCGTCGTCGCCGAGGGTTATGCCGACCGGGCCCGCATTGACGGTGGGTAACGGGTACAGCGTCACCCTGCCGTCGAGGTCTATCCGGCCGATCGCGTTCGCCTGGTTGAGGGTGAACCAGAGCGCCCGGTCCGCGCCAGCAGTGATCATCGAAGGGAACCCGCCGGTCACCGGCAGCGGGAATGCGCTGTGGGTGCCGTCGGTCTCCACCCGGCCGATCGTGTCGGAGTTCATCCCGGCGTACCAGAGCGCGCCATCGGGCCCGGCCGCGATGCCGCACGGCCCCGTGCCGGCCGGCAGTGCGATGGTCCGCTGCTCGCCGTCGACGGTGATCCGACCGATCCGGTCGTCCCCCGAGCGGGTGAACCAGAGCGCACCGTCCGCTCCGGTCGTGATGATCAACGGGCGGCCACCCGCCGGCTCCAGCGGGTAGGTCCGGACTGCGCCGTCGGGCGACAACCGGGCGATCCCGCCGGCCTGGGCCAGCGTCAGCCACAGCGCGCCGTCCGGGCCGGCCGTGATGCCGTACGGTCCGGATTCCGGCCCGACGAGTGGAATTTCCCGAATTTCGACGGTCATTTCACGTGTCCTTCCGTCGGTGAATCGTCCACCCTGACCACTCAGCCAGCGACGACACCACCGATTTTCGGCCCCCGGCGGCCAGGATTGTCAGCCCGCTGACAGGGTCGCCACGGCTTCCGCCCAGACTGCCCGGTCACTGTCGGTCACGTCAGCGCACGATGACCGAACCCCTGGAGGACAGCATGTCCCGCACCATCCGCAGGAAGCACCTGTTGGCCGGCCTGGCCACCGCCGGCGTCCTCGGCGTCGGGATCGCGGCCCCGACGATCGCGTTCGCCGCCGACAGTTCCACGCCGACACCGAGTACCAGCACCGCCCCGGCTCCGGGCGCGGCGCCCGGTGCGAAGGACCGGCAGGGCGAGCTCGCCGAGGCGCTCGCCAAGGAGCTGGGCGTGCCCACCGACAAGGTGACCGCCGCACTGGAGAAGATCCGCGAGCAGCACCGGCCGACCGACCGACCGCAGCGCCCGTCCGCCGAGGACCGGCAGGCCGCGCTCAAGCAGCGCCTGGAGCAGGCGGTCAAGGACGGCAAGCTCACCCAGGAGCAGGCCGACGCCATCACCAAGGCCGTCGAGGCCGGCGTCTTCCCCGGCCCCGGCGGGCACCGCGGCCCGGGCTGGCACCGCGGCCCAGGCGCACAACACGGCGAAGGTACGCCCGCCAAGTAGTCCGGCGGCCCGACCCGGCAGGTACCGGCCCGACCCGGCACGCACCCGCAGGCCAGGCCCGGCCGGGCAAGCCCCGGCAGGCCCGGCCGCACCCGCAGGCCCTGCCCGACCGGGCAGGCCCCGGCAGGCCCGGGGCACCGGCAGGCCGGGTCGGCCTCTGTACGCCACAAGCGGCCCCGGTCCGCCTGCCGGGCCGGGGCCCACCCGGCCCCGTTGCGGCTTGATCCACTCGGTTTCCGTGAAGTCGGGGTGTCTGACGCACTCGGATACCCCGACTTCACTCGGTTTCCATCAAGTCGGGGTATCCGACGCACTCGGATACCCCGACTTCTTGAAAACCGAGTCGATCACCGAGCCAAGCCAAGCCAAGCCAAGCCAAGCCATCACCAAGCCAGGCCAAGCCATCAGGCCGAGCCAAGCCAAGCCAGGCCATCAGCCCAGCGCCGGAAAGGGCGGTCAGCTCTGCTGGGGCGGGGGCGTGAAGATGCCCAGACGATTGCCGGTCGAGTCGAGTAGGTGGGCCGACGTGAGACCGCTCGGCGTCGTCCGCGCCGGCACCAGCACCCGGCCGCCGGCCGCTTCGGCCCGTCGGCAGGTCTCCGCCACGTCGGCGACTTCGGCGTAGAACACCGTGTAGGTCGGCGAGGTCCCGTCGGTCCCCCGGATCGCCCCGCCGATCCCGGTGTCGCCACCGGCCCCGGTCACCCGGTAGGACCCGCCGTTGGCCGATCCCTGCTCCTCGAAGGTCCAGCCGAACAGTTCGCCGTAGAACTTCTCCGCTTCCTCGGGGCGGTCGGTGCCGATCTCGAACCAGGTGATGGGCGTGGTGGACCTGGACATCTGCTGCCTCCAGAATTTCCCGTGCCGGCCGTTCGGCCGTCGTCTGGAGCAGTCTCGGTGCCGTCCGCGACACCGTCCTGTCGGTGTTTCCGGATCATCCGACTGGGGAGCGCCCGGCCAGAGCCGCCCGAGGTCCGCCGCGACCTCAGACCAGACTCAGCGGACGGAGTCGTTCGTTCGGGATGTCGAGATCGCTCAGGCGTAGCTCCCGGGCCACCACGTCGGGCAGCGCTTGGACTGCCCGGATCCGGTCGGTACGGAAACAGCGCAGCTCGTCGCGCAGCCGGCACCAGGCGAGCAGGTACCAGTGTCGGGAGTTGCCGAGGTAGCCGAGCGGTTCGACGTCACGGGTCGAGTCGGTGCCGGCGCGGTCCGCGTACCGGATGCGCAGCACCCGCCGCGCGGCGACCGCGTCGGCGACGGTGGCCGGGACGGGCGTGGCCGGCCCGTCGCCGATCAGGTGCACCCGGCCGGCGAGGCGGTGCGCCTCGGCGGCGTCGGCCGCTGGCAGCACCGCCACCAGCTTGCGTAGCGCGGTGGCACCCGGCCCGGCGAACGGCGTGCCGGCGAGCCGGTGCAGCGCCACGGCCATCGCCACCGCCTCGGCGGCGGTCAGGTTGACCGGAGGCAGCGTGCGGGCGCGGTCCAGGACGTAGCCGCCGGTGCGGCCGGGCTCGGCCCAGATCGGCACTCCGGCCTCCTGCAACGCGCCGAGGTCCCGTTCGATGGTGCGGCTGCTCACCTCGAAGCGCGCGGCCAGCCAGCGGGCACTGCGCGGGCGTGGTGACACCGCCCGCAACTCCTCGACCAGCGCGTAGAGGCGGTCCGTGCGGTTCATACCCGGCACGCTACGGCCGGGGTACGACGCCCCCGGCGACCGCCCGCGCGACGGCGCGGAGGGCGGCCGTCAGGCGATGCAGGCGCAGACGATCAGCGCGGCACCGAAGTGGGTGGCGGCGCTGACCCGGGCGGCCGGGTGCGGCTCGGGTGAGCAGATGACCTCGCCGAGCTTGCCGGGGGTGAGCAGGTCCAGCACCACGAAGGCCAACGCCATGATCGCCAACCCGACCACCCCGAAGAGCACGGTGGAGGCGAGCCCCTTGCCGAAGTCGCTGTAGCTGGTCAGGATCGCCGTGAAGACGATCCCGGCGATGCCGAGCTGGTTGGCGGCGAGCAGCAACCCCGCGTTGGCGTTGCGCTCGACCCAGATCAGGTCCCGTAGCCGGCCCGGGGTGAGCAGGTCGACGAGCCCGAACCCGGCGGCCATCAGCCCGACGCCGACGATCCCGAACACGACGCTCTGCCAGGCACCGCTGAGCAGATCCTCCAGCACCGACTTGCCTCCCGACTCTCCGCCCGGAGGGGTACCGGCGCGGTGATCGAGACGATAGCGGCACCGCGCAATCGCGTCAGCCCCTGCGCCTACAGCGCCAGGTAGCGCTGCCGCTCGTACGGGGTGACCTCGCGGCGGTACTGCTCCCACTCTGCCCGCTTGTTGCGCAGGAAGAAGTCGAAGACGTGCTCGCCGAGCACCTCCGCGACCAGTTCGGAGCCGGCCATCACGTCGATCGCCTCGGCGAGGTTCTCCGGCAGCGCCTCGTAGCCCATGGCACGCCGCTCCGCGCTGGTCAGCGACCACACGTCGTCCTCGGCGCCCGGCGGCAGCTCGTACCCCTCCTCGATGCCCTTGAGGCCGGCGCCGAGCAGCACCGCGAAGGCGAGGTACGGGTTGGTGGCCGAGTCCAGTGAGCGGACCTCGACGCGGGCCGAGTTGGGCTTGCCGTACGCGGGAACCCGGACCAGCGCGGACCGGTTGAGGTGACCCCAGCAGACGTACGCCGGGCTCTCGGTGATCCGGTCGGGCAGGTGCTGCGGGAAGAGCCGCTTGTACGAGTTGACCCACTGGTTGGTGACCGCGGTGTATTCCCGGGCGTGCACCAGCAGGCCGGCGATGAAGGACTTCGCCACCTTGGACAGCTTCATCGGGTCGCCGCTGTCGTGGAAGGCGTTGCGCTCCCCTTCGAACAGCGACAGGTGGGTGTGCATCCCGCTGCCCGGCTGGTCGGTGAACGGCTTCGGCATGAAGCTGGCCTGCACACCGGTGGAGAGCGCGACCTCCTTGACCACGTGCCGGAAGGTCATGATGTTGTCGGCGGTGGTGAGCGCGTCGGCGTAGCGCAGGTCGATCTCCTGCTGGCCGGGCGCGACCTCGTGGTGGCTGAACTCCACCGAGATGCCGATCCGTTCCAGCGCCAGCACGCCCTGGCGGCGGAAGTCCCGCGCCACGGCGTGGGTGGTGTGCTCGAAGTAGCCGCCGGTGTCGACCGGGGTGGGCACCGAGCCGTCCTGCGGGCCGTTTTCCAGCAGGAAGAACTCGATCTCGGGGTGGGTGTAGAAGGTGAAGCCCTTCTCGGCTGCCTTGGACAGGGCGCGGCGCAGCACGTGCCGGGGGTCTGCCCAGGACGGACTGCCGTCGGGCAGCAGGATGTCGCAGAACATCCGGGCGCTCTCGCCGCTGACCCCGCCCTCGAAGGGGAAGACCTGGAAGGTGGTCGGGTCGGGCATGGCCACCATGTCCGATTCGAAGACGCGGGCGAAGCCCTCGATCGCCGAGCCGTCGAAGCCGATGCCTTCCTCGAAGGCGGCCTCCAGCTCGGCGGGCGCCACCGAAACGCTCTTGAGCGTGCCCAGAACGTCGGTGAACCACAGCCGGACGAACCGGATGTCCCGCTCTTCCAGCGTCCGGAGGACGAACTCCTGCTGACGGTCCACTTCCCCAACCCCTCGCGACACTCTTTGTCCGCCTTGGCCGGGCTGCGCCCGACCTGATCGCCCAGTCTTCCCGGGCCTGGTTACGCAGACGTTACGCGAACTGCCGCCGGCCGTCCCCTCGTGTCCCGCCCGGCGAGCGGGTGCCCTGGCCGTCGCGGTGCCGCACCGCCCCGGCCGTCGGGTGCGCGCCGCCCCCGCCCGCCGCCCGGACGGCCGAGTTCCGGCCGTCGCCGCCTGGCCAGCGCCGTCGCGGCGGGGTGGCGGCAATCTCGTCCGAGGCTACGGATTGTCGCCACGAGGCTGGGGCAAGATGAAGACATGCCCACCCTGCGTCTCGCCCTGTCCCAGGTCAACCCGAGCGTCGGCGACCTCGCCGGGAACGCCGACCTGGTCCGCAGTTGGACCCGCCAGGCCGCCGATGCCGGTGCCCAGTTGGTGCTCTTCCCGGAGATGATGCTGACCGGCTACCCGGTCGAGGATCTGGTCTTCCGGCGGTCCTTCGTCGCCGCGTCCCAGGCCGCCGTGCAGCGGCTGGCCGCCGACCTGGCCGCCGATGGTCTCGGCGAGTTGCCGGTCGTGGTCGGTTACCTGGACGCCGACGGGCCACCGCAGGTCAGCGGGGACGCCGAGGCGGGCCGGGGGGCCCGCAACGCCGCCGCGCTGCTGCACCGGGGCGTGGTGGCCGCCCGCTACTTCAAGCACCACCTGCCCAATTACGGGGTCTTCGACGAGGACCGGTACTTCGTCTCCGGTGACTCGCTGACCGTCGTGCGGATCGGCGGGGTGGACGTCGCGTTGACCATCTGCGAGGACCTGTGGCAGGCCGGCGGTCCGTTCGCCGCCGCCCGTCGGGCCGGCGTCGGCCTGGTCGTCAACATCAACGGCTCGCCGTACGAGCTGAACAAGGACGACATCCGGCTGCCGCTGGTCCGCCGCCGGGCCGCCGAGGCGGGTGCCGCCATCGCGTACGTCAACATGACCGGCGGCCAGGACGAGCTGGTCTTCGAGGGCGACTCGATGATCGTGAGCGCCGACGGTGAGCTGCTCACCCGGGCCCCGCAGTTCGTCGAGCACCTGCTCGTGCACGATGTCGAGCTGCCGGCCGCGGCCACCGCGCCGACCACCGAGACGGTGGCGGACGGCATGCGGATCGTGCACAGCACGCTGGACGGCATTCCGCCGACGCCGTCCGGTCCGGCCGTCACCGGCGGGCTGATCGAGCCGGTGGCCGACGAGGCCGAGGTGTGGCAGGCGCTGGTGCTGGGCCTGCGCGACTACGTCAACAAGAACCGGTTCCCCTCGGTGGTGCTCGGTTTGTCCGGTGGCATCGACTCGGCGGTGGTGGCCGCCCTCGCCGTCGACGCGCTGGGGCCGGACCGGGTGGTCGGGGTGTCGCTGCCCAGCCAGCACTCGTCGGAGCACTCCCGGGAGGACGCCGCCGACCTGGCCAAGCGCACCGGCCTGGACTACCGCGTCGAGCCGATCCAGCCGATGGTCGACGGTTTCCTGGCGAACCTGTCGTTGTCCGGCGTGGCCGTGGAGAACCTGCAGGCCCGGGTCCGTGGCGTGATCCTGATGGCGCTGTCGAACCAGGAGGGCCACCTGGTGTTGACCACCGGCAACAAGAGTGAGCTGGCGGTCGGCTATTCCACCCTGTACGGCGACTCGGTGGGCGGCTTCAACCCGGTCAAGGATGTCTGGAAGACGCTGGTCTGGCGGCTCGCGAAGTGGCGTAACAGGGACGCGGCCCGGCGCGGTGAGACCGCCCCGATTCCGGAGAACTCGATCGGGAAGCCGCCGAGCGCCGAACTGAGCCCGGGCCAGCTCGACAGCGACACCCTGCCGGACTACGACGTCCTGGACCCGATCCTGATCGGCTACGTGGACGGCGACCTGGGCCGCGACGGGCTGGTCGAGTCGGGTCACGACCCGGCGGTGGTGGACAAGGTGCTGCGGTTGGTGGATACCGCCGAGTACAAGCGACGGCAGTCGGCGCCGGGCACGAAGATCTCCATGAAGGCGTTCGGTCGGGACCGCCGGCTGCCGATCACCAACCGGTGGCGCGAGCACGGCTGAGTCGTACCCCTGGGGGGTGCCGGGTCGGTGGCGCGGCCCGGTGCCGCCTCGCGGCGTTGTCCGCGGCGGCCTCGCGTCGCGGCGGAGTGACATCTTGCACTGGGCCCTGCCGTCACCCCGTCGCACGGTGCGACGATCGCGACGGAACCCGGGGACCGCGCAGGCGGCCTCGAGGAAGGGAGACAGAGATGGTGGAGTCCACTCCGAACGAGGTGACCGCGTTGTACGGCGGCCCGGCCACCCGACGGGTCCGCACCCGCGATCTGATGGCCGCCAAGGAGCGCGGCGAGCGGTGGCCGATGCTCACCTCGTACGACCAGTACACGGCGTCGATCTTCGACCAGGCTGGTGTTCCGGTGCTGCTGGTCGGTGACTCGGCCGCGAACAACGTGTTCGGCTACGAGACGACCCTGCCGATCACCGCCGACGAGCTGCTTCCGCTGGTGCGGGCGGTGGTGCGGGCGACCCGGCAGGCGCTGATCGTCGGTGATCTGCCGTTCGGCTCGTACGAGGAGGGCCCGGCCCAGGCGCTGCGGACCGCCGTCCGGTTCATGAAGGAGGGTGGCTGTCACGCCGTGAAGCTGGAGGGTGGCCGCCGCAACGCCGCGCAGATCGCCGCGATCGTCGGTGCCGGCATTCCGGTGATGGCGCACATCGGTTTCACGCCGCAGAGTGAGCACACACTGGGCGGTTACCGGGTGCAGGGGCGCGGGGACGCCGCCGACGAGGTGCTGGCCGACGCGCGGGCGGTGGCGGAGGCGGGCGCGTTCGCGGTGGTGCTGGAGATGGTGCCCGGCGAGGTGGCCAAGCGGATCACGCACGAGCTGCCGATTCCCACGGTGGGCATCGGCGCGGGCCCGGACACCGACGCGCAGGTGCTGGTCTGGCAGGACATGGCCGGGCTGCGGACGGGCAAGGCCCCCCGGTTCGTCAAGCGGTACGCGGACCTGGCCGGCGCCCTCACCGACGCCACCCGCCGGTTCGCCGACGAGGTGCGCGGCGGCGAGTTCCCCGCCGCCGAGCACACCTTCTAGAACCCAGCACGGCGTGATCCACTCGGGTTTGCCGAAATCGCGGTGTCCCGGACGCCGGGACACCGCGATTTCATGGAACCGGAGTGGGTCACGCCGCTCGGGTCAGAGGTCGGTGACGCGGATGCCGGCGTGTGCCTTGTAACGCTTGTTGATGGCGATCAGGTTGGCGGTGAACGCCTCGATCTGGTGGGCGTTGCGCAACCGGCCGGCGTAGATGCCCCGCATACCGGGAATCCGGGCGGCGAGCGCACCGACGATGTCGACCAGCTCGCGGTCCTCGGTGCAGATCAGCACGTCCAGGTCGATCCGGTCGACCTCGGGATCGGCGAGCAGCGGTGCGCTGACGTGGTTGAACGCCGCGCAGACCCGGGAGTTGGGCAGCAACGCGGCGGCCTGCTGCACGGCGCTGCCTTCGGCGACGGTCAGCGCGTACGGGCCCTGCTTGTCGAACCCGAGCGGGTTGACGCAGTCGACGACGATCCGGCCGGCGAGCGGCTCGGCGAGGGCGGCGACGGTGGCGGCGTGCCCGTCCCACGGCACCGCGATGATCACCACGTCGCTGCGTCGGGCCACCTCCTCGTTGGCCGCACCGGTGACGCTGCCGCTGGCCGGCACCCCGGGCAGGGCCGCGATCTCGGCCGCGGACTCGGCGGCCCGCTCGGCCGACCGTGATCCGATCAGCACCGTCTGGCCGGCCCGCGCGAACCGGTAGGCGAGTCCTCGCCCCTGGTCGCCGGTGCCGCCGATGATGCCGACCGTCAGCCCGGACACGTCGGGCAGCGTGCTCGCGTCGTATGCCATGGCCTCATCCTCGCAAACCGCTCGCTGGGTCAGCATCGCCGAGCGCTGTGAGAATGCCCGCTGCCCCGACGCCAGCGCGCGGCCGGGAGCCCGCTCAGGCCAGCTCGAACAGGACGGTCCGGGCTGCCGGGTCGGCGGTGACCAGTCGGACCCGGACCCGTTCGCCGAGCGGCAGTTGGCCGAGGCAGCGGGCGCGTACCGGCGGGGCGTCCAACGCGACGGTGCCACCGGGCGGTCGGGGCCGGGACTTGCCGTTGGGCGGGGCGTCGACGTCGAGGACGGCCGCGTCGAAGGTCTCGCCCACCCGGTGCTCCAGCACCGCCGCCTCGGCCAACTCGACAGCGCCACGGGCGGCCGCCGAGGCGACCCGGTCGGTGCTCGCCATCACCTCGGGCAGCCGGGGCAGCGCGGCGCGGGCCCAGTCGGGCACCGGCTGGCCGGCGTGCAGGGCCAGGCAGACCTCGGTGGCGTACCGGTCGGCCAGCCGCCGCAACGGCGCCGTCACGTGCGCGTACGCGGCCGCGACGCCACCATGTTCCGGCTGCTCCGGCAGCTCCCCGTCGAAGGCGGTGTACGCGGCACCGCGCATCAGCTCGGCCGCCTGGTCGATGAACGCGGCGGCGCGCGGCTGGGCGGCGTCCAGCCCGGCGATGACCTGGCCCGGGCCCACGTCGTCCGGCCAGTGCACGCCCAGCGGCGCGGCGGCGGCCCGGAGCCGCTGCACCGCCTCCGGTTTGGGCGCCGGCATGGTCCGCAGCAGGCCGACCCGGCCGGCCAGCATGATGTCGGCGGCGGCCATCCCGGTCAGCAGGGAGATCTGCGCGTTGTGCTCCTCCATCGGCACCGGCGCGCGCAGCACCAGCCGCCAGCCCTCACCGTCGGGCTCCAGATCCTGCTCGGGCAGCGGCAGGTTGATGGCGCCGCGCCGCAACCCGCGCGCGGTCAGTAGGTCGCCGATCTCCGGCAGCAGCGCGATCGGGTCGGGCAACCGCCCGGCTTCGGCCGCCGCCTGCACGCTGGTGTAGTCGAGTTTGGCGCGACTGCGCACGAGGGCGCGTTCCAACTCGACGGCCACGGTGGCGCCATCGGCGTCCAGGTCGATGGTCCAGAGCACCGCCGCGCGGTCGTCGTCGGCCAGCAGGCTGGCGGCACCCTCGCTGAGGGTGTGCGGGTGCAGCGGCACGTTCCCGTCGGGCAGGTAGATGGTCTGCCCCCGCCGCCAGGTTTCCGCCTCCAACGCCCCACCGGGGGTGACGTGCGCGGCGACGTCGGCGATCGCGTACCGCACCCGGTAGCCCCCACCTGGGCGGCGGGCGAGGTGCATCGCCTGGTCCAGGTCCCGCGAGGTGGCGGGGTCGACAGTGACGAACGGTATGTCGGTGCGGTCGACGGGCGGCTGCGGCGGTGCCGCAGCCGCCTCGTCCGCTTCACGCTGGGCGTCGGCCGGGAACTCCTCGGGCAGGCCGAGTTCGCGGCGCAGAGCGCCGAAGTCGATGCGGGGCGCGAGTACGCGTCGGATGACCACGGGTCAATCCTGACAGCGCCACCGGTGATCCGCTTCCGGTGACCGGCCGAGAAATCCACCTGGCGAGAGGTGGTCCGCTCTCAGCCGGTCGCCTTCCGGGCGGCGCTGCGGGCGCCCTTCGGGGCGGTGGCTCGGGCGGCGACCGGGCGGGCCGGCGACTTGCGGGCAGTCACCTTGCGGGCCGGCGCCTTCGCCGCGGCGGTCGTCTTCTTCGCCGGGGCCTTCTTCGCCGCCGCCTTGCGGGCGGTGGTCGACGAGGTGCCCGTCACCTTCGCGGCCGGGGCCTTCTTGGCCGGGGCCTTGCGCGCGCCGCCGCTGGGACGGGTGGACGCGGTCTTCTTCGCCGCGGCCGTCTTCTTCGCCGCTGTCTTCTTGGCGGCGGACGCCGTGGTCGCGGCCTTGCGCGCTGGCGCCTTCGCGGCCGTGGTGGTCTTGCGCGCCGGCGCCTTCGCCGCGGTGGTGGTCTTGCGCGCCGGGGCCTTCGCCGCGGTGGCGGTCTTGCGCGCCGGGGCCTTCGCCGCGGTGGCGGTCTTGCGCGCCGGGGCCTTCGCCGCGGTGGCGGTCTTGCGCGCCGGGGCCTTCGCCGCGGTGGTGGTCTTCCTCGCCGCCGAGGTGGTGGTCTTCCTCGCCGCGCTCACCGTCTTCTTCGCCGTACCGGTGGTCTTCTTCGCGGCGGTGGTGGTCTTCCGCGCAGTGGACGCCGGGGCGCGCTTGGCGGTGGCGGTGGTCTTGCGGGTGGCGGTCGCGGTCTTCGCGGGGGCCTTCTTGGCCGCGGCGGTGGTCTTGGTCGTGGCCTTCTTCGCGGGGGCCTTCTTCGCCGCCGTGGTGGTCTTCCTGGCCGGGGCGCGGCCCGCCCCGCCGGTGGCCTTGCGGGCCGGTGCCTTCGCGGCACCGGTGGTGGACTTGCGCACGGGGGTGGTCCGGCTCGCCGCCGTGTTCCGCTCCGCCGCGGCGGTCTTCTTCGCGGTGGTGCGTCGGGCGGCCGGGCGCTTGGTGGCCTGCTGTGCTTCGGCCATCGTGGTTCCCTCCTCGGGGGGCGTGCTCTCGCGTGCGTCCTCGCGGAGCACGAAGTACCTCGGCGCGAGCCGTCCCGCGCCGCCTATCTGTCGTCCCCGGCCCAACGAGCGTCCTCGGCATCCCACGCCTCGTTCCGCTCCTGCACTCGTTGCAGGGCGTTCTCCGCGTCGGCCGCCGAGTCGTACGGGCCGAGAACGTGCTTCGCCGGACACACATTGGCGTCCGTCTCGACCCGGTGATGCCGGGTGCACCAGTAGAACTGCCCACCACGTTCGCTGTCGCTCATGGGAATCACTGTGCACCGCGAACCGGCCGGCCGCCACCGGATCGCACAAGTCGCCGACGATCTCCACAGTAGATATGCATTGGGTTCGTCGGGCCGAAATGGCGAAACGCGTGGGACTGGAACTCCAGAAGATGCGCAGGTGAGCCTCGCGGCGGGGTCGCATCTATGATCGCCGGATGGCGATTCCGGACTACATCGTGGGCTTGCGCAAGCACGTCGGCCGCGACCTGCTCTGGCTGCCGAGCGTCAGCGCGGTGGTCCGCAACGACGCCGGTGAGCTGCTGCTCGGCCAGCGCGCCGACGACGGGCGCTGGTCGGTGATCAGCGGTTTCGTCGAGCCGGGCGAGCAGCCGGCCACCGCGCTGGTCCGTGAGGTGCGCGAGGAGACCGGCCTGGAGGTCGCGCCGGTGCGGATGTCCAGCGCCGTGTCGCACCCGCACACGTACCCGAACGGGGACCGCTGCGAATACCTGAACCTGGGGTTCCTGTGCCGGGTGGTGGCCGGCACCGCCCGGGTCAACGACGACGAGTCGCTGGCCGTGCGGTGGTTCCCGTTGGACCGGTTGCCCGAGCTGGACAAGCACGCCCTGCTGGTCATCGCGTACGCGTTGCGGGAAAACACGGTGGCCGGTTACCTGGAGCCGGGCACGACGTGGGACGACGTACCCGACTGAGGTTCACGCCGGGGTCGGCGCGAGGACGACGGGCGCGACGGGCGCGACGGGCGCGGACCGGGCCGCCCGAATGGTGTACGCGATCGCGTACGGCATGCACGCCAGGTAGAGCATGGGTTCCGCCCGCATCTCGTTGGTGACGATGTGGAAGATCTCCCATGAGATGGTGGGTCGGGGCAGGCTGACGTTCCATTCCGTCCACGTGGCGAGGAGCCACAGCGGCGAGGAGATCCAGTCGACGCCGCCCAGTGGCGTCGGACTGCTGACCGGGCCGGCGCGAACGCCCGCCGCGATGACGTCGACGACAGCGAGAATCACCGCGAGGTCGGCGGCGGCGAGTGCGCCGAGGACGCCCACCCACCAGGCCGCGCGGAGTCGATTCCGGCCTGCGAGGCTCGCCGCGGCCCAGAGGGCCAGCGTCAGGCCGGCCAACCAGAGCAGCAGCCCGGGTACGAACGTCACCATGTCGTCCGGGGAGATGGCTGACAGGAACACGACAGCGGTCACGCCGATGGGAAGCACCACGCCGAGCGCGATGCGCAGCGGGCCGTCGAGTGCGGTGTGCCGGGCCCAGCGCGCGGCGAACACCGCCAGCAGAACCGCCATCCCTACGGTGAGCGCCGTCCAGATCGGCCTCTGCACCCGCTCGTACCAGTCCTGGGTCATCATGCGCTCGATCGGCATGAGGGCGAACGCGCTGGCGAGCACGATCCCGACGCAGGCGATCGGGGACAGCAGCAGTGCGGCGACGGTGCGGCCGGCCCGACCACGCATCACGGTGCGGTCGACGATCGGGGCGCCGGCGCGACTGACGGCCAGGCTCACCGCGAAGCCGACCATCTTGGTCCGGCGACCGCTCTCGGCGAGTACGTGCAGCTCGGCGGCCCACTCGCGGCGCAGATCGTCGCGAACGTCGGCCGGCCAGCGACGCGCGGCCATCTCCAGCAGCAGCTCGGCAATCCGACGGGTCACCACGCCGGTGCCCCGGTGGGCTCGCTGCCGCCCCACGAGCGGCGACCGTCGGGGATGGCGGCACGCAGGTCAGCGAGCGCCTGGCGGGCCTGGGCCACACCTTCGCCGGTGAGCCGGTAGTAGCGGCGGGCGGGCCGGCCGGCCGCGACGGGGTCGATCGCCTCCCAGTCGGCGGCGAGCCAGCCGGCCCCCTGCAACCGGTGCAGCACCGGGTAGAGGGTGCCGCTGGGCAGGCCGGTCAGTCGCATCAGGTCGAGCCCGTAGCGCTGCTCGTCGGGCTCGGCGAGCAGCGCCGCGAGCACCTTCGCGACCGGAATGGTCATCCGCATCCGGCCACTGTATCGGAACTCTACATAGGGTGGGATCCTTCGACCGGAAACCCACGGCTCGGCGTCCGCCTGGGGGCCGTCCGCCGACACCCCCGACCCGCAGGCGGGCGGGCCGCCAGCGCGGCGGTCACGTAATCTGGCGGACTTTGCTTCTGGAGGAGGTCGACGTGGCCGAGTATCCGCAGGACGTCGTGCAACGTTTCCACGGCACCCGCATCTTCGCCGCCTGACGCCGCGCGTTCAGCTTCCCCCGCATGAGCTGGGCGTCACCGGTGCCGATGCCTAGATCTTGGACAGTTTCCGTTAGCGCGGAACGGAAACTGTCCAAGATCTAGCGGTACGCCGGCTGCGGGTCTGCCAGTCGGCAGCCGGACCGGACGGGCACCGTGCTCAGCGCGGTGGCTGCTGCATGATCCAGGTGGGCGCCGGTTCCGACAGGAAGCCCACCACCTCCCAGCCGGCCCGGCGGTACAGGTCCACGTTGCCCGGCTTGCTGGTCTCCAGGATCGCCGGCAGGCCGTCGGCGGCAGCACGAGCCAGTCCGGCACGCATGACGGCCCGACCCCAACCGTGTCCGGCGCTGTCGGGGTGGGTGCCCAGGACACCGAGATACCAGAACGGGTACGTCGGCAGAGCGGCGTGTATCGCGTCGTCGTAGCCCTGAACGCGGGCCAGCATGTCGGTCGGGTAAGGAGTCTCCTTCGGCGCCCCGTGCCCGGCAGCCGGCGCGGCTGACGGCACGACGCCCGGCACGGCTGACGGCACGACGCCCGGCTGCCCGGCCGGCGGCTCCCAGATGGCGACCGAGGCACCGCCACCGATCATCCAGATCGACGACAGCGGTACCCGCTTGTCGAAGAGGTGCCCGAAGAAGGTGGCGGCGTAGCGCGGGTAGGTCTCCTCGTCGGGGAACAGGTACCGCAGCACGGGGTCCTTGACGAATGCGGCGACCAGCGAACCGACCACGGCGTCGCGGTCCGCTGGGGTGGCGATGGTGATCTCAGGCGTCGTCACAGCAGCCGACCCTATCCGGAAAAGCGCCTTGACCCTGACCCGGTGGCAGACCGGACACTCGCCCCATGGGCATCGATGATTACCGGAGACACTCCGCCTACAGCGATCCCGGTCGGCACGGCGGGCTCCTCGACGCCGTGGCGGCCGACATCCCCACCGTGGCGGCGACCGCCCGCAACGTGATCGTCCACTACCGGGCCGGCGGCGTCGAGCTGCCCGACGACCGGCTGGACGAGGTGAACTGCCGCTGGGTGGGCCGCATCCTCGACACCGACCAGTCCCGGTTTCCGCTGCCCCTGACCGCTGAGCGTCCGGCCGTCGACCGGGTGGCCGGCTGCTGTCGGGACCACACACTGCTGTCGGTGGCGGTGCTGCGTCAACATGGCGTTCCCAGCCGCAGCCGGGTCGGTTTCGCCTCGTACTTCGTACCGGGCTGGCACCACGACCATGTGCTGGTGGAGTACTGGGACGGCCACCGGTGGGTGTGGGCCGACCCGGAGGTCGACCCGGCCGGCGGCTGGGGGTTCGACGGCTACGACATCGATCCGAAGGCCGGTCTGTTCGACTCGGCGGCGCGGGTGTGGGCGGCGTACCGGGCCGGGACGATCGATCCCGACGTCTACGGCGTGGCTCCCGACGTGTCGGCCCACGGCGGGTGGTTCATCTACGACTACGTCCTGCACGAGCTGGCCCACCGGCAGAAGGACGAGCTGCTGTTGTGGGACAGTTTCGGCGCGATGACCGACGACCTCGCCGACGCCGACCTCACGCTCGCCGACGAGATCGCCGCCCTGCTGCTCGCAGCCGACGACGGCGACGAGGCCGCGGAGAAGGCGCTCGCCGACCGGTACGCGACCGACAGCCGTCTACGTCCCGGCGCTCGGATACGCACCTTCTCACCGGTCTCCGGCACGGTGAGCGCTGTCGATCTGCGTCTCAGCCGAAGGTGAAGGCGTACGCCTGGGCACCGGGCTCGCCGAACGTGATCTCCAGGGTCCGTTCACTGACTGCGCCGTCCTGTCGGACGAGTTGGTAGAGGCGGCCGTCCTGGAGTATGCCGTTGCCGTCCTCGTCGACGTCGACGCCGTGTGACGGGCCGGGGGCGGCGCCGTCGAGCAGCACCCGGAACGGGATCGACTGTCCCGCCCCGGGGGCCAGCACGAGATGCGCGTCGCGGGCGTGGAACCGGACGGCGATGCCGCCGCCGTCCCGGTTGAGCGCGACGTTCTCCGACCCGATCGTCCACTCCCCCGCCAGGGCCCACTGGTTGAGGCCGAGGCTCTCCGGCACCTGGTAGGCACGGCGTTCGTCGAGCGCGGGCTCGTTCGGCGAGGCGAAGTGTTCGCCGCGACTGAAACCGAGGTACGTCTCGGGCGTACGCAGGTTGTCCCAGCCGGCCTCCGCCTCCGGGCCGACACCCGTGACGGGTACGGGTTCACGCTCGATGCCGAGCAGTTGTTGCAGCGTCCGCTCGGACTGCTCGTAGCGGCCCTCACCGAAGTGCTCATCGCGGATGACGCCGTCGGTGTCGACGAAGTAGAGCGCCGGCCAGTAGTGGTTGCCGAAGGCGCGCCAGATCGCGTAGTCGTTGTCGACCGCCACCGGGTAGTCGATCGACCGCGCGGCGACCGCCCGTCGCACCCAGTCGACGTCGTACTCGAAGCCGAACTCGGGCGTGTGCACCCCGACGACGATCAGCCCGTCGTCGCGGTACGCCTGCGACCAGGCGCGCACGTACGGCTCCTGGCGCAGCCAGTTGATGCAGGTCAACGTCCAGAAGTTGACCAGGACGACGCGCCCGCGGGGGCTGGGTGGCTCGGAGTTGAGCCACTCGACCGCCCCGTTGAGCGGGGGCAGGTGCATGGTCATCTAGCGCAGCGACCGGAAGGCGGTGCGAAGCTCCTCGGAGAAGATCTTCGGCTGTTCCCAGGCCGCGAAGTGCCCGCCCACGTCGAGCTTGTTGTAGTAGATGAGGTTGGGGTACGCCTGCTCGGCCCAACTCTGCGGCGCCTCGTACAGCTCGTCGGGGAAGACGCTCACGGCGACCGGGATGTTCACGCCCTTGGTGGCGAAGAACGACAGCTTGTTCTCCGCGTACAGCCGGGACGCCGAGACGGCGGTGTTCGTCAACCAGTAGAGCGAGATGTTGTCCAGGATGTCGTCGCGGGTCAGGCCGGCTTTGGCCCCGTCGAAGACCTGCGCGATCAGGGCCAGGCTCTTCGCATCGTGGTCGAGCAGGAAGGACGCCAGACCGACCGGAGAGTCCGCCAGACCGGTCAGCGTCTGCGGACGCGTCGCCATCATGAGGGCGTAGGCGACGTGCTTCCAGACGAAGTTCACTTCCTCGGCGGCACGCATCTCGTCGTCGGACAGGCCGGATGGCAGCGAGCCCATGGCGTTGTTCGCGCCGGTGGTGTCGCCCTGGAACAACAGGTCGATCTCGGGTGGGACCGCACCGGGCATGTTGGTGTGGATGCCGAGCAGTTCCGGAGGTGCCTGGAGGCCCATCTGGTCGACGACGACAGCGCCCCAGTCACCGCCCTGTGCGACGAACCGGTCGTAGCCGAGCCGTTTCATCAGCTCGGTCCAGGCGGTCGCGATCTTCTGCGGGTTCCACCCCGACTCGGTCGGTTTGCCGGAGAAGCCGTGGCCGGGCAGGGACGGGATCACCAGGTGGAAGGCGTCCGAGGCGCTTCCGCCGTGCGCGGTGGGGTCGGTGAGCGGCTCGATGATCTTCATCTGCTCGATGATCGACCCGGGCCAGCCGTGGGTGACGATGAGCGGCAGCGCGTCCTCGTGCTTCGAGCGCACGTGGATGAAGTGGATGTCCACCCCGTCGATGGTGGTCATGAACTGCGGCACGGCGTTCAGCCGGGCCTCGACCTTGCGCCAGTCGTACTCGTTCTCCCAATAGCGGGCGACGGCCTGAATGGTCGCGAGTGGCACGCCCTGCGACTGGTCGTCCACCGTTTCCTTGTCCGGCCAGCGGGTCGCCTTGATGCGCCTTTTCAGGTCATCGAGGTCGGCCTGGGGAATGTCGACCGAGAACGGTCGAATCTCCGTGGTGCCCGGACGAGTCTTGGTTTTGACAGCCATGCGTGTTTCCTCTCCGTCTAGGTTTGCGCCTCGCGAGGAGAAATCATGGGGTGAAAGGCTCTGCCCGGACGTGCGCGCCGACAATGGGCACGCCGCCGCCATATCTCGGAGCCTAGAACGCTGCACCCCGGCCCGTGGCGATACGGCTCGTCAGTGCGGGTGCCCGGGGGCCGCGACGGCGTGTTCGGCGGCACGGCTGACCTGCTCCCAGCCCGCCCAGGTGTCCATCCGCCGACGGGAGAGGTCGAACGCCAGGTCGTAGACCATGCTGCCGAGCAGGAGCCGCAGCGGCGGGTCGTCGCTGTCGACCAGGCGCAGCAGCGCCTCGGCGGCCAGCCGGGGCTCGCTGTCGATCGAGCCTTCCGCCCACTGGCGTTCCAGCTCGGCGCGTAGTGGCGCGTAGGCGTCCATCGGGGTGGTGGCACGCACGCTGGTGTAGAGGTCGGTCCAGTAGCCACCCGGCTGCACGATGCTGACAGTGATGTCGAAGGCCGCAGCCTCCATTGCCAGGGCTTCGCTCATGCCTTCCAGGGCGAATTTGCTCGCGCTGTACAGGCCGGTGCTCGGGAAGCCGCCGAGCGCGGCGATGCTGGAGACCTGCACGATGTGGCCGGAGCGTTGGGCGCGCAGGTGGGGCAGCACGGCCTGGCTGACCCAGAGCGCACCGAAGAGGTTGACCTCGAACTGGGCGCGCGCCTCGGCCTCGGTGAACTCCTCGATCATGCCCATGGACAGGGTGCCGGCGTTGTTGACGACGATGTCGAGCCGGCCGAAGTGCTCGACAGCGGTGTTCACGGCGGCGATGACCGCCGCCCGGTCGGTCACGTCGAGGGTGAGGGCCAGCAGCCGACCGGCGTACTTCTCGTCGAAGTCGTCCTTGGCGATGCTCCGGGCGGCGGCGACCACCCGGTCGCCCCGGTCAAGCGCGGCGTCGGCGAAGGCGCGGCCCAGGCCGCGGCTGGCACCGGTGATGAACCAGGTACGCATGTGCGTCTCCCACCGTTTCAAGACGAGACGGTCCGTCTCGTTATGAGTCGAGACTAGGCCTGCGGGCCGCCAACGTCAAGACGAGACGGTTCGTCTCGTACGCTGGTATCGTTTCGCCCATGACGCCCAACACGGCCCGGCGGCGCGAGACCTCCCGACGCGCCATCCTCACCGCGGCCTTCGACCTGCTTCAGGAAACGGGGTACGCGAAGCTCAGCATCGAGGGCATCGCTGCGCGGGCCGGCGTCGGCAAACAGACCATCTACCGCTGGTGGCCGTCGAAGGGCGCTGTCATCTTCGACGCCTTCCTCATGCTCAGCGAGGCCACCGAGGGTGGGCCGCCGACGCTGCCGGACACCGGCGACCTGGCGGCGGACCTGACCCTGGTGCTGCGCGCGACTGTCGAGGAGATGAACGACCCCCGGTACGAGCAGCCGATGCGCGCGCTGGCCACCGAGATCGCGCTCGACCCCGTACTGGCGGCGGCGTACGCCGAACGGCTGGACGGGCCGTTGAAGGAGGCCAAGCGGCAGCGCCTGCGCAGCGCCCAGCAGGCCGGGCAGATCGCCGAGGACGTCGACCTCGACGTGGCGGTGGACCTGATCTGGGGTCCGTTGTTCAGTCGCTGGCTGCAACGCACCGGCCCGCTCACCGCCGAGTACGCCGACCTCGTCGTCAGCACCGCCCTCGACGGGTTGCGCCCCCGCCTCTCGGCCGGGTAACTAACCCTGGCGCGCGGTGCAGATCACGTAGCCCCTGGGGTCACGCCACGGCCCCACCTCGGGGGCGAACCAGGCGCTGCCGGGCCGGCACTTGCCCAATCGTCAGAGCATTTCCGTGCGGTATACGGGAGCCAACTCGGCTGCGCGCTGCCGCCGCTCCGCCATCTCGTCGTCGGTGAGTCGCGGCGGCGGCGCGTCCCTGCTCGCTACCTCGTCGCCGACGCGCATGAAGTATTCGTCCTGAGCGGCGGGGGTGCACATGCACAGCATGCGCGCGGGCGCGCCGGAGACGTTACGGAAGTTGTGCGGGGCGTTGGCCGGGATGTTCACGGTGGAGCCGGCCCGCACGATGCGCTTCTCGCCACGGAAGGTGAACTCGATCTCGCCCTCAAGAAGGGTGAACATTTCCTCGAAGTCGTGCCGGTGTGGCGGCGGGCCGCCGCCGTCGGGCACGCGCATGTCGATGAGGCAGTACTGCCCGTTGGTCTGCTTGCCGGTGATCAGCATGGCGTAGTTGCCCCCGGCGAGAGAGATATAGGTGGTCGCGGGGTCGTCGGGGTTCGCCACCGTCAGAGTTCGGGTCGGGTCGTCGTCCGGGATGCCAGCGGCGGCGCTGTTGAAGTCGGTCATGCTGCTTGCCTTTCTTGGTGTAGTTCTTCGAGGTGGGATGGGATCTTGCTGATGCTCTCCTTCTTCTCCGGACGGCGGGGCGGCCAAACGGAACATATCGGCCGGGGGTGCCGCGATGCGGCAGACCGGGAGGACCTCGTCGACCAGGGCCAGCATCAGGCCGCGACGCGGTCGGCGCCGTTGTTGCGCCGCTGCGAGATCGTGCGGCAACATCATGCGCCGTGACGGCACCAGGCACGGCACCTGACAACGACACCCCGGCTAGCACCAGTGGCACGCCCCGGTCGAGTCGGCGGGTCAGACACTGGTTGGCCGGTGCCGGGGTCACCGTCCTGGCCGCCGTTCTCGGCATCACCCTCGCCGTGCGCGGCGGTGCCACCCCGGCCTGCGCCGCGCCGCCGACGGGCAACGCCGTCCACAAGGGAAAGGCCAGCTTCTATGACGCGGGCCGCTCGGGCGGCAACTGCTCCTTCCCGGGCCCGCCGGCGGACCGGCTCTACGTGGCCCTCGGCGCGTCCCAGTACTCCGGATCGGCGGCCTGCGGCAGCTACCTGGAGGTGAGCGGCCCGAAGGGCACGGTCCGGGTCGTGGTGATGGACCAGTGCGGCGGCTGCGGAGCCAGCAAGATCGATCTTTCCACCGAGGCGTTCACCAAGATCGCCGACCGGTCGCAGGGCATCGCGCCCGTGACGTACCGGGCGGTGGTGAACCCGCCGCTCGACGGCGGCCTCACCTTCCGGATGAAGGGCGGCGCATCGAAATACTGGTTCGCGGTGCAGGTCGGCAACCACGGCAACCCGCTGCGCTCGGTGGAGGCGAAGGGGCCCAGCGGCGGCTTCCGCAAGGCCGCCCGCCAGACCGACAACTACTGGACCGTGGAGGACGGGCTCGGCCCCGGCCCGTACAGCATCAGGGTCACCGACGTGTACGGACGCCAGGCGACCGCCACCATCCGGATGGTCGCGAAGCAGGTCCAACGCAGCACGGCCACCCTCGCCGCGCCCGACGCCGTCCGTACGCCGAGCAGTTCGCCCTCGGCCCCGCCGTCCCCCACCGTCGCGCCCTCGCCGACCTCGGCGGAGACGAGCGCGCCGGTGGCGACCGTCGAAGCCCTCGCCGGTGCCGCCCCGCTCGACAACTCCGCCTGCTGACAGCTATCGGTGCCGAGAAGCGCTCCGCAGATCATCGGGCGGTTCGACGCTGGCTTCCCTGCCACGCCGCACCGCCAGGGCAATTGCCAACGTGGCGTCCACGACGGTGAGTGATGCCATGGCGATCGCTCCCGCTCGGGCCCGACGATTACCGTCCGGGCGGTTGGCCTCCGTCGCATAGCAACCGGCCAACGCGAGATTCAAGGCGGCGCGCGCCGCCATCCAGGGCCAACGGGGACGCCCCCACAGGACGCCAGAGCCGACAACGAGGTCGGTCAGGCCGACCGCTCCGGCCAACACGGGACGGTCGCCCAGCCCGAGGGCCGTCGCGCTGCGTCGTGGCCTGGCCGTCAGCACCACACCGAAGCCAAGCGTCACGACACCGACAACGTTCGCCAGTTCGTCCGCGCGCCGTCGAGTCATGACCGACATTAAACTCCCCGCCGGTCGCTTCGACCCGCACGCACACATCGACCGTCTCCGCACAGCGGCGACGGCCCTCCCCGCACGGCGGCGCCTGTCGGACGAGCGCGACCGCCGACGAGAGAGAGAAGAGACACCCGCCAGAGCTGGTTGACAGGTGTTTCGCTCCGGTGACAGCGTTGTCATCGACTCATTTCCTCCATATGAGACGAGGAGCACATCTTGCTCTATCGGCACTCACAGCGCCGCCGTGCGACAGCCGCCGCCACACTCGGCATTCTCGTCACGGGGCTGGCGCTCGCTCCGTCCGCGCCGGCCCAGGCCGGCCGCGACAAGGCGAAAGACGGGGCCGTTCGGTCGGGCAACGCACGTTTCGAGGTGCTGTCCCCGACCCTGATCCGCACCGAGTACCAGAAGGACGGCACGTTCACCGACGCCGCCACCTTCAACGCCATCGGGCGCGACGACTTCCCCCGTACGCGTTTCACCCAGCACGTCGAGCACGGTTGGCTCACCATCGACACCGGCGCGATGACGTTGCGTTATCAGGTCGGCTCGGGGTCGTTCACCGCCGACAACCTGACCGTGCAGCTCAAGGCCGGCAAGCAGCTCGTGCAGGGCCAGCCCTGGGCCGGTCACACCGCGCCGGCCTGCACGTTCGGCGCGCTCTGCGAGGCCGAGGCGCTACAGCTGAACGGCCCCGGCGTGGCCACCGACCACCAGGGACACACCGGACGCGGCTTCGCTGCCGGTTTCGCCTCGTCCGGCGACTCCGTCACCTTCGCGCTCGACGTGCCGGAAGCCGGCACGAAGCAGCTCACCGTTCGCTACGCCAACAGCACCGGCGGCGACGGGCAGAACGTGGCCCGCACCCTGACGGTGCAGGTCGACGGCGACGCGGGCCGGACCCTGACGCTGCCGCCCACCACGAACTGGGACACCTGGGCGCTGGCCAACGTGCCGGTCGACCTCACCGCGGGCCGCCACGAGATCAGCGTCGTGCGGGGCCCCAACGACTCCGGCAACGTGAACATCGACAGCCTCGCGGTGGTCAACCCGGGTGACGCGTACCCGGCGCCGGCCGCACCCCAGCCGCAGCCCCTGCGCTTCGGCACGCTGGGCGAGGCCGAGACCGGCGCGCTGACCGGTGGCGCGAAGCCCGCGAACGACCACAACGGCGCTTCCGGTACCGGGTTCCTGGCCGGCCTGGAGAGCACCACGTCGGCTGTCGCGCTCACCGTGACGGATGTGCCGTCAGCGGGTGACTACCAGGTGCAGATCCGCTACGCCAACGGCCAGGCCAGCTCCCAGCCGAGCCAGGCGCGCACCATGTCGGTCACGGCTGGGACGGCGGCGCCGGTCACGGCGACCCTTCCGCCGACCAGCGGGTGGGACTACTGGAACACCGTCTCCGTTCCGGTCCACCTCGACCGTGGCACCAACACCGTGAACCTGGGCTGCCCCACGGACGCCAGCTGCAACGTCAACGTGGACACGGTCGCCGTCACGGGCAAGGACTCCCCGCTGCTCGCCCCGCACGCGCCGCTCGGCGGCTACCGCCGCGGCCTGGACGGCGTGACGGGCTCCGCGCTCACCGCTCCCGGCCTGCTCTACCAGGACGGCTGGTACCTGCTCGACGACTCGGCGTCGGCCCTGAGCAACACCAAGCCCCGGCCCGCCCCCGAACAGGACGGCTACGTCTTCGCGTACGGGCAGGACTTCACCCGAGCTCTGCAGGACCTGTCGACCCTGACCGGGCCCACGAAGCTGCTGCCCGAGTGGGCGTACGGGGTGTGGTACTCCGAGTACTACGACCGCACCGCGACCGAGTTCCAGAACCTGGTCGCCCGGGCCAAGACCGAGGGTATGCCGCTGGACGTGCTCGTCCTCGACACCGACGTCAAGGCCCCGGACAAGTGGAACGGCTGGAGCATCGACCCCACCCGGATTCCCGACCCCAAGGCGTTCTTCAAGTGGGCCAAGAAGCAGGGCCTGCACACCGGCATCAACATCCACCCGAGCATCCTCGGCTCGGACCCGAAGTTCGCCAAGGCGCAGGCCACCGCGAAGGGCAAGCTCCAGCGCGTCGGCTGCAACGGCGGCCCGGACTGCTACACGTTCGACTTCGGCGACCCGGACCAGCTCAAGGCGTACCTGCAGCTGCACGACGAGATGCTGCCCAAGGGCAGCAAGGGCCCGGACCTGTGGTGGCTGGACTGGTGCTGCGACAACACGAAGTCGTCGCTCGCCGGCGTGACCGGGGACGCCTGGATCAACCAGCAGTACGCCGACAAGACCGGTTTCGCGTTCTCCCGGGCGTACGGCTCGTTGCAGGCCGGCGGCTACGGCAGCCCGACCCCGGTGTCGACCGGACCGTGGGCCGACAAGCGCACCACACTGCACTTCACCGGTGACACCACCTCCGACTGGTCGACCCTTCAGATGGAGGTCGGCTACACGCCGGGCGAGTCGGCAGCGACCGGGTTGGCCGCGGTCAGCCACGACATCGGCGGGCACACCGGCGGCCTGCAGGAGCCGGGCACCGAGCCGGGCAGCACCAAGCTGCCCGATGACCTCTACGCCCGGTGGGTCCAGTTCGGCACGTTCCAGCCGATCGACCGGCTGCACTCCAACCACAGCGACCGGCTGCCCTGGCAGTACGGCCCGGAGGCGAACGCGTCGGCCAAGAAGTTCCTGAACCTGCGCAAGGAACTTCAGCCGTACACCTACGCCGCCGCCAAGGAGGCCACCCGCACCGGTACGCCCATCGTCCGGTCGATGTACCTGGCGTACCCCAATGAGCAGGCCGCGTACGCCACCGCCGGATCCCAGTACCTCTACGGCCCGGACTACCTGGTCGCACCAGTGACGACGCCCGGCACCACCACCACGACGTCGGTGTGGTTCCCGCCGGGCAACAGCTGGACCGACATCTTCACCGGGAAGACGTACCGGGGCGGCACCACGCAGAACATCACCACCACCCTGGACACCATGCCGGTGTTCAAGAAGCACTGACGGGGCTGGTTTCCCGAGTTACCGACGCCGGCCGGGTGGGGCAACCCACCCGGCCGGCGCGTTGGCTGGCTATCGGTGCGACCGCCGGGCCAGCGACAGCCAGCCGAGGAACCGGGAGTGCATCGCCGGCAGATCCGGGCACAGCCCCAGGCCGTACGCGTCGTCGATCGCCTCCTGCATCGACGCGGCCAGGTAGAACGCCAGCGCGATCGAGTGGCCGTAGAACTCGGCCACGAGGCCGAGCTGAGCCGGGCGACACGGCCAGGGCGCGGCGCAGTTGCGGCACAACCACGCCGGGCGCATCGGCAGGTGCGGGCGAGGACGGGTGCTCATCCGACCCGCACCGGACGTCGCCGACGTTTGGCCGGCCTGCTCGGCACGACGGGCAGGGCCTGCAATCGCACGCCCGCCCGCATCACGTACAGCTCGCGGCGCGCCACCGCATCGCCCGCCGCGTTCAGCTCGTAGCCCTCAATCCAGACCCACCCGTGGTACGTGTGCCACTCGGGCAACTCGCGGATGACGCGTACGAAGATCGGGCGCAGGAACTGCACGCTCGCCGCGGTGGTCAGACAGACCACGTCCCCGGCCTTCATCTTTCCGATCTTCTCGGGTTCGTCGTCGGGCACGGTCTCCCCCTCGGTGCCGTTGGGAAGGGGCCGCCCCCGTGAGTGCTCGCCCGCCGGGAGCGGCCCCGCTACGAACGCGACCGCCGGGTTTCGTGGTCCCTACCAGCCGCGCCGTCTGGTGACACTCTGCTGTGGAGGCCACTACGCTCGGAAGGTGCTTTCGTCGTCCGGGCTGACCTGGCCCAACGGGGTCGCGACGTGTGGCACCTCGGGTAGTCGATCTCCGATTTGAGGAGCGTTGAATGGCTGACGTGCCAAGTCCCCTCGCGGACTTCATCGTGAGCGAGATCCGCCGTGCTCGTGGAGCGTCCGGAATGACTCAAGAGTCGTTCGGCCGGGCAGCGGGCTTCAGCGCCTCCCACGTCAGCGCCGTGGAAAGCGGCACCCGAGCATTGACGATGGACTTCATCAAGGGCGCCGACCGCGCCTTCAACAACGACGGGTTGTTCGGACGCCTGGTGGTGAAACTCGGCGCACCGTCGTGGTTCCTGCCATGGCTGGACGCCGAACGCGGCGCCCGGCAGCTTCGTCTCTTCGAGCCACTACTGATCCCGGGCCTACTCCAGACCGAGAACTACGCCCGCGTCGTGATGCGCCTGAACGACCTCATGTCCGCCACTGAGGTCGATCAACAGGTGAGCGCTCGCATGAGCCGACACAAAATCCTCACCGGCGACACACCGCCGCAGGTGGTGGCCGTGCTGGACGAGTCCACGCTTCGCCGTGCCGGCGACGAGCACGCCGGCATCATGGCCGAGCAGGTCGCCCACCTCATCACCGTCGCCGAGCTACCGCACGTTCACATCCACGTGATCCCGGCGGGCGCCGGCCTGCACATCGGGCTGTCCGGGCCGTTCGCGCTGTCACGAGCCGGCGACGGTACCTGGATCGGGCACCTCGAAAATCAGCTAGGCGGGATCGTGGTCGATAACGATGATGGGCTTCATACTCTTCAAACGAGGTGGGAGAACGTGCGGAACGAAGCACTCCCGCGCCGACAGTCCAACGAGCTGATGAAGGAAGTGCGCAGCCATCATGGACCTCACTAACGCCACCTGGCGCAAGTCCCGACGCAGCGGATCGTCCGGGGGCAACTGCGTCGAGGTCGCCGACAACCTCCCCGGTGTTGTGGCCGTCCGCGATTCGAAGGACGTGGCAGGACCGGCACTGACCTTCGCCCCCGCCGCCTGGGCCGCGTTCGTCGCCCAGATCGGCGAGCGGTCTTAACCAGAGCAGCACACCGGGCGGCTGGTTCGCTGGGCGACGGACGGGCCGAACTGCGGGCCGACGTGCAGCTACAGGTGCCGTCCCTGGCTTGTTGCACCGCGGTACACGAGTGGTGCGTGGTCGGCTTGGAGGGCGGCCGTCAACTGATCCAAGCCCAGCGAACCCAGCTCCAGCGCGTGACGATGGAATGCGCGTGGTCGCCGGGGAAGGACGAGCGGCCTGCCAGCCACGCGCGCTCACCCACCTTGTAGGCCAGCGCCTGCCCTGGGCGGCCCAGGTAACGCCCGAGTTCGGCGGAGGCGTACGGCCCCTGGTGACAGCGGTCCCGCAGCAGCTCCAGCGCAGCATCCGGCGTCCACGCTGCTCCGTCACCGGAGGGCATCGGCAGTCGCAGGTGCAGGCCGATGTCGAGCACAACCCGTGCCGCCGTGGGCGCGGATGATGCGGCGGGCGAAGGCGGCGAACTCGTCGTTCTCGACGACCTGACGTCGCTCGCTGCGGGACGGGTGTGCGTCAAGGACGCCTCGACGGTGAACATCAGTGACCGAATTCGTCGATGCCGGCTGCCGGCGATGTCCGACTCCATTCGATCCGCGACAGATTGACGCCACGAGATGCTTGACGACTCCGGCTAGAACGAAGCTTGGCCAGATTGCCCGGTCTTCGAGGGTTCGGCAGGCCTGGTTACGTGGTCATTTCGCCGCGGCGGCTGGCTGCCAAGTGATCCGTTCATAGCAGACCAGGGCGATCAAGATGATGGCGACTAGAGCGAGGGCAGCGAAGGCGGGAAGGTGCCGGGCGACGGGCAGCAGCGCGAGGATGGCGCCGACCGCGAGGATCGAAGCGGGTGGGGTGTGTCGGACGGTGAGTCGAAGGAACAGGGCCCGACCAATGAGGTAGAGGGCGGGGCCGCCGAACAGAGCTGTGGTTGAGGTCCAGTCCAGCGGGGCCCCAGCGGGTCGCTGGAGTGGGTGGTCAGCCATGTGGGCGATGACCACCTCGATGCCGATGGCCAGGTAGATGATTCCGGCGATGAGCAGGAAGTGAGCCAAGCTGTAGGCGATGCTGCCGGTCCGAGTCCGCTCCGGAACGGGGATCCGCGCCAGGGCTTGTCCGGCAGGCGCGGCGGCGTTTTCGAAGTACAGCCACCACAGGGCCAGCGCCGTGCTCAGGGCGAGCAGCGCAGCGACAATGGCCAGCCAATGAGTGACCATCGATCCGGCGCCGACGCCCACCGAGATCAGCGACTCGCCCAGAGCGATGATTACTATCAGGCCGTGCCGCTCGGCGAAATGGCTGGGGCTGGGCAACGCAGCGCGTCCGGCAGACACCGCGATGAATAGGCCGCTGATGCAGTCGATCAGGAACGCCGCGGCCCACAACAGCGTCTGCGCGGCGCCGCCGAGCACCGCGCCGAACAGCAGCGCAATCAGGCCCACCGAGACGGGGATGACCCGGAAGCGCAGCGAAGCGCGTAGCCGCGCGTTACCGGCCGATATGTGCCAGACGAGAGCCAGATATACCGACCGGACAATGATGTAGACGAAAGCCAGAGCCACGGGCGCGGCCAGTGACTGGGTGCCGTCCTCCCGCCACGCCGCGGGCAGGACCAAGGCGGCAACGAACATCGCGGCCATGACAACGGCGTTTCCGGCGCGGACCAGGCCCACGTCGGCGCGGACCTGGTTGGCCAACCAAGCGTAGTTAGTGAACGGCCACCACAGGAGCAGCAGGAGCACAAGGCCATGCGTCAGCCCGAGTGGCGTCGGTGTCTGTGCCGTGAACGTCGCCACCTGGATGAAGGCGAACACGAACACCAGGTCGAAGAACACCTCGAACGGCGTGGTCCGATGGGTTGGCCCGGTGGGCACCGGCGGCCCGGCTCGGAAGATGTGCCTCATAGGCCTATCTTGTTCGCCCGACATCCGACAGATCCGGATTCAACACTTTTCCGGCAGTCGCCGCTGGCCACCACGGATGACTTCGGCGCTGCTCGCGGATACCCCCTGGTGGGCGACGGACGAGTCGACCTGTACGCCGGATTCTGTGCGCGGCGCGTACCCCGAGGGGTTTGCGCCGGCGGCGGCCATCCATCTCGGCCTGCCGTTGCCGACAGGCTCTAGCGGCCTACCCGCAGACATCGGGCGGGCAGCCCTCAAGCGTCTGCGCCGGGTCGTCATCTTGCGGTGACGGCCCTTGCTTGGCCTTGCTCCGGGTGGGGTTTACCGAGCCACCCCGGTCACCCGGGGTGCTGGTGGGCTCTTACCCCACCGTTTCACCCTTACCGTCCCCGTTGGGGTCGGCGGTCTGTTTTCTGTGGCACTGTCCCGCGGGTCGCCCCGGGTTGCCGTTAACAACCACCCTGCCCTGTGGAGTCCGGACGTTCCTCGGCGGCGGGCCGAAGCCCGCCGACGCGGCCGCCCGGTCGACTCGTCCGTCGCGCTTTCATCCTAACGACGAGCGTGCTGCCGGTATTGCCGCCCCGCCTGGGCAAGATCGCCCAGCTCATGGATGGTCCGGCGAATCCTTCTCGCGAGGCGACGGCTAGCCTCGTGGGGCTATGGATCTCTCCCACGCCGCGCTGCTGCTCGCCGCCGGTCTCGCCGCTGGCACTGTCAACGCGGTGGCCGGTGGCGGTTCGCTGATCACCTTTCCGGCGATGATCGCGGTCGGGTTGCCTCCGGTGCCGGCGAACGTCAGCAACTCCGTCGCCGTGTTCCCCGGCTATCTGGCCAGTGTGGCGGGCAGCCGGCAGGACCTGCCGCGCCCCCGTGCACTGGCCACGCTGGTGCCCACCACCATCGTGGGCACGATCGTCGGGGCGTTGCTGTTGCTGGCCACTCCGGCCCGCGCGTTCGAGCTGGTCGTACCGTTTCTGGTGCTCGGCGCGACAGCGATCCTGGCCTTCCAGGATCCGCTGCGCCGGCTGGTCGGTCACCCCCGGGACCTGTCCCCGCGCCAGCGGACCGTCACGGTGCAGACGATGGTCGCGCTGGGTGCGGTGTACGGCGGGTACTTCGGTGCGGCGCTCGGGGTGATGCTGGTGGCCGGGCTGGCCCTGGTGTTGGACGCGACCCTGGCCCGGGTGAGCGCGATCAAGAATCTGCTCTCCGCGGTGGTGGGGTGCACGACGCTGGTGGTGTTCGCACTGTTCGGCCCGTTGAACTGGGCGGCGGTCGCGGTGGTCGCGCCGGCCACCCTGATTGGCGGGTACGCGGGTGCCCGGCTGGTCCGTCGGCTGCCGCCGGTGGTGCTCAAGACGGTGATCGTGGTGTTCGGTACGACGATCGGCCTCTACCTGCTCTGGCGCGCACTGAACTGACCCGCCGCCCGACGCGAAGATCCGCCCGGCCTACCGGGAAACCGCTGCGTCAGCGCGCGGTGAAGCAGCGGTTTCCCGACAAAGCGTGTGGATCTTGAGAACGAGTCGGTGTCAGTACGCCTCGCCTACCGGCTCTTCGGCGGTGTTCTCGGCTTTCGCGGCGGCGCGGTTCCAGCGGGACCAGAGCACCCGCTCGCCGTAGCCGGCGGCCATCACGTGCGCGAAGACCAGGTAGACGAGCACGCCGACGGCGAGCACCCCGAAGCCCACCCAGAACGGCAGTGACAGCGACTGCTCGGCGAGCTTGCCGGAGATGATCGGCGCCGGTGCGGCGGCGCCCCAACGGACCAGGTTGAACGCGCCGGTGGCGACCCGACGGTCGCTGGAGCCGAGACCGAGCGCCAGGTCGGTGAGGTTGGCGTTGGCCAGCCCCATGCAGAGTCCGGCGACCACGAGCACCACGAGCGACTCGGCGGTGCTGGTGGAGGTGGCGAAGAGGACCATGCAGACCAGCAACCCGGCGATGGCCACGCCGACGGTCTGCACCGCGCCGATGCGGTGGGCCAGCCGGTGACCGATGACCAGGATGCCGGCGGCCAGGCCCAGCCCCCAGCCGGTGAACGCGAGCCCCAGCGGGATGACGTCCAGGCCCAGGAATAGCGGCGTGTAGCCGAGCACCACGAAGAAGACGAAGTTGTACGTGCCGGTCACCACGCAGAGCACGATGAACGCCGGGCGGCGGTAGGTGGCGAAGATCTGGCCGACGCGTACCGGGGCCTGCCGGTTGGTGGGTTCGCGCAGCTTGCGGGCAGCCACACCGAGGGCGAGGACCATGAACACCCCGCAGACGAAGAACGGCAGTCGCCAGCTGACCTGACCGAGCAGGCCGCCGATCAGTGGGCCGACGGCGAAGCCCAGACCGAGTGCGGTCTCGAAGAGGCCGACCGCCCATTCCCGGTCGACGGCCAGGTTGACCAGCACCACCATGGCGGTGGCGAAGAACATCGCGTTGCCCAGCCCCCACACGCCGCGCAGCACGGAGAGCTGCACGATGTTGTCGCTGAGCGAGGCGAGGATCGCGGCCACGCCGACCACGGAGACGCCGGTGATCAGCACCGGCTTGAAGCCAAACCGGCCGCTGGCCAGCGTCGCCGGGATCATGCCAAGAGCCATGACCGCGATGTACGCGGTGAACAGCAGCTCGACCTGCCAGGCGGTGACGCCGATCGCCTCACCGATGGCCGGCAGGATCGGGTCGACGACGGCGATGCCGGCGATGGCGAGAAAGGCCACCAGTGTGGTGGCGTAGATGGCACTGCGGTTCGGTTCGGAACGCCGATCCACTCCGACTCCTCAGATAGCTGTATCGTACAGGTATTTATTCTGTATCATACAGCTATGAGCGACGACCATGACGAGAGCACCCTCGGCCAGATCGAGACCGAGGTGGCGCTGCTGATGCGCTTCGGCGAGGCCACCCGGCGGGCCACCGGCACCGCCGAGCACCGGGTGCTGGACCGCGCGGCGTACGTGATCCTGCGCCACCTGGCCGACGCCGGCCCGCAGAACGTCTCGGCGCTCGCCGCCCGACTCAACCTGGACGGCTCGACCGTCACCCGGCAGGTGTCCGCGCTTCAGCGCGACGGCCTGATCACCCGCACCCCGGACCCGAGCGACGGACGCGGCACCGTCATCTCCCCCACCCCGGCCGGCCTGCAGCGGATGGCCGCCGTGCAGGCCGCCCGCACCCGGCTCTACGGCGACATGCTGGCCGACTGGAGCGCAGAGGACCGAACCACCCTGGCCGCCCTACTGACCCGCCTAAACCAGGCCCTGATCAACCGCAAC
>NZ_QGSZ01000127.1 GCF_003857055.1 Micromonospora inaquosa | reverse complement strand
GCACAGGTACGAGGCAGAGCGGCACGGTGACCAGGGTGACACGTGGCAGCGCGGTCGGGAGTCGGGTGGTTGAGCGACCCTACTGGCCGTACGAGCGGCGCAGCCGGTGGTTGACCAGGTAGTTGAGGCGGTGGCGTAGGTGGCCGAGGGTGCTCTCGCTCGGCAGTTCCCCGTCGGTGGTGAGCGTCCAGCGCAGCGTGCAGTCCCCGCCGGGCAGTCCGGCGGTCAGGTCGAAGCGGATCCGGTCCAACGGTCGGTGCGGCCACAGCGACGACCAGACGAGCAGGATCGGCGCGTAGCCAGCCACCACGCGGGCCGCTACCTCGTCGTCGCGCAACTCCAGCCAGGGCCGGCTGCCGGCCTCGTACGGGTCGCGCAGCGACCGCCATACGACGTGCGCGGGCGCCGGTTGACGTCGGCTGCGACTGCCCAGTTGGTGCGCCACGGCCGATCCTTTCCTGGACGGCGACACCCGCCCCGGAGCATTGTGGCAGCCCCACAGTGGCGTGCCGCGCCCACTCGATCCCGCCGCGCGACACCACCCAGCCCGCTGCGCCGCAACCCGCCCGGGCCCAGGGCACGTGAACCGTTCGGGCGCGCCCTACGTGAAACCGGTGATGGGCATGGCGGTCGTATCGTCGGGGTACCTCGCAGCGTGAGCACCGATGTCTGGGGAGGCACAGTGGGGGCACGGTTCGGACGCGACGCGCGGGGCCCGTTGGCGGGCCTGCTGATCGCCGCCCTGGTCTCGCTCGCCTGCGCCGGCGGAGGGCTGGCCGAGCCGGAGGCCGAGCGGCCCGGAGCGGACCCGACAGCCGCCTCCCCGGGGCCGAACACCACCCGGGCCGACAGCACCACAAGCGTCGCCGAGTTCGAGCAGGACGTCGCCGACGCGCAGGCGGTCGCCGAGCGGTACTGGGCGGCCCAGTTCAAGGAATCCGGGCAGCGATTCCAGCCGATCCGGCGGATCATCCCGTACCAGCGCGACGGCGAGGTGTCCTGTGGCGGTCAGGCGTTGCCCCGCAACAACGCCGTCTACTGCTCGCGGGGCGACTTCATCGCGTACGACGTCGCCTGGTCGGTGGCGGCGTTCCGCCAGGTCGGCGACGCGTTCGTCTTCTACCTGCTCGGGCACGAGTACGCGCACGCCATCCAGGTGCGGCTCGGCATCAACTACAGCTTCACCATCCAGCAGGAGTTGCAGGCCGACTGCATGGCCGGGGCGTACCTCGGCGACTCGGTGCGCTCGGGTGCTCTGACCCTCGCCGAGGGTGACCTGGAGGAGTTCCGGGAGGGGGTGGCGGCGGTCGGCGACGACCCGGACCAGCCGTGGTTCGCCGAAGGCGCGCACGGCACCGCCGAGCAACGCACCGACATGTTCTTCCGTGGTTACGAGGGTTCCCTGAAGGAGTGCGACCTGGGCTGAGCGGGTTGCCCGGGTCACTCCGGCGCTCGTTGCCGCCACCGGGCGCGGGTGGTGCTGGCAGGATCGCCGGTGTCGCCCACGACCCTGGAGGCTCCGCTGAGCAGCACCTATCCCGCCGCCGTGCTCTTCGACATGGACGGCACGCTGGTCGACAGCGAAAAGCTGTGGGACGTCGCGTTGCAGGAACTCGCGAAGGAGTACGGCGGGGAGCTCTCCGTCGACGCCCGCCAGTCGATCATCGGCACCGCGATGGCCGAGTCGATGCGCATCCTGCACGACGACCTGGGGCAGCCCGAACGGGATCCGGAGATCAGCGCGGCGTGGATCAACGCCCGGATCCTGGAGTTGTTCCGCACCGGCCTGCCCTGGCAGCCGGGGGCGTTCGAGCTGTTGCGAGCGGTCCGCGCCGCCGGAATCCCCACCGCGCTGGTCACCTCCAGCCCTCGGGCGCTGGTCGAGATCGCCCTGGACACCCTGGGCCGGGACAGCTTCGACACGGTCGTCGCCGGCGACGAGGTGGTGGCGGCCAAGCCGCACCCCGAGCCCTACCTGACCGCGGCCCGGCTGCTGAATGTGCCGATCGCGCGTTGCGTGGCGATCGAGGACTCACCGACCGGGGTGGCCAGCGCGGTCGCCTCGGGCGCGGCGGTGCTGGCCGTACCGGCGGAGGTGGCGTTGCCGAGCACTGTCGGCGTACACCAGGTGGAGAGCCTGACCGGGGTGGACCTGAAGCTGCTCGCGGCGCTGCTGACCGATCGGGCCGCGGCAACCGGTTGACCCGCCCGGCGTGGGTCCGGCGGCGCTCGGCTGTCGCGCGACCAGCCTCGTTCAGGGGCGCTCGGCGAAGACCGCGGCGACCACCTGGTAGCTGTCGAACGCCCGCGCGGCCCCCGCGTACGCGGCCAGGTGGATGAACAGCTCGACGATCTCCTCCCTGGTCACGCCCGAGGTCAGCGCGATGCGCAGCTGCCCGCGCAGCGGCTCGTGGGTGCCGAGGGCGGCGGCGATCGCCACCGAGACCAGGCACCGGCTGCGCAGGTCGAGGCCCTCCCGGGGCCAGGCCGCGCCGAAGGTCTGCACGGTGGCGAGACGACGGAAGTCGTTTCCCACCGACGGCTCACCCTCGGCGAGCGGTAGGACCAACGGCTGCCCGAGCAGCCGCTCGGCGTTGTCGAGTGCCCACTGGTACGCGTCTTGATCGGTCATGTCACCGGCCCCGCCTCTCCGGCCGCCCGCTCGCTGGGCGGGCCGACGCTCTGCCGGCAGCACCAGCTTGGCAGTCGCGTACGGGTGGCCGAGGGGGAATGGACAGGCCGAGGCCCCGGCCGCGCGGATGGCGACCGGGGCCTCGGCTGTGCCGATCAGTCGTGGGCGATGGCGCCCAGGACGTTGATCCGGGCCGCCCGGATCGCCGGGAGCACCGCGGCCACCACGCCGATGATGGCGGCGAGACCGAGGAAGACACCCATCTGCCCCCACGGCAGGATCAGGTCGGTGATGCCCTCGTCCTTGAGTGCCTCGACCACCGCGGCGCCGAGGCCGGTGCCCACCACCACGCCGAGCAGCGCGCCGAACACCGAGATCACCACCGCCTCCACGGTGATCATGCCCATGGTCTGGGACCGGCGTAGGCCGATCGCCCGCAGCAGGCCCAACTCTCGGGTCCGCTCCAGCACCGACAGGGCCAGGGTGTTGATGATGCCCAGCACAGCGATCACGATGGCCAGCGCCAGCAGGATCTGGATCATCGTGAGCAGCCCGTCGAGCTGACCGGTCTGCTGCTCGATGAACGCGTTCCGGTCAGCCACCGACACCTCGGGGCTGTCCGCGAGCAGCGACTCCACCTGCGGCTGTACGTCGGCGACCGCGGTGCCAGGCGCCAACTGGATGTACCCCTGGAAGGGCTGCGGGATCGCGAAGTCCTTGGCCGCCGTCACCGGAAGCATCACCGGGTTCAACAGCTGCCCGGACTCGTAGATGCCGCTGACCGTGTACGTCCGCGCCTCGCCCCGGGTCAACTGCACGTTCACCGTCGAACCCACCGACCAGCCACGCGAGGTGGCAGTGTCCGAACTGGCCAGCATCTGCGTCGGCCCGAGCCGGTCGATGTCACCGGCGGTGGGTTTGGCGCTGAAGATCTGCCGCAGCGACGCGATGTCGCTGCTCGCCCCGACCCAGGTGCTCTGCCCGTTGAGCTTCGCCATGTCGCCGTACTCACCGTCGACCATCTGCACGCCGGGCAGGGCCTTGGCGTGGTCCAGGACACCCGGGTCGAAACTCGGCGGGCGCGGGCCTCCCTGGCTCCCGGCGATCACCAACTCGGCCTTGATGCTGTCCTGGGCGAGCGCGCCGATGCTGCCCTTGGCCGAGTCGAGGATGACCGTGACGCCGGTGACCAGCGCGATGCCGACCATCAGCGCGGCGGCCGTGATCGCGGTACGGCGCGGGTTACGCCCGGAGTTGAGCCGGCCCAGCTTGCCCGGCACCGACCAGGAGAAGATCGCCCCGAGCAGGCTCACCACCGGCCGGCTGAGCAACGGGGTCAGCAGCGCCACCCCGATGAAGGCGAACAGCACCCCGCCCAGGATGGTGGTCAGGGTCTGACCGCCGGCGTTGCCGCTGAGCCCGAGGAAGAGCAGCACCGCGCCGACGCCGGTGACCAGCGACCCGGCCACGGTGACCTTGGTCAACGGCCGGTCCGGGGTGGCCACGTCCTGCATGGCCGCGATCGGCGGAATCCGGGACGCCCGCAGCGCCGGCAGCAGCGCCGCCACGACGGTGATCACCAGGCCGACAGCGAACGAACCGATCACCGCCGACGCCGGCACGCCGATCCCGGCCAGGGCCAGACCACCGGCCAGCTTGCCGAACAGGAACGCCAGCAGCGCGCCCACGCCGATGCCGGCGGCCAGGCCGAGCACTGAGGCGATCAGACCCACGGCGATGGCCTCCAGCACCACCGACCCGATGATCTGCCGTCCACTGGCCCCGATGGCACGCATCAGCGCCAACTCCCGGGTCCGCTGCGCGACGATGATCGAGAAGGTGTTGAGGATCAGGAAGGTGCCCACCAGCAGCGCCACCGCGGCGAAGCCGAGCAGGATCTTGTTGAAGAAGGACAGGCCCTCCTTCAGGCCGTTCGCGGCGTCCGTAGCCAACTGCTCGCCGGTCTTCACCTGGTAGTCGGCGCCGAGGGCACCGGCCAGGTCGTCGCGCAGCTTCTCGTCGGAGACCCCGTCGGCGGCCTGCACGGTGATGCTGCTGAACACGTCCGGCTCGCCGAGCATCAGTCGCTGCGCCACCGGGGTGGTGAAGAAGACCTCGTTCGCGCCACCGATCGAGTCCCGGTCACCGCTGTAACCGAAGACGCCGACCAGGGTGAAGTCCCGCTTCTTCGACTCGAACGCGGTGAGCACGCCGACCGTCTGGCCGACCTGCACCTTTGCCGAGGTGGCCAGCGCCCTGTTGATGACGATCTCGTCCTCGGCCTGCGGGGCGCGCCCCTCACGCAGTCGCAGCAGTTCGCTCTCGCCGGTCCAGTTCTCGCCCAGTTGCGGCGGACCGAACGAGGTCACCACCTTGCCGTTGCTGCCGATGATCCGGGCGCCGTCGGCGGCGACGACGCCGGTCGCCGACGCCACCCCCGGCATCTGCTTGACCCGGTCCACCACGGCGGCCGGCAGCGGGTTGGCGGTCTGTTCGCCCTCGAACTCGTCGACATCCACCTTCGGTTTCGCCGCGACGTTCACGTCGATCTCCGAATAGGCGTCAGCGAAGGTCGAGTCGAAGGAGCGGCCCAGCGTGTCGGTGAGCACGAAGGCACCCGAGACGAACATCACGCCGAGCACCACCGCCAGCCCGGACAGGATCAGCCGGACCTTGCGGGCCAGCAGACTCTTCAGAGTCGCGCGGAACATCAGTTGCCCACCTCGGCCGGAGTGTCCAGCTTCTTCATGGTGTCCAGCACCGTCTCGGCGGTCGGCTCGATCAACTCCGAGACGATCTCACCGTCGGCGAGGAAGACCACCCGGTCGGCGTACGCGGCGGCCGTCGGGTCGTGGGTGACCATCACGATGGTCTGGCCGTGCTCCCGCACCGAGTTACGCAGGAAGTTGAGCACCTCCGCGCCGGAGCGTGAGTCCAGGTTGCCGGTCGGCTCGTCCGCGAAGATCACCTCGGGGCGGGAGACCAGCGCCCGCGCGCACGCCACCCGCTGCTGCTGCCCACCGGAGAGCTGCGCCGGCCGGTGGTCCAGCCGGTCCTTCAGACCCACCGTCTCGATCACCGTGTCGTACCAGGCCGGGTCCGGTTTGCGCCCGGCGATCGACAGCGGCAGCAGGATGTTCTCCTTGGCGGTCAGCGTCGGCAGCAGGTTGAACTGCTGGAAGATGAAGCCCACCTTGTCGCGCCGCAGCTTCGTCAGCCCCGCGTCGCCCAGCCCGGTGACCGTCGTCTCACCGATCGCCACCGTCCCCCGGGTCACCGAGTCCAGGCCGGCCAGGCAGTGCATCAGCGTCGACTTGCCCGAACCCGACGGGCCCATGATCGCGGTGAAGCGGCCACGTTCGAACTCGGCGCTGACCCCCCGCAGCGCGATGACCTGAGCCTCGCCGCTGCCGTACACCTTCCACACGTCGTTCGCCCGGGCCGCGGCCTGCGCCTGCTGGCCTACCGTCGCGGTCACGTCATCTACCTCTTCCGTCTGTCCGAAAACGCACGCCGCCCCCGATGGTCCGGCGCGACCGTTCAATCATCGGTGCTGTGCTCGCCCATCCCGTCCGACCCTGGGGGGACCCGGAGCGGATTTCCCGCTGCGGGTGCACCCCTATGTCGGATCAGGGTTGCCCCTGACGTGACGACCGGTAGACCGTTTTTCCCCACCCGGCGACGGGCGGCGGCACCGACAGTCGCACCTGACGCCACAGGAGGGTCAACCGAACCGAGTCATCTCCGGTCACGGTAGGTGACGGCGGCAACGCCAGCCGTCCCCCCACGGAGGGATCTTCGAGTACGCCAGGTGAGGTACCCGGGCCGGTGCGGCTACGCCCGGGGGCGGACCAGCCCCGACTCGTACGCCAGCACGACCGCCTGCACCCGGTCGCGCAGCCGCAGCTTGGTCAACACGTGCCCGACATGGGTCTTTATGGTGGTCTCGCTCACCGACAGGACCGCCGCGATCTCGGCGTTGGACAGCCCCCGGGCGACCTGCACGAGCACCTCGCGCTCCCGGTCGGTGAGCGCGTCGAGCGCCGCCGACGGCGTCACCGCCGGGTCGGGCAGCAGCTCCGCGAAGCGGTCCAGCAGCCGCCGCAGAATCCGAGGTGCCACCACCGCGTCCCCGCCGGCGACCGTGCGGATAGCGGCGATCAGGTCCTCGGCCGGCACGTCCTTGGCCAGGAACCCGCTGGCGCCGGCCCGCAACGCGCCCACCACGTACTCGTCCAGGTCGAAGGTGGTGAGCACCAGCACCCGGACCGGCAGTCGGGCGCCGACGATCGCCCGGGTCGCCGCCACCCCGTCCATCCGGGGCATCCGGATGTCCATCAACACGACGTCGGGCAGCAGTCGGCGGGACAACTCCACCGCCTCCACGCCGTCACCGGCCTCCGCCACCACGTCCAGGTCGCTCTCGGCGCCCAGCACCATCCGGAACCCGGTCCGCAGCAGCGGCTGGTCGTCGGCGAGCAGGATCCGCACCGGCCGCGCCGAGGGCGCCTGTTCGCTCATCTCGTCTCCCGTCCCGCCGACGTCGTGACGCGCACCGGTCATCCTCGCGTACCGGAGTCGGTGCGTCGCGGATCACCGTAGAGGCCGGCCGGTCGCCCTGTCCGGACCGCGACGGCACCGCCGCGGTCGGGTCTTCCGGCGTCGGGGGGCGGCAGGTGATCCCGCCCGAACCCGTCGCGCCGGACGTGCGCGTCGCTCAGGAGACGGTCAGTCGTCGGCGCCCGGCGCCACCGGGGTGGCCCGCGAGTCACGCAGCGGGTCGGCGCTCGCCGCGGCGACCGGGAACGGCGGCGGGGTGCCGCCGAAGCTGGGACACAGCGCCTGGTGGCTGCACCAGTCGCAGAGCCGGCTCGGCCGGGGCCGGAAATCCTGCCGGGCGGTGGCCTGCTCGATCGCCCGCCACAGTGCCACCACGGTGCGTTCGAAGCGGACCAGCTCGTCGGCGTCCGGTGTGTAGTCCAACACCTCGGCGTCGCGCAGGTAGAGCAGCCGCAGCACCCGGGGAACCACCCCCCGGGTACGCCACAGCACCAGGGCGTAGAACTTCAGCTGGAACAACGCCCGTGCCTCGAACGCCTCGCGTGGGGCGCCGCCGGTCTTGTAGTCGACCACCCGCAGCGCGCCGTCGGGCGCGACATCGAGCCGGTCGAGGTAACCCCGGATCAGCAACTCCTCGTCGACGACCGCGGAGATCAGGCTCTCCCGTTCGGCGGGCTCCAGCCGGGTCGGGTCCTCCACCGCGAAGTAACCCTGCAACAGCCCGGCGGCGGAGCGGAGGAACTCCACCGGGCCGGCCGGCTCCGCGTCGTCGAAGATCCCGGCCAGCTCCGGCTGCTCGGTGACCAGTCGGTCCCACTGGGGGGCCACCAGGTCACCGGCCGCCTCCGGGGTGCGGCCGGTGGCGGGCAGGTCGAACAGGCGCTCCAACACCGCGTGCACCAGCGTGCCCCGGGCCTGCTCCATGGTGGTGCGCTCGGGCAGCCGGTCGATGCTGCGGAACCGGTAGAGCAGCGGGCAGGTCTTGAAATCCGCCGCCCGCGACGGGGACAGCGAGGCCCGCACCGTCGGCGGCGCCTGCGCGGCAGGGGAGGGCTGGGAGGTGGTGACCGATTCCGCCGTCATGTCGGCAAAGGTTAGGGCACCGGTGTGACACCGCCCGCCGCCCGCCCCGCACAGCGACGGTCCGTAGCATCGTGGCGATGGAGCAGACAACCCGGCCGCCGCGCCGACCAGACCGACGCCTCGGCCTGAACGTCGGACGCGTGTTCGGGGTGCCGCTGCACCTCAACGGCTCGATGGTCCTGCTCGCGGTGCTCATCGCCGTGCTGTACGGCGAGTTCGCCCGCCGGCAACTGGGCCTGCCGCAGCTCAGCGGCTACCTGATCGGCTTCGGGTTCGTCGTGTCGCTGCTCGGTTCGGTGCTGCTGCACGAGCTGGGCCACGCCCTCACCGCCCGGCGGTACGGCATCGGTGTGCGCGGGATCACCCTGGAGCTGCTCGGCGGCTACACCGAGATGGACCGCGACGCCCCGTCGCCCCGCGTCGACCTGCTGGTCTCGCTGGCCGGCCCGGCGGTCTCCGCGGTGCTCGGCGTCCTGGCGGTCGCCGCCACACTCGCCCTGCCCGAGGGGACCGTGGCCCACCAGCTCGCCTTCCAGCTCGCGGTCAGCAACGTCATCGTGGCGCTGTTCAACAGCCTGCCCGGCCTGCCGCTCGACGGCGGCCGGGCGCTGCGCGCCGCCGTGTGGGGGCTGACCAGCGACCGGCACCTCGGCACCGAGGTCGCCGGGTGGGCCGGCCGGATCGTCGCCGTCGGCACCGCGGCCCTGGTTCTGCTCCTCACCGTCGAGCGGCGTCTGGCACCGTTGGCGCTGCCGCTGATGCTGCTGGTCGCCGTCACTCTCTGGCGCGGCGCCGGGCAGTCGATCCGGGCCGCCCGGGTCAGCCGCCGGTTCCCGCTGATCGACCTCGCCCGGCTGGCCCGTCCGGCCTGGCCGGTGGCCACCGGTACGCCGCTGGCCGAGGCCCAGCGCAGACGCGCCGAGAGTGGGCAGCCCGGCGCCGCGCTGCTGGTCACCGACTCCACCGGTCGGCCGGTGGCGCTGGTCGACCCGGCCGCCGCCGACGCGGTGCCGGTCGAGCGCCGACCGTGGCTGGCGGTCGACGCCGTCGCCCGGTCGCTGGGCACACTTCCCACGTTGTCGCTCGGGTGGGACGGCGAGCGGGTGATGGAGGCCGTACAGACCTACCCGGGCGCGCAGTACGTGGTGACGTCAGGCGAAGATGTCGTCGGCATTCTGCACATCGCGGACCTGGCACAGCTCCTCGAACCCAACCGGAAGATGACACCGTGACCGCAACTCCCTCCACCGTCGCCGCCGACCCCGCCACCCCGGCACTGACACCCGTGCACCGGGGGCCGTTCCGGCCCGGCGACCGGGTCCAGCTGACCGACCCCAAGGGGCGGATGCACACAGTGACGCTGGAGCCCGGCAAGGAGTTCCACACCCACCGCGGCATCCTGGCGCACGACGCGCTGATCGGGCTCCCCGACGGCAGCGTGGTGACCACCGCCGGTGGCGGCACCGCGTTCCTGGCCCTGCGGCCGCTCCTGTCGGACTACGTGCTGTCCATGCCGCGCGGCGCCCAGGTGATCTACCCCAAGGACTCGGCGCAGATCGTCGCGATGGGCGACATCTTCCCCGGCGCGAAGGTCCTCGAGGCCGGCGCCGGCTCCGGCGCGCTCAGCTGCTCGCTGCTGCGCGCCGTCGGCACCGAGGGCGAGCTGCACTCGTTCGAGCTGCGCGACGACTTCGCCCAGATCGCCAAGCGCAACGTCGAGGCGTTCTTCAACGGGCCGCACCCCTCGTGGAACCTGCACGTCGGTGACGTCGCGCAGTGCCAGGAGACCGGCTTCGACCGGATCATCCTGGACATGCTGACCCCCTGGGAGACCCTCGACATGGTCGAGCGGGCGCTGGTGCCCGGCGGGGTGTTCATCGGCTACGTCGCCACCACCCCGCAGCTCTCCGAGCTGGTGGAGGCGCTGCGCGAGCGGGGCGGCTGGACCGAGCCGCGGGCCTGGGAGTCCCTGGTGCGCGACTGGCACGCCGAGGGCCTCGCCGTCCGGCCGGACCACCGGATGATCGCGCACACCGCCTTCCTGGTGTCCGCGCGCAAGCTGGCCCCGGGAGTCACCGCGCCGCCGCGTCGCCGCAAGCCCAGCAAGGGCACCGAGGCGTACGCGCAGCGCCGCCAGGACCTGCGCGAGGCGGAGGCGGCCCGACAGGCCACCGCCGCCCAGGCCGCAGGCGCGCAGCCCAACGGTACGGGGGAGATGGACAGGCCGTGACCATCGAGCTGGGTGTCGGCACCGCCGAGCAGGGGGAGACGCTGGCATGAGCCGACCGGGCTACGGCGGTGGAGACCTCCCCGCGGTCTTTCCCGACTGGTCGCCCTACCAGGACCTGGAGTCCGCGGCGCGGGCCTACCTGCGTGACCCGGATGTCGCCTTGGAGGCGCTCGGCGGCGTGCTGCGCGGCGCGTCGGTGCTCGGCTTCACCCTGGAACGCTTCGTCAACGAGGTCAACGGGGTGTGGCAGGAGGTCGTCGTCTGCGATGGCAGCCGGCTCATCCTCTGGCACGGCGAGGACGTGCCGCCGGAGGAGGGCCCGCCGGGCTCGATGACCTCGTCACTGCGGGTGGTGCCGGTCTCCACAGTCACCGAGGTGGGCTGCCGGCGGCGGCTCAACCGTTCCGAGAGCGGCGAGATCCGGGTCGACAGCATCGACGTCTATCTGCTGCTCACCTCGTTGGACGAGGCGCCGCCGAGCGAGGAGATGGTCGGCACGCCCCGGCACGACGCGCTGCGCTTCGGTAAGACCCTCGACGACGGCGGGGCCGGGCAGATCGCCCGGTTGGAGGAGTTCGCGCGGTTGGTCGCCTCGGTGGTCGGCCGGCCGATGCTCTGAGGCGTACCCCTTCTGAACCCCGGCCGGGCCTGCGCGGCCCGGCCGGTGGGTCAGTCTTCCTCGGCGTCCGGGCCGGCGACCTCGACGCCGTCGCCGCGCACCACGTGGATGCAGTCGCCCGGACACTCCTTCGCGGAGTCGATCACCTCGAGTCGCAGGTGCGCGGGGACGTCGACCCGGCTGCCCGGCGCCATCCGCAACTCACCATCGACGCCCTTGACGTAGGCCAGGCCGTCGATGTCGAACTCGAAAACCTCCGGCGCGTACTGCACGCAGAGCCCGTCGCCGGTGCAGAGATCCTGGTCGACCCAGACCTGCAACTCGTCGGTCGCGACCTCGGCCACCTGTGCACCCCCCATGTTCTCCCGTCCCACGCTCCGACGGTACCCGAACGCCGGTAACCGCCCGTCAGGCCACCCTTGGCGATCAAGGTTCGGTGACGAGGGTGTTGCGTGGGACCGAATCGGCCTCATAGCGGCTAGTGTTAGGGCAGAACGTTCAAGCCCCCCGGGGAGGTGGGACGTGGCAGCACGTAGCGACGACGCGGACTCGCGCGCCGCACGGTGGGAGAAGGAAGCCCACGATCTCTCCACGCAGGTCGCGTTCCTGCAAGAGGAACTCGCCCTGGTGCGGCGCAAGTTGACCGAAAGCCCCCGACACGTCCGGCAGCTCGAAGAGCGGCTGGCGGCCACCCAGGCTCAGTTGGCGCGGCTGACCGAGAACAACGACCGGCTGGTGAGCACCCTCAAGGAAGCTCGCACGCAGATCGTGACGCTCAAGGAGGAGATCGACCGGCTCGCGCAACCGCCGAGTGGGTACGGCGTCTTCCTGGCCAAGCACGAGGATGGCACGGTGGATGTCTTCACCGGCGGCCGAAAACTACGGGTTTCGGTCTCGCCCTCGCTCGACGTGGGTGACCTGCGGCGCGGCCAGGAGGTCCTGCTCAACGACGCGCTCAACATCGTCGACGCGTTCGGTTACGAGCGGGTCGGTGAGGTGGTGATGCTCAAGGAGATCCTGGAGGGACCGAACGGCGGGCCGGGTGACCGGGCGCTGGTGGTCTCCCACTCCGACGAGGAGCGCATCGTGCACCTCGCCGAGACGCTCATCGGCTCGGCGATCCGGGCCGGCGACTCGCTCATGATCGAGCCCCGCTCGGCGTACGCGTACGAGCGGATCCCGAAGAGCGAGGTCGAGGAGTTGGTCCTGGAGGAGGTGCCCGACGTCGACTACGGCGACATCGGTGGCCTCCAGTCGCAGATCGAGCAGATCCGCGACGCGGTGGAGCTGCCGTTCCTGCACGCGGACCTGTTCCGTGAGCACCAGCTCCGCCCGCCCAAGGGCATCCTGCTCTACGGCCCGCCCGGCTGCGGCAAGACGCTCATCGCCAAGGCGGTGGCCAACTCGCTGGCCAAGAAGATCGCTGAGCGCCAGGGCAAGGAGAAGCACACCAGCTTCTTCCTCAACATCAAGGGCCCCGAGCTGCTCAACAAGTACGTCGGTGAGACCGAGCGGCACATCCGGCTGATCTTCCAGCGTGCCCGGGAGAAGGCCGGCGAGGGCACACCGGTGATCGTGTTCTTCGACGAGATGGACTCGATCTTCCGGACCCGTGGCTCCGGTGTCTCCTCCGACGTGGAGAACACCATCGTCCCGCAGCTGCTCAGCGAGATCGACGGCGTGGAGGGTCTGGAGAACGTCATCGTCATCGGCGCCTCCAACCGGGAAGACATGATCGACCCGGCGATCCTGCGTCCCGGTCGTCTCGACGTGAAGATCAAGATCGAGCGACCGGACGCCGAGGCGGCCAAGGACATCTTCTCCAAGTACATCCTCTCCGGGCTGCCCCTGCACCCGGACGACCTGGCCGAACACGGCACCGACCCTCAGGCCACCGTCGCGGCGATGATCGACGCCGTGGTGCTGCGGATGTACTCCGAAACCGAGGAGAACCGCTTCCTCGAGGTCACCTACGCCAACGGTGACAAGGAAGTCCTCTACTTCAAGGACTTCAACTCCGGCGCGATGATCCAGAACATCGTCGACCGGAGCAAGAAGATGGCCATCAAGGAGTTCCTCACCTCGGGTCGCAAGGGGCTGCGTCTGCAGCACCTGCTCGACGCCTGCGTCGACGAGTTCCGCGAGAACGAGGATCTCCCCAACACCACCAACCCCGACGACTGGGCGCGCATCTCCGGCAAGAAGGGCGAGCGGATCGTCTACATCCGCACGCTCGTCTCCGGCGGCAAGGGCGCCGAGGCCGGCAGGTCCATCGAGACCGCCAGCAACACCGGCCAGTACCTGTAGAACCAGCGTTCAACCGGGGCGACGCGTTTCGACGCGTCGCCCCGGTTGCCGTTGTGCACGCGTGCGGCGGGCCGTCGCGCGCGTCAGCGCTGACCGTCGGTGAAGATCCACTTGCGGGAGACGAAAAGATTCAGCACCGCCAGGCCCCCGGTGGTCAGCACCTTCGCGACCAGATACGGAAGGCCGGCCCAGGTCAACCCCTGCACGAGTGCGACCGTGAGAGCCAGATTGACGAGCACCAGCAGCAGATAGCGCCACGCCTGCCCGCCGACGTCACCGCTCGAGCCGAACGACCAGGCGCGGTTGAGCCCGAAGTTGACCACGAACGCCACGGCGAAGGCGAGCACCGTGGCGAACGGCAGCCACACCCCCAGCACCCCGTGGAACAGGTAGAGCGCGCTGGTGTCGGTGATCGCGCTGAGACCGCCGACGATCAAAAACCGCACCTCGCTGCGGCGCGTCAGACCTGCCAGCGTCGCCGAGGCCGCCGCCTTCATCGCTGACCCTCGGATGCGGACCCGCCATGTGTCGTCACGGTGGAGCACGCTATCGTCTCCCCGTCCCGCGATCGCCCCGAGACCCCCCGAAGGTGTGCAGTGACCGACGTGCCGAGCGCCTCCGTCCACCCGACAGCCGAGGTGGAGGCCGGGGTGGAGATCGGAGCCGGGACTCGGATCTGGCATCTGACGCATGTCCGTTCGACCGCTCGCATCGGCGCCGACTGCACGATCGGGCGCAACGTGTTCGTCGATGCCGGGGTCACCATCGGCGACCGCGTCAAGGTGCAGAACAACGTCTCCGTCTACCACGGTGTCACGCTTGAGGACGAGGTGTTCGTCGGCCCGAGCGCTGTCTTCACCAACGACCTCAACCCGCGCGCGCAGAACCCGGACTGGAAGGTCACGCCGACCCTGGTCCGCACCGGGGCCTCCATCGGCGCCAACGCCACGATCGTCTGCGGCACCGAGATCGGGGAGTTCGCCCTGGTGGCCGCGGGCGCCGTCGTCACCCGGGACGTGCAGCCGTACCAACTCGTGGCCGGCAACCCGGCCCGGCATCTCGGCTGGGTCAACCGCAACGGCGAGGTGGTCGCCCGCGGCGACGAGCAGTTGCCCGCCGGCGTACTCGAAGAGCGCTGAACCTCACAGGAGACCCCCATGTCTATTCCCATCACTTCGGTGGTCATTGGCCCCGAGGAAGAGGCCGCGGTCCTGTCGGTTCTGCGCTCCGGCAGGCTGGCCCAGGGGCCGATGGTCGCCGAACTGGAGCGGTCCTTCGCGGAACTCTGCGGTGTCCCCCACGCCGTGGCCGTCAGCAACGGCACCGTTGCCCTGGTGGCCGCTCTCGAAGCGCTCGGTCTGCAGCCCGGCGACGAGGTGATCACCACTCCCTTCAGCTTCGCGGCCACCCTGAACGCGATTCTCGAGTCCGGAGCGACGGTCCGCTTCGCCGACATCCGTGACGACTTCACCATCGACCCGGACTCGGTCAAGGCGCTGGTCAACGGACGGACCAAGGCCATCCTGCCGGTGCACCTCTACGGACTGCCCGCCGACATGACGGCCCTCACCGCGATCGCCGACACCGCCGGGCTGGCGATCGTCGAGGACGCCGCCCAGGCGCACGGCGCCCGTGTCGGTGACCGGGCGGTCGGCTCGTTCGGCGTCGGCTGCTTCTCCATGTACGCGACGAAGAACCTGCAGTGCGGCGAAGGCGGCCTGATCACCACCTCCGACGACGCCATCGCCGACCGGCTCCGGCTGCTGCGCAACCAGGGCATGCGGGTGCGCTACCAGTACGAGGCTCCGGGCCACAACTGGCGACTGACCGACCTGCAGGCGGCCATCGCCGTGCCGCAGGTCGGCCGGCTGGCCGAGACCACGGCCCGTCGGGCCTCGAACGCCGCGAGGCTGACCGCCGGCCTCGCCGACCTGCCCGGGCTGACCACCCCGTTCGTGCCGGAGGGGCGCAGCCACGTCTGGCACCAGTACACAGTGCGTATCGGCGCCGACGCGCCACTGAGCCGCGACGACCTCGGCAAGCGGCTTGACGAGCAGCAGATCGGCTACGGTCTCTACTACCCCCGCCTCATGCACCACTACGACTGCTACACGGGTCACCCGCAGATCGGCACTGACGAAACCCCACGTGCCCTGCGCGCCGCCGAGGAGGCGCTCTCCCTTCCTGTTCACCAGCACCTGACCGACGACGACGTCGACCAGGTGATCGAGGCCGTACGAGGTGCGTTCAATGCCTAATTTGGCGATCATCGGCGCGGGCATCATGGGCGCCAACCATGGTCGGGTGGCCCTTTCCACGCCGGACGTCACCGTCACCTCCGTCTGCGACCCCGACCCCCAGCGGGCCGCCACCCTGGCCAAGGCCATCGGCGCGCAGTACACGACCGACCTCGACGAGGCGCTGGCCGACGTGGACGCGGTCATCCTGGCGACCCCGAGCGAGACGCACGGCGAGTTGGGCGCACGCATCCTGCGCAGCGGCCGGGACCTGCTCGTCGAGAAGCCGATCGCGACGTCCGTCGCCGACGCGCGCAACCTCATCGACCTCGCCGAGAAGCACGACCGCGTGTTGATGGTCGGTCACGTCGAACGCTTCAACCCGGCGGTGACGGAGCTCCTCCAACTGGTGGACGACCCGCTGTCGTTGGAGATCACCCGGGTCGGCCCGTTCTCCAACCGCGCCCTCGCCGACGTCCTGCTGGACCTGATGATCCACGACGTGGACCTGGCACGGACGGTGGCCGGCTCGGAGATCGTCGCGCACCGCGCGGCGACCCGAATCGTCCGCTCCGCGGAGCAGGACCTGGCGTTCGCCCTGCTCATGTTCGAGAACGGCATGATCGCCAACATCACGGCGAGCCGGGTCAGCCAGAACAAGATCCGCCGCGTCACCCTCACCCAGCGCAACGACTGCGTCATCGCCGACCTGCTGCGCCAGCAGGTCGAGGTGCACCGCATCGAGCACTCCGAGTTCCTCTCCGAGGGCGGCGTGCGCTACCGGCAGAGCGGACGGGTCGAGATTCCCTTCCTCTCGCAGCACGGCGAACCCCTGATGCACGAGCTGCGCCACTTCGCCGACTGCGTCGTCAACCGTCGCCGACCGATCGTCAGCGGCGAAGACGGCCTGGCCGCGCTCGAGGTCTGCCTGCAGATCCGCGACACCGCGCTGGTCGGCTGAGCATGTACAAGGGTCAGAAGATCGCCGCCGTCGTCCCGGCCTACAACGAGAGCCGGCTGATCGGCAAGACGATCACCACGATGCCCGACTTCGTGGACTTCATCGTCGTCATCAACGACTGCTCCACCGACGACACCTCCGAGCGCGCCCGCGCGGTGGGCGACCCACGGGTCGTCGTCATCGACCACGAGAAGAACACCGGCGTCGGTGGTTCGATCATGGATGGGCACGAGCGGGCCCTTCTCCTGGGCGCCGACATCAACGTCGTGATGGCCGGTGACGCCCAGATGGACCCGGCCTACCTGCCGGCGCTGCTCGACCCGATCTGCGACGACGGCTACGAGTTCACCAAGGCCAACCGCTTCTTCTCCCGCACCTCGTTCGCCGACATGCCGGCCGTACGGATGCTGGGAAGCGTCGCCCTGTCGTTCGCGACGAAGGTCGCCAGCGGCTACTGGAACCTCTTCGACCCGCAGAACGGCTACACGGCGGTATCCCGGTCGGCCCTGCTGCGCCTCAACGTCGCCGCCGTGGCCCGCGGCTACGAATTCGAGAACGACCTCCTGATCTGGCTCAACATCGCCAACGCCCGGGCCAAGGACGTACCGATCCCCGCCAGCTACGGCGAGGAGGTGTCGACGATGCGCATCCACCGGGTGGCCCCCCGCATCGCCAGCCTCCTGTTCCGCGGCTTCTGGCGGCGGATGCTGCTCAAGCACGTGCTCGCCTCGTTCTCCGCCGTCGCCCTGCTCTTCTTCACCGGCCTGTTCCTCATCCTGTTCGGCGCCGGCTGGGGGATCTGGGTGCTCGCGGAGACGCTTGGCCCACCGGTCGCCACCACCGGCAGCGTCCTGCTCTGCGTCGGGCCGCTACTGACCGGCATCCACATGCTGATCTCCGCGCTCACCCTGGACATCCAGTCGACGCCGGACTGACCGGTACCGCGCCCTGATCCGTTTCACGCCCTCTGAAAGGCAGCGCAGAGAACCGCGATGACCGAACAACCTGCGGCCGGCGACGGCGCCGTCGCCGGCGCTCGCCGGGTCTGGATCCTGGCCTTCGTCGGCTTCCTGCTGACCATCGGGGCCTGGTCGGTCGCCGCCCCCTACGACGGCACGCCGGACGAGCGGGAACACATGATCCGCGCCGCGGGTGTCGCGGCGGGGGAGATCGCCCCGCCGCCGGCCGACGCCAAGAAGGGCTCCGGCGCCTTCCAGGACGTCCCCGCCGGCCTGGTCAGAGAGCAGTGCTGGCAGTTCAAGCCGGCCGTCTCCGCCGCCTGCGCGGTCCCACCGGGCAGTGACGACACCCCCGTACGCGCCGGCACCGGCGCCGGGCGCTACCACCCCGTCTACTACGCCCTGGTGGGCTGGCCGCTCGACCTCTGGCCAGGCTGGTCCGGGGTGCTGCTCGCCCGGTTCATCAGCGCCGGCATCGCCGCGGCGCTGCTGGCCAGCGCGTTCGTCGTGGCGGTGAACTGGTCCCGACGGCGTCTGATGATCGCCGGGCTGCTGGTCGCCGTCACCCCGATGGCCGCCCAGATGGCCAGCGCCGTCAACCCCAACGGCGTGGAGATCGCCGCCGGCGTGGCATTCTTCGCGGCGACCATACCCCTGTTCCTGGACCGCCGACCGAAGCCGCACCACGGGCTCCTCATCCTGGCCGGCATCAGCGGCCTGCTGCTCGCGATGCTGCGCCAGACCGGGCCGCTCTGGCTGGCCGCGGCGTTCGTTGCCTTCGCCTTCCCGTGGCGGCAGAGCAACGTCGGCCGGCTGGTGCGCGAGAGGGCCGTGTGGTGGTGGGTGGGCGGCATCGCCGTGGCAGCCGTCACCGCGGTCGGCTGGGGCGTGGTGATGAAATCCTCCGACCTCGGCAAGTACGGCGGCCACGTCTACACCTACGGTCAAGCGGCCCTCGCCGAGACCGACCGGTGGCGCGGCTACCTCGACCAGATGGTCGGAGTGACGTCGTGGCTGGACACCCGGATGCCCGCGCCGATCTACCTGAGCTGGCAGTTCGTCGCCGCGACGCTACTGATCGGGGCGTTCGTCTTCGGCCGGTTGGTCGACCGTTGGCGGCTGCTCGTCCTGATCGTCGCCGGCACCGTGGTGCCGTCCGTGATGCAGGTGGCCCTGATCAAGCAGACCGGGTTCGTCACCCAGGGCCGCTACATGCTGCCGATGCTCGCCGGAGTGATGCTGTTCGCCGCGTACGTCTGGGAGGAGCGCGGGCTCGACGCGACCCGCAGCCGTACCCTGGTCCGACTCAGCGTCATCGTGCTCCTGCCGATCCAACTCTTCGTTCTGATCTTGACGATGGTGCGGTGGCAGGACGGGCTGCCGAAATACCTGACCTTCCGCACCTTCAACCCGTTCGCCGGCGACTGGCACCCGCCACTCGGCTCGATCACGCCCCTGCTGGCGAGCGTGCTCGGGTTGACCCTGCTCGGCGTCCTGGCCTGGCGCGTCTCGATGCGCCCACTGAACGAGCCCGACGAGCCGGCGTCCGCGATCTCCGAGCAGGCTCCGACGCCGGATCTTCGCTGATCGACCGAACGACCGGCCGACCGCGCCCGGTGCGGGCGTTGCTGTCGGAATCGGACTAGTCTGGAGTGCAGGGCCGATCGAGCGGTAACGCGCCGGCCGGCGCGGGCGTGGACCGGTACGTCAGCGAGCTGAAGCGGGGCGCGGCATGAGCGTACGGCGAATCATGGGCACCGAGGTCGAGTACGGCATCTCCGTGCCCGGACAGGCCGGAGCCAACCCGATGGTCACCTCGTCGCAGGTGGTCAACGCCTACGGGGCACGTCCGGAACTCAACCGGGGCGGTCGGGCCCGGTGGGACTACGAGGAAGAATCGCCGCTGCGCGACGCCCGCGGCTTCACCTACTCCGGCGCCGCGTACGACCCCGCCGAAGCTCTCGCGGACGAAGACCTCGGCCTGGCCAACGTGATACTCACCAACGGCGCCCGGCTCTACGTGGACCACGCCCACCCCGAATACTCCACTCCGGAGGTCACCACCCCTCGGGACATCGTGCGCTGGGACAAGGCCGGCGAGCGGGTGATGGCCGAGGCGTCCCGTCGGGCCGCCACCATCCCGGGCACCCAGCCGATCCACCTCTACAAGAACAACACCGACAACAAGGGCGCCAGCTACGGCGCCCACGAGAACTACCTGATGCGGCGGCAGACGCCGTTCGCCGACATCGTGGCGTACCTGACGCCGTTCTTCGTCACCCGGCAGATCGTCTGCGGCGCCGGCCGGGTCGGCATCGGCCAGGACGGCGGCCAGAGCGGCTTCCAGATCTCCCAACGCGCGGACTTCTTCGAGGTCGAGGTGGGCCTGGAAACCACCCTCAAGCGGCCGATCATCAACACCCGCGACGAGCCGCACGCCGACGCCGACAAGTACCGCCGGCTGCACGTCATCATCGGCGACGCCAACCTCTCCGAGATCTCCACCTACCTCAAGGTCGGCACCACCGCCCTGATCCTCACCATGATCGAGGAGAAGGCGCTCGGGGCCGACCTCGGCATCGCCGACCCGGTCAGCGAGCTGCGTGCCGTCAGCCACGACCCCACCCTGACGTACCGGATGCGACTGCGCGACGGCCGCCGGCTCACCGCACTGGACCTGCAATGGGCTTACCTGGAGCGGGTCCGGTCCTTTGTCGACGACCGGTACGGCACCGACGCCGACGAGCAGACCGTCGACGTGCTCGACCGCTGGGAGAGCATCCTGGACCGGCTGGGCCGGGATCCGATGCTCTGCGTCGACGAGTTGGACTGGGTGGCCAAGCTGCGGCTGCTGGAGGGCTACCGGGAGCGGGAGAAGCTCGGTTGGGGCTCGCACAAGCTTCAACTGGTCGACCTTCAATACTCCGACGTCCGGCCGGAGAAGGGCCTCTACCACCGGCTGGTCAGCCGGGGGGCGATGAAGACGCTGCTCACCGACGACGAGACCCGCACCGCGATGACCGAGCCCCCGGAGGACACCCGGGCCTACTTCCGTGGTCGCTGCCTGGCGCAGTACGCCTCCGAGGTGGTGGCCGCGAGCTGGGACTCGGTGATCTTCGACGTGGGCCGGGAGTCGCTGGTGCGGGTCCCGATGATGGAGCCGGAGCGGGGCACCCGCGCGCACGTCGGTGCTCTGTTCGACCGCTGCGCCAGCGCCAAGGACCTGCTGGAGACGTTGACCGGGGGCTGATTCCGGATTCGTCAGCCCGTCGTGTGCCGCAAGCCGGCGCGCGGCGGGCTTTTCGTCGCCCGCGCGAGGTAAGTTCATCGCAGACGATCGTGGAGGAGGCAGCAGTGGTCACTCATGACAGCGGCGGCCAGTCGCAGTCCGGCAAGTCCCGTCAGGGCGAGGAAATCGAGGACGTCACCACCGAGGCCAACCCTGAGGTGGCCGAGCGGCACGCCGAGATCACCGAGGACGTCGACGACCTCCTCGACGAGATCGACTCCGTCCTCGAAGAAAACGCAGAGGAGTTCGTGAGAGGATATGTGCAAAAAGGAGGCCAGTAGACAAGCAGGATAATTCGGACATGGCCTGCTCCGGGGAGGATCAGGACGGTCAACGGCGGTGCCGCGACTGCGCGGAGTGGAAGCCGCTGAGCGACTTCTGCTCTAGCAGTAAGCGGCCCAGCGGTCGCGGCAGCTACTTCAAGCCATGCCACAACGACCGAACTCGCGAGACCAAGCAACGGTTGTACGGCGGGACTCGCGAGTACCACCTGCGGCGGCGGCACGGCGTGGGCGAGAAAGAGTTTCAGGAGCTCCTGGCCGAGCAGGGCGGGGTCTGTGCGATCTGTGGCGCTGCCCACCCGCAACATCTGGACCACGATCATCGCACCGGATGGGTGCGCGGGATACTCTGCTTCAACTGCAACGGTGGTCTTGGCCAGTTCCGTGACAGTCCCATGAGGCTGGCCAGGGCGATCACGTACCTGAGAGGAACCACGTGGCAGCGGGCTTTGATCCATCCGGGCGTCTACCAGATGTGTTCACCAACGCGGGGACGTCCTCCTTCACGACGTTTCTGAGTCGGGTGGCCCCCGAGATGCTGCCCGGTCGGCGACCGCTGCCGCCGGGCATGGCCGCCGACCTGGCGCCGCACGCGACCACCATCGTCGCCATCGCGGCCGCCGAGGGTGTGGTGATGGCGGGCGACCGACGGGCCACCATGGGCAACCTGATCGCCCAGCGCGACATCGAGAAGGTGCACCCCGCCGACGCGTACTCGTTGGTCGGCATCGCGGGCACCGCCGGTATCGGCATCGAGCTGATGCGACTGTTCCAGGTGGAGCTGGAGCACTACGAGAAGATCGAGGGCGCGATGCTCTCGTTGGACGGTAAGGCCAACCGGTTGGCCTCGATGATTCGCGGCAATCTGGGGGCGGCCATGCAGGGGTTGGCCGTGGTGCCGCTCTTCGCCGGGTTCGACCTGGCCGCCGCCGACCCGGCGCGGGCCGGTCGGATCTTCAGCTTCGACGTGACCGGTGGCCCGTACGAGGAGACCGGCTACGACGCGATCGGGTCCGGGTCGTTGTTCGCCAAGTCCGCGTTGAAGAAGCGGTTCCGGGCCGGGCTGTCCGTCGAGGACGCGACGCGGCTGGCGGTCGAGGCGCTCTACGACGCGGCCGATGACGACACCGCGACCGGCGGGCCCGACCTGACCCGGCGGATCTATCCCGTGGTGATGACCGCGACTGCCGAGGGCACCTACCGGCTCACCGACGCCGAGACGGCGACGATCGCCGAGGGCGTGGTCGCCGGCCGGATGGAAAATCCGGGCGGTTAGGTCCGCCCGCCCACCCCCACCAGCCAGCAGTCGTCAGCACAGCGCCGTTAGGAGAACCGCCGCCGTGGCCATGCAGTTCTACGCCTCGCCCGAACAGATCATGCGTGACCGTTCCGAGTTGGCCCGTAAGGGCATTGCTCGCGGGCGCAGCGCCGTGGTCCTGAGCTACTCCGGCGGGGTGCTCTTCGTCGCGGAGAACCTCTCCAGCGCCCTGCACAAGGTCAGTGAGATCTACGACCGGATCGGCTTCGCCGCGGTCGGCCGTTACAACGAGTTCGAGAACCTTCGGCGGGCCGGCGTGCGGATGGCCGACCTGAACGGCCTCAGCTATGACCGCCGGGACGTCACCGGTCGGGCCCTGGCCAACGCGTTCGCACAGACCCTTGGCGCGATCTTCACCGAGCAGTCGAAGCCGTTCGAGGTGGAGATCTGTGTGGCGGAGGTGGGGGCCACGGCGGCTGAGGACGAACTGTACCGGCTCACCTACGACGGCTCGGTCAACGACGAGCCGGGTCGGATGGCGATGGGTGGTCAGGCCGAGGCCATCACCGGCGTGTTGAAGTCCAACCACCGGCCGGACATGTCGCTCGGGGAAGCGGCAAAGGTCGCGGTGCAGGCGCTGAGCAGCGTCGGTGGGGAGGGCGGCGCGGCTCGGACGATCGCCGCGAACCAGCTCGAGGTGGCGGTGCTGGACCGTCAGCGGGTCGGCCGGACGTTCCGGCGGATCACCGGGGCCGCGCTGACCGCGTTGCTGGACGGCAAGGCGGCACCGCCGGCGAGCGACCTGCCGGACACGCCGAGCGTGCCGACCGGGGAAGCGGGGAAGCCGACCAGCTCGGCGGGCTCCGCCGACCTGGAGGATCGGCCGGGGCAGGCCGACAGCTGATCGTGAGACGAGAAAAGAGCCGGGGTCCGCGTGAGCGGGCCCCGGCGCTTTCTCGTCTGGTGGGTCAGCGGCGTTGCAGCAGCGGCCGGGCGAGGGCCCAGTAGCCGGCGGCGACCGCGTTGAAGACGCCCATGCCGGGGGGCGAGTCGACGTTCGAGGGGGCGACCCGGGCGGTCATCAGCTCGGCGATCACCCCGTCGGGCACGGTACGTTCGGCCTGGAGTTGACGGCGGCGGGCACCCACCCAGGACCGGTTGCGCCACAGCCAGCCCCAGCCGCGGGTCTTCTGCCGGGTCCACCCGCCGGCGAGCGCGGCGGCGAGCATTGCCGCTTCGGTGAGCAGCAGCATCGGGGCGAGCAGCACCAGCGTCCGGGTCTGGTACGCGGTGAGCAGGGTGACCAGCCGGTTGCGTTCCACCAGGTAGAGCTTCAGGTCGTTGCGGGAGAACTCGTAGTGGTGGCGCACGACGGCGTCGGGGACGTACTCCAGGCGCAGGCCGCGCTGCCAGAGCCGAAGGCTCAGCTCGGTGTCCTCGTGGTAGGCGAAGTACTCGGCGGCGAAGCCGTCGAGCTCCTGCCACCGTTGCCGGCTGATCACGAAGCAGCAGCCGCTGAGGGACGGCACGCTGGTGCGTACGGCGTGGGCGGTGGCCGGTTCGCCGTTGCCGCCGGCCCAGGAGAGCCCGGTGAAGTGCAGCGGGTTGCCGGAGGTGTTGATCAGTTCCGGGGTGTCGGCGAGCCGGATGGAGGCCATCGCGGCGCCGACGCCCGGTTCGGCGGCGACCGCGACCGTCTTGGCGAGGGCGTCGGGGGCGACGACGGCGTCGGAGTTGACGAAGGCGAGCCAGTCTCCGGTGGCTTCGGCGGCGCCGATCCGGCAGCCGCCGGAGTAGCCGGTGTTCTGCTCGGGGCGGACCACCCGCACCTGGGGGAAGCCCTTGACGATGTCGATGCCGTCGCCGGTGCAACCGTTGTCGACGACGACCAGTTCGATGTCGACGTCGGTGCTGGCCAGGATGGCTTGGGCGGCGTTGACCAGGTACGGCTCGGCGCCGTAGGCGAGCATCACCGCGGTTACCTGTGGGCGGGTCATCGGATGCCTCCGGTTGCGGCAGGGGCGGCGGCCTCGGCGAGCGGCCGGGTGGGGGTGGTGGGTCGGCGGACGCCGCCGCGCAGCAGCAGTATCGCCATGGTGGCGGCCACGACGACGGAGCCGATGGTGTACGCCAGCTCGACTCGCAGGGTGACCGGGGCGGGGATCAGCGTCACGGCGATCAGCGCGGCGACGCCGGCGGTCCAGGCGAGAGCCTGGGCGCGGTGCCGGTCGAGGGCGAGCAGGGCCTGGCCGAGCACCATCGCCCACAGGTAGGCGAGCGTGGCGGCCGCCAACCAGGCGAAATCGCCGTGGCCGAGGACGCCGGGCGCGTCGAAGAGCGCGCCGACCAGCCACGGGCCGAGCAGCACGGCGCCGAGGGCGCCGGTGAGGCCGAGCGCGGTGACGATGCCGAGCGCCCGGCGCAGCAGGTTGTGGAAGCCGACCTGGTCGCCGGTGGTGGCGGTGGTGGCCAGGCCGGGCAGCAGTGACGCCTGTAGGGAGCTGAAGACGAACAGGGGGATGCGGACCAGCACGAGGGCGGAGAGCAGAGCTCCGGCGGCCGCGGTGTCGGAGGGGGCGAGTAGCTTGACGTTGATCACGCCGATGTTCACCACGACCTGGGAGAGCAGGCTGGAGGCGGTGAGCAGGCCGAGGCCCCGCAGCAGGGTGGCCCAGGCCACCGGTGGGCCGCCGCCGATGGCGCGCAGCACCGGCGGCAGGGTGAGTAGGACGCTGACCAGCGGGGCGGCGACGAACACGACGCCGTACCAGATGGGGGAGGTCACCCCGGCCAGCCCGAGCAGGGCGACCATGATGATGCGCAGGCCGCCGTCGATCCCGAGTTGTGTGCCGTACCAGGGGAACAGTTGCAGGCCGGAGAGGACGCCGCGGGTGGCGTAGGCGACGGCCATCGCGGCGAGCGCGCCGACCAGCACGGTGACCATGGTGCCGTCGCCGTCGAAGAGCTTGTCGGCGATCAGGTGGCGGCCGGCCGTGAGGGCCAGCACCAGCACGGCGAGCAGCACGGCGGCGACGGTGGCGCCGCGGGCCAGCACCGGCCCTGGGGGCAGCCCCTGACTGTGCCGGGCGGCCACCACCCGGGCGACCTCCTGCTCGATCGGCATGAACACGCCGATGCCGAGGGTGAACACGATCGACCAGAGCACCGACAGGGAGTTGTAGTCGGCCTCGCTGAGGCTGTGGCCGGCGACCGCGAGGTGCACGTAGGAGGCGAGGCCAAGAAGGCCCAGCCCGGCACCGACTGCGATGGTGCCGGGCGGGATCAGGCGGAGCAGGCGATGGATCACCGGCGAATGAGCGCCAGCGTGAGGACGGCGAACGCGCGGCCGAGGTAGATCATCGCCCGGGCGGGGGAGTGGCTGGGCGTGCCGGCCATCCGTTTGCGCATGGCGACCGGCACCTGCCGGATGCGGTATCCGCGGCGGGCGGTGTGTACCAGGGTCTCCACCGTGTCACCGAGGTACTCGGCCGGGTACCAGGTGGCGAACATTTCGATGACTCGCCGGTTGGCGGCGCGGAAGCCGGACGTGGTGTCGGTGAGCTTGGTGTGGGCGACTCGGGACAGCACGGCGGAGAGCATCACCATCGCCCAGCGGCGGGGGCCGCGGACGGTGTAGTCGCCCTCACCGGCGAAGCGGGCGCCGATGACGAGGTCGTTGTCGTCGAGGAGGTCGACGAGCTTCGGCACGTACCGGGGGTCGTGCTGACCGTCGGCGTCGATCTGGATGGCGACGTCGTAGTTGTGGTCGCGGGCGTAGCGGTAGCCGAGGCGCATGGCCCCGCCGACGCCGAGGTTGTACGGCAGTTTGGCGACCTGGGCGCCGGCGGCGGCGGCGACGGCGGCGGTGCGATCGGTGGAGCCGTCGTCGACGACGAGCACGTCGACGCCGGGCAGTTCGCCGCGGATCTCGCCGACGACGTCGGCGATCGAGCCGGACTCGTTGAGAGCCGGGATGATGATCAAGGTGCGCTTGCCGTTAACCATCGGTCGACACCAACTCGTCACGGGCCGCCCGGTCCGCGTCGATCTCGGCGCGGAGCAGGGCGAAGTCTTCGGCCAGGGTGCGGGTCTCTTCTTCGAGTGCGCTGACCTCCCAGCTCAGGTGCACGCACACCAGCAGCAGGAAGACGATGCCGAGGAAGAGCACCAGGCTGACACCGGAGGCGACGCCGAGCAGTTCGGCGACGTTGTCGAGCAGCCGGGGGAACAGGGACAGCGGGATCACGACGACCAGTACGGCGAGCCAGAGCATGCCGTACTTCTCGCGCAGCTGACGACGGCGCAGCAGCTCGACGATGGTGCCGAGGAGCAGCAGACCGGTCAGGCCGGTGACGAGGGTGAGCTTCATGCGACCTTCCACGGGGCGGGTGGAGCGGGGGAGTGGAACGCGTCGACCAGGGCGCTGTGCCAGTCCGGAAGCGGGGGCAGATCTACGGCTGCCCAGCGGCTGTGCCCTAGCACACTGTACGCAGGCCGGGGGGCGGGACGCGGATACCGGTCGCTGGTGGTGGGTCGAATGCGGTCCGGATCCAGCCCGGCCAGCGTGAACGCGGCGCGAGCCAGCCCGTACCAGGTTGTCTGCCCGGCGCAGGTGCCGTGGTAGACGCCGGGCGCGGCGTGACCGGCGAGTGCCGCGTCGGCGAGCGCGACGAGCCGTTCGGCGAGTGCGTAGGACCAGGTGGGCTGGCCGTGTTGGTCGTCGACCACGTCGAGGTGCTCACGCTGAGTGGCGAGTCGGAGCACGGTGGCCACGAAGTTGGGGCCGTGGGCGCCGTACAGCCAGGCGGTGCGTACGACGTAGCCGGTGTCGGGCAGCAGCCGCGCGACGGCTTGTTCGCCGACGAGTTTGCCGCGGCCGTAGGCGTTGACCGGCGCGGTGGGCGCGTCCTCCGGGTAGGGGGTGTGCGCGTTGCCGGCGAGAACGTAGTCGGTGGAGACCTGGATCAGTCGGGTTCCGTCGGTGGCGCACGCCGCGGCCAGGTGGGCGACGGCATCGCCGTTGACGGCGGTCGCGGTGGCCTCGTCCGCCTCGGCGGCGTCGACGTTGGTCCAGGCCGCCGCGTTGATCACCAGGTCGTGCCCGGCGACGGCCGCGTTCACCGCCGCGCGGTCGGTGACGTCCAGGTCGGCGCGGGTGGCGGCTGTCACCTTGAGGTCGGGCCGTGACTTCAGTACGGCGACCAGGTCCCGGCCGAGCATCCCGCCCGCGCCGGTGACGAGGAGCCGGGTCATGCGGCCGGCGTGGACTTGAGGGGTTCCCACCAGGCGCGGTTGTCCCGGTACCAGCGGACGGTGTCGGTGAGGCCCTGGTCCAGGGTGATGCTGGGGTGGTAGCCAAGCTCGTCGCTGATCTTGGTGATGTCCAGCGAGTACCGGCGGTCGTGGCCCTTGCGGTCGGTGACCGGGACGACCCGGTCCCACCCGGCGCCGCAGGCGTCCAGGAGCAGCCCGGTGAGTTCCTTGTTGGTCAGTTCGGTGCCGCCGCCGATGTTGTAGACCTCGCCGGCGCGGCCCTTCTGCTGCACGAGGGCGATGCCGCGGCAGTGGTCGTGCACGTGCAGCCAGTCCCGGATGTTGCCGCCGTCGCCGTAGAGGGGGACGGTGCCGCCGTCGAGCAGGTTGGTGACGAACAGCGGGATGACCTTCTCGGGGAACTGGTGCGGGCCGTAGTTGTTGGAGCAGCGGGTGACGACCACGTCCATGCCGTGGGTGCGGTGGTACGACAGCGCGAGCAGGTCGGAGCCGGCCTTGGACGCCGAGTACGGCGAGTTGGGGGCGAGGGGCCAGGTCTCGGTCCAGGAGCCCTCGTCGATCGAGCCGTAGACCTCGTCGGTGGAGACGTGCACGAATCGTCCGGTGCCGTGGCGCAGCGCCGCGTCGAGCAGCGTCTGGGTGCCCAGCACGTTGGTGGTGACGAACGGGGCGGCACCGGCGATCGACCGGTCGACGTGTGACTCGGCGGCGAAGTGCACGATCACGTCGTGCTCGGCCACGACCTCGTCGACCACGACCGGGTCGCAGATGTCGCCCTGCACGAACCGCAGTCGCGGGTCGTCGCGGACGGGTGCGAGATTGGCGAGGTTGCCCGAGTAGGTCAGCTTGTCCAGTACGGTCACGACGGCCGGCTCGAGCGGCGGCACGCCGTCTGCGCTGCCGAGGGGTTTGCCCAGCAGCAGGCGGACGTACTCCGACCCGATGAATCCGGCTCCGCCGGTGACGAGGATCCTCACGGGTCCGGAAGTATACGCGACGGGCGGCGCCGCGCCTGGTATGCGACCCCGGCACAACCTGTCTGGGTGCGGCTAGGCTTCCCCGGTGCGCGGAATCCTACTTGCCGGCGGCACCGGGTCGCGGCTCTGGCCGATCACCCGGGCGGTCTCGAAGCAGCTGATGCCGATCTTCGACAAGCCGATGATCTATTACCCGCTCTCCACCCTGGTGATGTCCGGGGTTCGGGAGATCCTGGTGATCACGACGCCGGACGACCAGGATCAGTTCCGTCGGCTGCTCGGCGACGGCAGCCAGTTCGGGCTACGGCTGGAGTACGTCAGCCAGGAGCGTCCGGAGGGCATCGCGCAGGCGTTCATCCTCGGCGCGGACTTCATCGGCGCCGAGTCGGTGGCGCTGGTCCTCGGCGACAACATCTTCCACGGTGTGGGTCTGGGTCGGCAGCTCGCCGACCACGGTGACCCGGTCGGCGGGCGGGTCTTCGCCTATCAGGTGGCCAACCCGCAGGAGTACGGCGTGGTCGACTTCGACGCCGATGGTCGGGTGCTCTCGATCGAGGAGAAGCCGGCCCGGCCGAAATCCCGTTACGCGGTGCCCGGCCTCTACTTCTACGACAACCGGGTGGTGGGCATCGCCCGCAAGCTCACCCCGAGCGCCCGCGGCGAGCTGGAGATCACGGCGGTCAACGAGGCGTACCGGGAGACCGGGGAGCTGTCGGTGACGGTGCTGGATCGAGGCACCGCCTGGCTGGACACCGGCACGTTCACCTCGATGATGCAGGCCGCCGAGTTCGTCCGGGTGGTCGAGGAACGGCAGGGTCTCAAGATCGGTTGCGTCGAGGAGGTCGCCTGGCGGGCCGGCCTGATCGACGACGCGCAGTTGCGCGCGCTGGCCGAGCCGCTGACCAAGAGCGGTTACGGCGACTACCTGCTCGGTCTGCTGCGTGAGCAGGCCGACGGCGACGGGGGTTCCTGGTGAAGATCCGGGAGCTGAGCATCGAGGGCGCGTGGGAGATCACCCCCCCGCAGCACGGTGACCCGCGCGGCATGTTCATGGAGTGGTACCGCTTCGACAAGCTCGCCGAGGCGGTGGGGCATCCGCTGCGGCTGGCCCAGGCCAACCTGTCGGTCTCCGCGCGTGGCGTGGTGCGCGGCGTCCACTTCGCTGATGTCCCGCCCGGGCAGGCCAAGTACGTCACCTGTGTGCGGGGCGCGGTGCTCGACGTGATCGTGGACCTGCGGGTGGGTTCGCCGACCTTCGGCCGTTGGGAGGGCGTCCGGCTGGACGACACCGACCGTCGGGCGGTCTACCTCAGCGAGGGGCTGGGGCACGGGTTCTGCGCGTTGACCGACGACGCGACGTTGAGCTATCTCTGCTCGGCTACCTACAACCCGTCCGGCGAGCACGCGGTGCACCCGCTGGACGAGGAGTTGGGCATCGAGTGGCCCGCCGAGGTTCCGCTGCTGTCCGCGCGCGACGACGCGGCGCCGACTCTGGCGCAGGCCCGCGAGCGGGGGCTGCTTCCCGAGTACGACAACTGCCGGCGGTTCGTGGCGAGCCTCGGCCCGGACGGAATGTCGCACTCAACCGGTATGTGACCGCGCTCGGGGCACGACCTGTGGTCTGACAGTGACGAACCGGGCCTCCGGGCGGCTAATGTCACACCATGGAGCGGCGAATCTTCGGCCTCGAGACCGAGTACGGCGTCACCTGCACCTATCGCGGGCAGCGGCGGCTGTCCCCGGACGAGGTCGCGCGGTATCTGTTCCGTCGCGTGGTGTCCTGGGGTCGGTCGAGCAATGTCTTCCTGCGTAATGGGGCCCGGCTCTACCTGGACGTCGGGTCGCATCCGGAGTACGCGACACCGGAGTGCGACTCGGTGACCGATCTGGTCGCCCACGACCGGGCCGGCGAGCGGATCCTGGAGGGCCTGCTCGTCGACGCGGAGAAGCGGCTGCACGACGAGGGCATCGCGGGTGAGATCTACCTGTTCAAGAACAACACCGATTCGGCCGGCAACTCGTACGGGTGCCACGAGAACTACCTGGTCTCCCGGCACGGCGAGTTCGGTCGGCTCGCCGACGTGCTCATCCCGTTCCTGGTCACCCGGCAGTTGATCTGCGGGGCCGGCAAGGTCCTGCAAACCCCACGCGGCGCGGTCTACTGCCTCTCCCAGCGGGCCGAGCACATCTGGGAGGGCGTCTCCTCGGCGACCACCCGCAGCCGCCCGATCATCAACACGCGGGACGAGCCGCACGCCGACGCCGAGCGCTACCGGCGCCTGCATGTGATCGTCGGCGACTCCAACATGAACGAGGTCACCACGCTGCTCAAGGTCGGCACCGCCGACATCGTGCTGCGGATGATCGAGGCCGGGGTGGTGATGCGCGACCTGTCCCTGGAAAACCCGATCCGGGCCATCCGGGAGGTGTCGCACGACATCACCGGGCGGCGCAAGGTGCGGCTGGCCAACGGTAAGGAGGTCAGCGCCCTGGACATCCAACAGGAATACCTGTCGAAGGCCACCGAGTTCGTCGAGCGACGCGGTGGGGACCAGGCCGCCAAGCGGGTCGTCGAGCTGTGGGGCCGGGTTCTCAACGCGGTGGAGACCGGCGACCTGGAACCGGTCTCGCGGGAGATCGACTGGGTCAGCAAGCTGCGGTTGATCGAGCGCTACCAGCGTAAGCACGATCTGCCGCTGTCGCACCCCCGGGTGGCGCAGATGGACCTGGCCTACCACGACGTGCGCCGTGGCCGGGGGCTCTACGGGCTCCTGGAGCGACGCGGTGACGTCGACCGGGTGGCCACCGACCCGGAGATCTTCGAGGCGAAGGAGACCCCGCCGCAGACCACCCGGGCCCGGCTGCGGGGCGAGTTCATCCGGCACGCCCAGGAGAAGCGTCGGGACTTCACCGTCGACTGGGTGCACCTGAAGCTCAACGACCAGGCGCAGCGCACCGTGCTGTGCAAGGACCCGTTCCGGGCGTACGACGAGCGGGTGGAGCGGCTGATCGCCAGCATGTGACGGTTTGCCGGCCCCGGCGGTGCGTTGCGCCGACGGGGCCGGTCGGCCCGGCGCGCTGAGCGGTTAAGCTGGGCGCGCCATGACGACTTCTGGACCTTCCGACCGCTCCGAGCGCGGCACCGAGCGGCAGAACTGGATCGAACGCCGACGGGAGAAGATCCGCGCCGAGATCGACCGTAACCGGCGCGGTGATTACACGGTGCCGACCTGGGTGCTGGCCTTGGCCCTGATCCTCATCGTGGGCGGCTGGCTAGCCCTGATCTTCCTGGCCTAACCC
>NZ_QGSZ01000129.1 GCF_003857055.1 Micromonospora inaquosa | reverse complement strand
CCCCCGGTCGGCGAGCGGTTACCCGACACAGGCCGGTTCACCCCTTCCGGGCGAGCGCGCTTCACCCGACCGCGACCGACGATCGGGGGACCTGAACCGGAAGGACGGGTGGTACCGATGGGACGGCTGGCGCGGGCGGGACCCGCCCTCGGCGGCGCGGCGCTGGCCGGGGCGGCGCGGCTGCTGCGCGTACCCCATCGGGGTGGGCGGCCGGGAGCGGACGGCGACGGTGCCGCGCCGGCCCGGTGGGAGGTGGTGACCGTCGACCGCGCGCCGGAGCAGGTGCTTCCCGACGGACGCTGGCCGGAGCCGCTGCGCCGCCTGGACGGGGCGGTCGAGGTGCGGGTGCGGCCGGCGCCCGGCGACCGGGGTACCGAGCTGGCCGCCCGGCCGCTGGCGGGCGTCACCCCGCCCACCGGGCTGGCCGCGCACCTGGTCGGCGACGACCCGGGTCTGCTGGTCCGCCGGACGTTACGCCAGATCAAGCAACGGGTGGAGGCCGGTGAGGTGCTCCGCGCGGACCGCTGCGCGCTGGACCGTCCCGAGGCCCCCGGGTGAGAGCGCTGTGCTGGGTGACCGCCGGCGAGCTGGCGGTACGCGAGGTGCCCGACCCGGAGCTGCGCAACGAGCGTGACGTCATCGTCCGGGTGCGGCGCAGCGCCACCTGTGGGGGTGACCTGCCGCTGCTGGCCGGCCGGCACCCGCTGCTGCGGGCCGGCGACGTGCTCGGCGCGGAGTTCCTGGGCGAGGTGGTCGAGGTCGGCCCCGGCGTCCGCCGACACCGGGCCGGCGATCGGGTCGTGGTCGGCGCGGGCGTGGCCTGCGGCGGCTGCTGGTACTGCCGCCAGGGCCTGCACTCCTGCTGCGACAACGGCACTGCCGACTCGGCGAGCACCGACCCCGACTGCGCCCGCTCGGACGCCGGCTGCTTCGGCCGGCCCCGGGCGGCGGGCGGGTTCGCGGGCGGTCACGCCGAGTACGTGCGGGTGCCGTACGCCGACGTGAGCGCGTTCCGGGTGCCGGATCCCGTCGACGACGACCGGGCGGTGTTCGCCGCCAACGCCGCGCCGACCGGATGGCTCGCCGCCGAGCTGGGTGCGGTGCGCCCCGGCGACGTGGTGGCGATCTGGGGCGCCGGGGCGGTGGGCCAGTTGACCGCCCGGGCGGCGGTGCTGCGCGGCGCCGCCCAGGTGCTGATCGTGGACCGGCACGAGGAGCGGTTGCGGATGGCTGAGCGGCACTGCGACGCCGAGCCCCTCGACTACCGCCACACCGACATCGCGGCCGAGCTGCGCGACCGCAGTGGTGGGCGCGGGCCGGACGTGTGCGTGGTGGCGGTCGGCACGCCGCCGGCCCGGTCCATCGCCGACCGGTTCGGTGGCCAGCACACCGACCGACCCGACGCGCTGCGGGAGGCCGTGCACGCCTGCCGCAAGAGCGGCGTGGTGGTGGTGCTCGGCGAGACCGGCGGGTTCGTCGACGCGTTCCCGCTGGGCGCGCTGACCGAGCGGCGGCTCACGCTGCGCGGCGCCGGTCGGCCCGAACCGCGGGACGTGCCGATGCTGCTGGACCGGATGGCCCGCGACGAGCTGCGGACCGAGCACCTGGCCACCCATCACCTGCCGTTGGCGCGGGGCCCCGAGGGGTACGCGCTGTTCCGGGACCGGGCCGACGGTTGCGTACGCGTCGTGTTCACGCCGTGACGCCCCACTCGCGACCGCCTCATCGCCGACGGTGGATGGCAGACTCCGGGGATGGTCGTGGAGCGAACGTACGACGTGGTGCTGTTCGGCGCGACCGGGTTCACCGGCGGCCTGACCGCTGAATACCTGGCCCGGCACGCGCCGGCCGGGCTGCGCTGGGCGCTGGCCGGGCGCAACCCGCAGCGCCTTGCCGCCGTACGGGACCGGCTCGCCGCGATCGACCCGAGCCTGGCCGACCTGCCGCTGCTCACCGCCGATGTGACCGACGCCGACTCCCTGCGGCCGGTGGCGGAGAGCGCCCGGGTGGTGGCCAGCACGGTTGGCCCGTACATCCACCACGGGGAGCCGCTGGTCGCGGCCTGCGCCCGAGCCGGCACCGACTACCTGGACATCACCGGCGAGCCGGAGTTCGTCGACCTGATGTACGTGCGCCACCACGCCGAGGCGACCCGGACGGGTGCCCGGCTGGTGCACGCCTGCGGCTTCGACTCCATCCCACACGACCTGGGCGTGTGGTTCACCGTCAAGCAGCTGCCCGCCGACGTGCCGATCACCGTGGACGGGTACGTGCGCGCTGGCGGCCGGTTCTCCGCCGGCACCTACCACTCGGCGCTCACCGCGTTCTCCCGTACCGGGCAGGCCAGCCAGGCCGCCCGGGACCGCCGGGCGGTCGAGCCACGTCCCACCGACCGTCTGGTCCGGGCGGCGCCGGGCCGGCTGGCCCGCTCGGCGGAGCTGGGCGTCTGGGCCGTACCGCTGCCGACCATCGACCCGCAGGTGGTCCGCCGCTCGGCGGCGGCCCGCCCGGAGTACGGCCCGGACTTCCGCTACCGGCATTTCGCCGCGGTGAAGCGGCTGCCCACCGTGCTGGCCGGCGCCGCCGGGCTCGGCGCGCTGATCGGGCTGGTCAAGCTGCCGCCCAGCCGACGCTGGCTGCTCGGTCGGCTCGCCTCCGGGCAGGGCCCAACAGCACGGCAGCGGGCGTCGTCCTGGTTCCGGGTCCGGTTCGTCGGCACCGGCGGTGGGCAGCGGGTGGTCACCGAGGTCGCCGGCGGTGACCCCGGCTATGACGAGACGGCGAAGATGCTCGGCGAGTCGGCACTGTGTCTGGCGCTCGACGAGCTGCCGCCGACGACCGGCCAGCTCACCCCGGTCACCGCGATGGGTGACGCGCTGCTCGACCGGCTCGTCCGGGCCGGCCTCACCTTCCGGGTGCTGGAGCGCTCGGCTTGACCCTCGACCGGGTCGAGGGGGCAGGATGCCCAGCGTGAGCCACCTGCACAGCATCGGCGAGCTGGCCCGGGCCAGCGGCCTGACCGTCAGCGCACTGCGCTTCTACGACTCGGCGGGGGTGCTGGAGCCGGCCCTGGTCGACCCGGTGACCGGCTACCGCTGGTACACCGAGGAGCAGGTCGCCCCGGCCCGGCTGGTGGCCGGGTTGCGCCGGATCGGCATGCCGGTGCCGCAGATCGCCGCCGCGGTACGCGCCGAACCGGCCGTGGTGCACCAGCTGCTCGACGCGCACCTGCGCCGCCTCGCCGACGGGCTCAGCGACGCCCGCCGCGAGGTCGACCGGCTGCGGGCCCTGGTGGACCCGGTTCCGCCGGCCGCCACCACGTTCCTGGTCTCCCCCGCCGCCCTGGCCTCCGCGCTCGACGCGGTGCGCTTCGCCGTCGGCGTCGACCCGGAGCTGCCGATGCTCGCCGGCGTGCTGTTCGACGTCGAGTCCGACGGCGTCCGGCTCGTCGCCACCGACCGGTACCGGCTGGCGCTGGCTCGGGCCGGGGCCGACGTCGACGGGCCGCCGGTGCGGGTGTTCGTGCCGGTGGCCCTCGTCGACCAACTCCGGCCACTGCTCGACACCGCCGACGGCTGGCCGGTCCGGCTCACCGTGGCGGGCCCGGACCTGCGGGTGCGGGTGGCCGACCGCACGGTGACCGGCACCGCCCTGCCGTACGACTTCCCGGACTACCACCGGCTGCTGCGCAAGGCCGTCGGCGAGCGGCCGACGGCGCGACGCATCCCGGTGGACGTGGCCACGCTGCGCGCCGCGCTGGCCGACCCGGCCGCCCCCACCGTCGCCCGCGAGCACGACGGCACCACCCGGGAGGTCACCGTGCTCGGCGTCGACGACCAGGGCGGGCTGCGGCTGCTCCCCGCCGCCGACCTGGGCACCGACGCGCTGCGGGTCGGGGTGGACGGCGGCTACCTGCTGGACGCGCTGAACGCGGCCGGCGCGCCGCAACTGGTGCTGGAGCTGGACGGGCCGATCGCCCCGCTGGCCGTACGCCGACCGGACGACGCGGACACCTACTCGGTGCTGATGCCGATCCGGCTCTGAGCCGACCGCCAGCACTCCCCGTCCCGGGAGGAAAAGCCCGCGACGGTAGCATCTGGTGGTCCACCTGTGACCCCGGACGGAGGCGTACGGAGCAGCATGCTCGACATGGAGTTGATCCGGAAGGATCGCGAGGCGGTGGCGACCGCGCTGGCGAAGCGTCTGGATCCCGCCGAGGTCACCCGGGCCCTGGACGAGATCCAGCGGCTCGACCAGGAACGCCGCGCCCTGATCACGGAGATCGACGCCGAGCGGCAGCGCCGCAAGGCCGAGGCCCGGGCGTACGCGCAGGCGAAGCGGGCCGGCGAGGATCCGCAGGTCGCCGCGCCGGAGGCGGAGCGTAAGCAGCTCGCCGAGCTGGAATCCCAGCTGGACGAGGTGCAGGCCCGGCTGCGGGACGCGATGAGTGAGCTACCCAACCTGCCCAGCGACGACGTGGTGGCCGGCGGCAAGGAAGCCAACCGGGTGGTGAAGACCTTCGGTGAGCCGCCGGTGATCGAGAAGGTCCGCGACCACGTGGAGCTGAGCCGCGCACTGGGCCTGGTCGACTACGAGCGCGGCGTCAAGCTCGGTGGGTCCGGTTTCTGGATCTACACGGGGATCGGCGCCCGGCTGGAGTGGGCGCTGCTCAACTACTTCGTCGACCAGCACATCAAGGCCGGCTACGAGTTCCTGCTCCCGCCGCACCTGCTGCTGGATTCGGCCGGCTTCGCCGCCGGGCAGTTCCCCAAGTTCTACGACGACGTCTACCACCTGGACTCGGCGTCCGCCCCGCGCGGTCAGTTCCTGCTGCCCACGTCGGAGACGGCGATCCTCGGCGCGTACCAGGACGAGATCCTGGAGACCCCGAAGCTGCCGCTGAAGGCGTTCGCGTACACCCCGTGTTACCGACGGGAGTCGGCCGGTTCGCACTCGGACGAGCGTGGCACGGTGCGCGGGCACCAGTTCAACAAGGTGGAGATCTTCCAGTTCACCCTGCCGGAGCAGGCCGACGCGGCGCTGGAGGAGATGCTCGCCCACGCCGAGAGCCTGGTCGAGGGGTTGGGTCTGCACTACCAGCGCACGCTGCTCTCGGCCGGTGACGCCAGCGCGTCGATGAAGAAGACCCTCGACATCGAGGTGTGGATGCCGAGCACCGGCAAGTACAAGGAGGTGTCGTCGGTTTCCTGGGCCGGCGACTACCAGGCTCGTCGGGCGGCCATCCGTTACCGCGAGCCCGGCGGCAAGCAGACCCGCTTCGTGCACACCCTCAACGGTTCCGCCCTGGCGACGAGCCGGCTCTTCCCGGCCATCCTGGAGCAGTACCAGCAGGCCGACGGCAGCGTCCTGATCCCCAAGGTCCTCCAGGACCGCCTGGGCACCGACCGTCTGACCCCCCTGCGCTAGGCAGCTCCCCGAATCGGTCGACGGGGGCGGGACTGATGCATCCGCATCAGTCCCGCCCCCGCCCATTCGGGCCATCGGTGTCACACCGTGGTCAATCCCGACGCGGAGCTGTTCCGGCTCCTGCGCGGACAGGCGGTGCCGGTTCAGGCACCGAACACCTCCACCGAGGTCAGCCGGGCGTCACCGGACTGCCAGTCGGCGACCGCGATCGCCAGGTACCGCGCGGAGGACCTGGTCGAGATGGTGGTCCCAGGTCGCGGCTTCGGCACCGAGGCGACCGTCACGTAGCCGAGTCCGTCGGCCGAGGTGGCTACGGTGATCGGCCGCCGCCGACCGGGAGTCCAGGTCAGGCGGACCGATGCCAGCTCCCGGAGCGATCCGAGGTCGATCACCATTCGGCCGTTCGGGCCGGGTTGCCAGGCCGTCCCCGGGTCGCCGTCGACGGCGGCCGACGGGTCGGTCATGCCGGCCGGCAGCGGTGACGTCGGGTAGGTCGTCCGAGACCGGGCCAGATCGCTGGTCGGCGTCACCGTCCCACCCGGGAACGCGATTTCCTTGCTGTGTCCAGCGGGGACCGTCACTCGCTGTCGGGCGCCGCCGGGCGCGGACTCCACCTGCACCTTCACGATGTGCCCGGCGGGTGCGGTGATTCGGAGGTGGTGCGAGTCGGTGACGTCGAACCGGGTACCGGCGGGAATCGCCTTCTCCGGCTGTGCCGCGGTCGCGGTGAACCGGGGCGACTCGACGCGTGCGGTCGCGGGGGCAAGGTCGACCTGGTAGGTGGTGGTCCCCGATCCGGTGACCTGACTTCCGTGGTACAGCCGCAGCGTGGCGCCCTGCGAAAGCGTGACGGCCGCTGTCGTGATGTCGTCGTCGGACAGGTTGAACAGGCTCAGGTATCCGTCCGCGTCACTCACCCGCAACGCCTCCGAACCGCCGCTGGGCAGGGTTCGAGACGCCGCGGCGGCCAGGGCCGACCTGCTCGCGCCCGCGTACCCCTCGATGATCAGCCGAGTGCTGCCGGTGGCCGGTCCGCTGGACAGGGTGACGGTGGTGGCGGTCACGGTGATCGGATTCTGGGCGTGGTGGACTACCAGACCCGCTCGTCCGTCGATGTCCAGCCAGGAGCCGGCGATGGTCGGGCTGTCCGGCACAACCGCCGCGTCGCTCCAGTTGGTGCCGTCGAGAGAGGTCTGGATGACGTAGCGGGTACCGTACGCGGCCTCCCAATCCAGGCGTACGCCGCTGATGTCGATGGACTCGCCGAGGTCGACGGCGAGCCAACTGTCCGTGCGACCGCGTTCCTCACGGGCGACCGCCCAGCGGGTGGCGGGGTTGCCGTCGGTCGCGCGCGGTGCGGGGTAGGCCGGGTCGGCGGACGAGGCCGTGGTGGGCCGGCCGATGGCGAGGTCGACCTCGCCCGCGTCGAGCACGGAGAAGGCGAACAGCGAGTAACCGTACTGGTTGGCGGGGGATCGGCCGAGCATCCGCACGTACCTGGCTGAACGAGGCGCGAAGCTGATCTGGTCGGTTCCGCCGTCGCCGACGCCCGATTGCCCAGCCAGGGTGACGGACCCCTGTTCGCCGGTGAAGGTACGGGTGCCGGTGAGCCCGGGTACGCCGGGCATGTCCAGGTTGAACAGGGTGAGCACGCCCTCGTCGGCACTAATGCCGGTGGTGGCGTACACGACCGTACCGGTGGGCAGCGTGACGTATCCGGCGGTGCCGCCGGCGACGCGTAGAACGGTCGCCGTGGCGTCGAGACCGTCGCGGGCCACGGTGTACGCAGTGGAGGTGCGGCCGAGGACCGGCGCGGACTGCCTCGGCAGCAGCGAGGCGGCCCGGGTGTCGAACAACCAGTTGTCGTGGGTGGGCGCCCACTGGAACGAGACGAATCCGGTCTTACTGACCGCCGCGGCGAAGGCAGTCGGGGTTTGGTGGGCGGTCAGCCCGGCTTTCGCCCCGAAGTCCCGGGTGCCCGCCGCCGCCGCGAAGAACGTGGTGCTGGCGACCGGCTCGACCACGCCGCCGTTGGCTGCCCGCCAGGCATGGAAGAGATAACTGATGGCGATTTCGGCCCGGGCTTCGGGCTCGTACTTCGGCTCGCCGCTGAACTTGGTGAGCCGATTCTCAGGCGGGTAGTTCAGGTAGGGCATGAGCCGGTCGGCGAGGTCCGCCTCGGCCCGGGCCGCGTGCCGGTCGCCTTGGACCTGCGCGAGAAAGGCGAGCGGCAGGGCATCACGGCCGTACAGGTGGTAGCGGTCCGCGACCATCGGCATGAAGGGTTCGCCGGCGTCGCTGGCCATCAGCCGCATGGTCCGCCACAGCTCGGCGCCGTTGGGCTGCCGGGTGAGTGCCTCGGGGAGCGGTTCGCCGGCGGTCAGGAAGTGCGCCGCGGTACGACCTGCGGTGCGCCACAGTTCTTCCTGGTAGTGCGGGCCGAAGGAGTCGTGATTCTCGACGAGGAACGTGTCGTAAATGTTGTGGGCGGTGTTCCAGTCCGCGACCGCCCGCCCGTCGACGACGGCGGGGTTGGCGCGGTCGGCTGCCGGTAGCCCGCTCGCGTTGAGCATCCACGTCAGGAACCGCTCGCGCCACGCCGCGGCTGCGGGGTCGTCCGGCGCCCAGGCCAGGCCGGGCGCGATCGCCTGGGCGTAAACCCCCATCTCCTCGAGCTTGGTGTCACCGCTCCAGCCACCGGTGAGGCCGTTCGGCGTCCAACCACCACTCAGCGGGTCGTTGCCGGTGCCGAGGGAATGGGCGTACGCGGCCTGCCCGCGGGCGATGCGGTCGACGTTGTTGCGGGTCACCTCGTCCAGGTCGGACCAGAGCAGTCGGGCGGCCAGGATGAAGTACAGCTCAAAGGTGCTGTCCCAGAAGAGCTGTCGGCCCCACTCGGTGCCGCCGGTGAGCCGGTTGGTGGCCGCGAACCGGCGGATGGTCGCGATGGTACGGGCGTGCAGCGTGTCCCGGTCGACGCCGGCTGCCGCCGCGTCGTACCCGGGCGAGATGAGCAGGACCGCGTTACCGAGGACGACCGCGAACCTGAAGTCCGCGAGGCGGTACGCGTTGATCGCCGGATCCCACTGCTCCTCGGCCCATCGGGTGTGGGCGAGCAGCAGCGCGTGGTAGGTGTTGGCAACCGGGCCAGTGGCCGCAGCCGGTGGCGTGGTGGCGGCTGACGCGGCCTGGGCGGCGGCCGGTCGGGCGATGGCGAGTCCAGCGCCGATGGCGCCGCCAAGCATGAGGAGCCGCCGCCTGCTCAACTCGAATTCGGATATACGCATGGTGGTCCTTCGGTGTGACAACGTTGTCAGACAGACTCCGATGATCGCTTCCCGATGTCAAGACCACCGCCGCCACCGCAGGTCGGGCGGTGGGCGCGCTTCGTGAGGAGCGCGGCCAGGAGCAGGGTGGCCAGGGCGGCCAGCAGCACCGCCGGGCCGATCCGGTCGAGGGCGTCGGCCAGGGCTCGCTGGACCTGGGCGGCCGCCTGGATGACCGGGTCGTGCAGGGCGTCGCGGTTACCGGCGGCGAGGCGCAGCTCGTACCAGCCGTACCAGGCGACGTAACCGCCGGCGAGCACCAGCACCAGGCCACTGAGGCGGGGCACCAACGCCCCGGCGACGCGCAGCCGGGCCACCAGGCCGTCGCGTAGCAGCGCCACGCCGAGCGCGGCGACCGTGACCACCAGACCCATCCCGAGGGCGTACGCGCCGAACAGCGCCAGCCCCTGACCGGTCGAGCCGGCCTGGAGGCTGGTCACCACGATGGCCAGAAACGGCGCGATGGCGCAGCCGAGCGACGCCAGCGCGTACGCCGCGCCGAACAGCGCCATCGACGGCCAGGACCGGGTCAGCCGGGGTGCCCGGGCGGACCAGCCGGGCGCGGGCAGCCGCCGACCGGCGAGCAACCAGCAACCGGCCACGAGCAGCAGCACACCGAGCGCCACTGTCAGCCACGGCAGTCGGGGCCGCAACCAGCCGGCCAGCGGCGCGAGCGCCAGGCCGAACGCGCCGAACACCAGCACGTACCCCACTGTCAGCCCGGCCGCCGCGGTGAGTGCGCGGCCGACCGCGCCGCGGGTGTCCGACTTCCCGGCGACCAACAGCGAGAGGTACGCGGGCAGCAACGCGAAGCCGCACGGGTTGACCGCGCCGAGCATGCCGGCGGTCAGCGCGAGCAGCAGTGCGGCGGTCACGCCCCGGCCAGTGCGGCGACCCGGGCGGTGAGCGCCTCACCGTCCAGGAAGCCCTGGTGGACGACCGCGCCGTTCCGGTCGATGATCACGAAGATGCTCTGCTCGGTCACCTTGAACCGCTTCCAGAGCACGCCCTTGCCGTCCTCGATCTGCGGTGTGCCGCCGAGCTCGAACTCGGTGACGAACTCCTTCATGGCCTTCCGCTCGCCCAGCCCGGCGACGCCGACGATCGGCACGGTGTCCCGGTACCGGGGTGCGATCTCGGCCACCGTCCAGGCCTGACTGGCGCAGGTGGCGCACCACGGCGCCCAGAACCACAGCACCACCGGTTTGCCGGCGAGCTGCGCCGCGTCGAACGCGGCCCCGCCGAGGGTCGTCCCGGTGAAGCGCAGCACGTCCGGGACCTGCGCCGGGGCGGCGGTGGCCGAGCCGGTCGGGGTGGGCGGTGTCCCGATCGGCGTGGGCGGCGCACCGGTCGAGGTCGGTGCCGCTCCGGCGGCGGCGGGCCCACCCGGCGCGGTGCCGGTGCAGGCAGCAGCGGCGAACAGGGCCGCCACCAGCGCCCCGGCGGTGGCGGCACGGCGCAGCTGCCGGGCCCCTGTGCACGCCATGCCGATCCGCATCCGCTTCTCCGTTCCGGTCCGGAAGGGACCGTTGCTGGACCTGAGGCTTACCTACTCGGCCTTGGCGAGTCGGAGCGCCAGCTCCGGGCAGACCTTGACCGCCTTCAGCGCGCCTTCCCGCAGCCAGGTCGGCACGGGGGTGGCCGGGAAGGCGGGATACCCGTTCGCGTCGAGCCGGATGAAGTCCGGTACGACGTGCGCGCACAGGCCGTGCCCGTCACAGCGCGACCAGTCCAGGGTGAGCTTCTGCGGGTTCGCATCGGGTGCGCCCGGCAGCCCCATCACGCCCTTGACCCGTCGGCCGCAGCCGTCGCCGGTGCTGTGCAGCCGCAGGTCCTCGGCGAAGACCTCGATCGCGGAGAGCGCGAACCGCGCGGTGCCGTCGGGGTGGCTGCACGCGCCCCGGCCCTTCACCTCGCCGGCGGCGGCTCGCACCACGTCCGCCGGTTGGCTGCCGGCGACGGCCAGGTCCACCGCGCGGGCCAGGTCCGGCAGGCCCATCTTGCACGGTCCGCACTGCCCGGCGGACTCGCCGGCCAGGTAACGCACCACCTGGGCGGCCTCGCCGAGCGGGCAGGTGTCGACACCGATCGGGACGATGATGCCCGCACCGAGGGTGCCGCCGACCGCGGCCAGGCCCTTGCGGGAGACCTCGGCCTTCTCCGCCGCCTCCGGGGTGATCCACTTGCCGTGGTAGCCGCCCATCAGGATGCCCTGGACGTCCGGCACCTCGCACAGGTCGAGGACGTCACGCAACGGCATGCCGGCGGTGCACTCCACCACTGCCGGTCGGCCGGCCGCGCCGGTCACGGTGAGCAGCACTGTGCCCGGTTCGTCGTCGGTGCCGAGCGCCGCGTACTCGTACGGGCCCAGCCGGGCGCCGACGGCGAGCTGGGCGTACGTCTCGGCGTTGGACAGCAGGGTGGGCAGGCCGCTGACCCCGGAGTCGCTGGAGCGCTTCTTGGTGCCCGGCGGGATGTGCGGCAACCCGTTGATCCCGTTGACCAGTGCGCCGCCCTCGCCGGAGATGAACCGGTGCGGCACTGTGACGATTGTCGTCTGCACCGGCATCCGGCGCTCGTCGAGAGCCTCCATCAGCGAGTCCCGGCCGACCCCGTCGTCCGCCACGCCGATCACGATCTCGTCGGCGTCCAGCGCGTACGCGGCCAGCGCCGCGCCGTCCAGGATCAGGTGCGGGGCGCGGGTCAGCAGCACCTTGTCCTTCCAGCTGGCCGGCTCCCCCTCGGTGGCGTTGACCACCACCACGGCGGCGAGGTCCTGCCGCTCGCAGGACTCCAGCACCGCGCGCAGTTTGCGGGCGAACGGGAACCCTGCCCCGCCCTTGCCCTTGAGCTGCATGCCCTCGGCGAGTCGGAGCAGCTGCGCCGGCTCCATCGGACCGATCGGGCCGTGCACCTCCTCGTGCGCGAGCAGGTCGAGCCGGCCGTACTCGGCGAAGCCGGCGGTGAGCCGGGGCTCGCCCACACAGGCGACCGGCGGCACGGCGGTCCGCATCACTTCGCCTCACCCCGCAGCCCGGCCCAGTACGCCCCGTCCACCGCATCGGCGCTGGCCTTGCGGCGCTTGGCGGACCGACCCTCGCCGGCTGCCCGGCGCGCACGGCGCGACGCCAGGTCGACAAGGGTCGGGGTGTCGTCGACGGGCGGCGGCACCTCGTCGGGCACGTACCGGGCCGGCGGGCGCCAGTAGTCCGGCTCCTCGGGCAGGTCGTCGTCAACGCTGTGCCGGCCGCTGCCGCTGCGCGGCGCCGACGAGATCGGGCTGCTGGAGACCGGACCGGCGGAGATCGGCTCGTCGGCCTGCCACCGGCGCGGACTGTCCCACGGCTCCTCGGGCTCGTCGAGGGTCGGCTCCGGCGGGGCCGAGTAGCGGCTGGCGTCGTCCTCGCCGCGGGACCGGCGACGGGACCGCTCGGCGGCCGGCTCGTCGACGCGCCGCCGGCCGGCCGGTGCCACCTCGTCGCGGGTACGCGAGGCGCGCCGCCGGGTCACCGGCTCGACCTCCTCCTCGTCGCGTCGACGGATGTCGGTCTCGTCCACGCTGCGACGGGCCGACCGGCGGGTCGTCGGCTCCTCCTCGGCACGGCGGCCGCGCGCGGGCCGTGCGGTGTCGCGGTAGGCCGCCGGCTCCTCCTCCTGCCGACGTCGGCTCGGCCGGGTCGGCTCGACGAGGGAACCGGGCTCGGGCACCACCGGGACGGTGAACCGTTCCGGGTCCCGCCGCGCGGCGGGCGCGGCCCAGGTCGCGGTGGTGGTGTCCGCCCAGGCGGGACGCTTGTCGGCGGCCTTGCTCCGCCGACCCAACCCGGCCAGCAGCGATCGGGCGGTCTTCGCCTCTTCGGCCCGGCCGGCCATCGCCGCGTTGCGCACCGCTGCCTGGTGCTGCTCGCGGCTGCGCCGACCGATGGTGACCGAGAACCGGACCAGCAGGGCCAGCACCACCAGCAGGATGCAGCCGAGGTAGCTGAGCACCACCCAGGAATTCGCGACCCGGCCGGCGTTGAGGCCGTGCAGCACGGCGAACGGCCAGGCCACGTACGCGGTGGAGTGCAGCGTGCGCCACAGCCACTTCGGACCGACGCCGGCGAAGCGGGCCCGGATGATGCCGGTCCAGATCACGCTGACCATCAGCAGTGCGGCAACCGTGCCGAGCCCGACGTAGAGCCCTCGGCCGCCGACGAACGGCACCAGCGCGTCGGTCGCCGCCGCGCGCCCGGTGGCGACCTTGGTGAGGACGTGGAAGCCGAGCCCGGCCACCCCCAGCACGCCGGTGGCCCGGTGCGCCGACTGCATCAGCACCCGGTGGGAGATGCGCAGCACCAGCCGGTCGGTGGCGAGCAGGCCCAGCATCACGGTGAGGCTCAACGCCACCAGGGAGACCACCCCGGCGAAGAACTCGGTGAAGAAGAAGCCATACGCGTACGCCGTCTGGCCGGCGCCGGTCAGCATGATCGCCGCCCAGAGCGCGGCGAGCACCGACGCGATCAGCAGGGCGCCCGCCGACCGCGACGGGGTGCGCACCCCCCGACTGCTGCTGCTGGTCCGGACGGTCGCCGCCTTCTTGTCCTGCTGTGCCCGGGCCATCTGCTCCTCGATCGTCTCGCGGCGGCGTACCACCGGCCGACCCCTGCTCCCCCATCCAGTACGGACCGGCGGGGCGCGCGGATCACCCGCCGGTGGAAATTTCTGGGCCGAAATCGAACCGACGGGCGCAGCCGTGCGTTGCACCCGCTCCCACCCACCGACCTGGACAGTGACGAATGTCCATGCATTGACAGTTCCTGCAACACGCTTGTAATATTTCAGCAATTTTCAGTCATTGGTTGCAAGATCTCGGCAACTCCGCGCTCCCCACCCGCACCGCCACCCCCGCTCCCGTCAGGAGTCCCCATGCACCGACGTCGGCGCGGCTCGGCGCTCCTCGCCCTCGGCCTGATCGCCAGCCTGCTCGTCCCCACCACCGTGACGGCACCCCCGGCCATCGCCGCCCCGTCCGGCGGCAAGAAGGTCATCGTCCAGCTCTTCGAGTGGAACTGGCCCTCGGTGGCCAGCGAGTGCCAGAGCACCCTCGGCCCCAAGGGCTACGGCTACGTGCAGGTCTCACCCCCGCAGGAGCACGTGCGGGGCAACCAGTGGTGGCTGGCGTACCAGCCGGTCAGCTACCGGATCGAGTCCCGCAAGGGCACCCGGGCCCAGTTCCAGTCGATGGTGAACACCTGCCACGCGGCCGGGGTCAAGGTGATCGTCGACGCGGTGATCAACCACATGTCCGGTCAGGACAACGGCGGCACCGGCTGGGCCGGCTCGTCCTACTCGCACTACGACTACCCGGGCATCTACCAGACCCAGGACTTCCACCACTGCGGGCGCAACGGCGGCGACGACATCGCCAACTACAACGATCGGTACGAGGTGCAGAACTGCGAGCTGGTCAACCTCTCGGACCTGTTGACCGAGTCGGACTACGTCCGTACGAAGATCGCCTCGTACCTCAACGACCTGCTCTCCCTCGGTGTCGACGGCTTCCGGATGGACGCCAGCAAGCACATGCCGGCCGCCGACATCGCCGCGATCAGGGGCAAGCTGTCCCGCTCGGCGTACACCGTGCAGGAGGTCATCTACGGCGCCGGAGAGCCGGTCCAGCCGACCGAGTACACCGGCAACGGTGACGTGCACGAGTTCCGCTACGGCAAGGACCTGGCCCGGGTGTTCCGCTCCGAACGGTTGGCGTACCTGCGCAACTTCGGCGAGGGCTGGGGGCACCTACCCGGCGGCTCGGCCTCGGTGTTCGTCGACAACCACGACACCCAGCGCGACTCCGGCGGGGTGCTGACCTACCGGGACCGGGGGATCTACGCCCTGGCGAACGCCTTCATGCTGGCCTGGCCGTACGGCTCCCCCACCGTCATGTCCAGCTACACCTTCAGCAGCCGCGACGCCGGCCCACCGTCCGACGGCGCCAACAAGACGCTCAACACCACCTGCTACTCGGGCTGGGAGTGCGAGCACCGCTGGCCGGTGATCGCCAACATGGTCGGCTTCCGCAACGCCACCGAGGGCGCGGGCGTGACCAACTGGTACGACAACGGCAACAACCACATCGCGTTCAGCCGCAGCGGCAAGGGCTACATCACCGTCAACGACGAGGATGCCGCGGTGAACGGTCGCTCCTACTACACGGGGCTGCCCGCCGGTCGATACTGCGACGTCATCCACGGCACGTACGCGGGCGGTACGTGCAGCGGACCAGTGATCACGGTGGACGGTAGCGGCTGGTTCGCGGCCAACGTGCCGGCGCACGACGCGGTGGCCATCCACATCGGCGCACGGATCTGATTCGACGGGGCCCCCGGGCGGCGTTTTCGCCGAACCGGGGGCCCCGACGCATTCGCCACCATAGAGTGGTTTCGTGTCGTTTGACCGAAAGTCTCCGTCCCGCCGTCGCGTCGTCTGGGTGACCGCCGCGATCGGCGTACCCGCGCTGCTGGTGACCGCGCTGCTGGTCGGCCAAGCCCTCACCCCGAGCTCGACCGACCCGGACGACCGCAACGTGGTGGTGGCCGACCCGACACCGAGCAGTGTGGAGCAGAGCCCGGAGGAGTCGATCCCCCCGGCCGCGCCCGCCCCGGACGGCCTGGCGTTGGTCGACTACGACCCCGCCCCCAGTGGGTTCCCCGCCGATCCGGCCAGCACGGACGTCACGCCGCTGACCGAGGGCGCGCACCCGACCAGACGCATCGCCGCGTACGACGCGCCCGGTGGTCGTCCCCGCGCCTTCCTCGAACCGACGATCCGCGGTGTCGAGCTGACCATGCCGATCGCCCAGCGGCGTGCCGGCTGGACGGCCGTCCTGCTGCCCTCGGCCAACCGACGGCTCGCCTGGCTGCCGCCCGGCGGGTTCGAGACGGTGCCGCTGCGCGACCAGATCGTGGTGGAACGCAAGGTCCACCGGCTCACCTGGTACCGGGCCGGCAACGCGGTGCGCTCCTGGGAGGTCAGCCTCGGCCAGTCCGGCCAGGAGACCCCACTCGGGCGGACCTTCATCCTGGGCCGCACCCCACCGCCGGAGGCGGTCTACGGCGGAGTGGACATCTACGCCCTCGGTTCGGTGCCCGACGACCCCGAGTCGGTGCCGGCCGGGCTGCGCGGCGCGCACATCGGGGTGCACACCTGGCACAACGACGACGAGCTGGGCGAGAACACCACCAACGGCTGCATCCGGCTGACCCGCTCCGGTCAACGCGAGCTGCTCGCCGAGGTCCGCCCCGGCAGCAGCGTCGTGGTGGTCGACCAACTGGCCGCCCCGCCGCCGACCGCCTGACCGCCGGCCCACCCGGTCACTCGCCGAGCAGCCAGCCGTTCTGCTCGGCGACCCGGATCGCGTCGGCCCGGTTACGGGCACCGGTCTTGCCGATCGCCGCCGACAGGTGGTTGCGGACCGTCCCCTCGGACAGGTGCAGCGCCCGGGCCAGGTCGGCGACGGTGCCGCCGCCCCGGGCGGTCCGCAACACCTCGGTCTCCCGTTCGGTCAGTGGGCTCGCGCCGGTGGCAAGGGTCTCCGCGGCCAGCGTCGGGTCGACCACCCGCAGGCCGGCGTGCACCCGGCGGACCGCGTCCGCGAGCTGCCGGGCCGGGGTGTCCTTGACCACGAAACCGCTCGCACCGGCCTCCATCGCCCGGCGCAGGTAGCCCGGTCGGCCGAAGGTGGTCACCACCAGCACCCGGCACGTCGGCAGCGCGGCCCGCAACGCCCCGGTGGCGGCGATCCCGTCCAGGCCGGGCATCTCCACGTCCAGCAGGGCCACGTCGGGGGCGGTACGTCGGGCCTCGGGCACCACCTCGTCGCCCCGACCGACCTCGGCGACCACTGTCAGGTCCTCCTCCAGCGAGAGCAGGGCAGCCAGCGCACCCCGGACCAGCGCCTGGTCGTCGGCGAGCAGCAGCCGGATCGGCGTCGGCACGCCGGTCACCGGGCCTCCCCCGGCGCGTGCACCCGCAGCAGAAAACCGTCGCCAGTCGGCCGACGACCGACGGTCACCACAGCGTCGAGCCGCCGCGCCCGCTCCCGCAGGCCGATTAGCCCCTGCCCGCTCGAGTCGGATGTGGACGGGCCACGGCCGTCGTCACTGACCTCGACCCGATCCGGGTGCACCCGGATCACGCAGCACCGCGCCCCGCTGTGCCGGACCACGTTCGTCACCCCTTCCCGAACCGCCCAGCCGAACAACCGATCCCACTCCTGCGGCAGGTCCGGCACCTCGGTCGCCACGTCCGCCGCGATGCCCGCCGCGGCCAGCGCGGAGCGGGCGCCGGCCAACTCGGCGGCGAGGCTGACCTCGCGGTACGCCCCAGCCGTCTGTCGTACGTCGGCGAGCGCGGCCCGAGCCAGCGCCTCCACCTCGGCGATCTCGGCGGCGGCCCGCTCCCGGTCGACAGTGACCAGACGCCCGGCCAGCTCGGCCTTGATCGCCACCACGGTCAGCGAGTGCCCGAGGATGTCGTGCAGGTCGCGGGCGGTGCGGGCCCGCTCCTCGGCGACCGCGAGTCGACCGATCTCCTGCTGGGCGGCCCGCAGTTCGCTGTTGCGCTGGGCCAGCTGGGACACCCCGAACATGGCGAACGAGGCGAGCAGCACCGCGAAGACGATGCCGTTCTCCGCCTCCCACCCCGCCATCAGCCAGGACGCCAGCGCCGGGGTCACCGCGCACACCACCACAACGGCCAACGCCTCCCACGGCGGCAGCAGGAACACCGCCGCCGCGGCCACGTAGACCAGGGTGGCCAGCCAGTCCGCACCGGCGCCCGGGAAACTGGCCAGGCCCACCGCGAGCAGCAACGCCAGCCCGGCCCGCGCCCGGCCCACCGGAATCGGCCGCAGCGACTGGCGCAGCTTGCGGGCCCACTGGAACAGCAGCACGTAGCCGAAGCTGAAGACGACCAGGGCCGCCACACCGACGATCCGCCGCCACAGCTGCGGCTGGTGCAGGGCGGTGGCGAGCGGCACGTTGAGGAAGAACAGCCAGACGGCCGCCAGCAGCCAGCCGGTGACCCGCCAGTGGCGGCTCACCGGCCCGGGCTGCCCGGCCGAGAGGTCCATCGGGTTCACGCTATCGGCCCGGCCGGTCAGACCCGCGCGGTGTCCCGGCGGAACAGCCGGGCCGCACCGACGCCGAAGACCAGCGCCCAGACGACGAGGTTGACCACCGCCGCCATGCTCACCCCGTCGCCGGTGAGCGGGGCGCGAGCCAGCACCCCCATGCCGTACACCGGGGTGAACGTCGCGACCTGCTGGAGCACGTCCGGCAGCACCTCGACCGGCACGAACAGCCCGCCGAACATGGCCAGCACCGCCAGGACCGGGCCGATGATCTGCATGACGTTCTCGGCCGGCGCCAGGTACCCGATGAAGAGACCGAACGCGGCGAAGACCAGCGAGCCGATCCAGGCGGCGAGCCCGGACAGCAGCCAGACGTACGCCGGGACGCGGACGCCGGCCACGGCACCCACCAGGAACTCGACGACGACGGCGAGCAGGCCGAGGCTCATCGCGGTGATCAGCTTGGTCGCCACGTACGCCGCCGGTCGTAGCGGGGTGAGCCGCAGTTGTCGGCTCCAGCCCAGGGCCCGCTCGGTGGCCACCGCACCACCGACGCTGGTGGTCGCCACCATGGCGGCGTACACGGCCAGGCTGATCATGACGTACGCCGTCACCGGCCGACCGTTGTCCAGTGACTGCCCGCCCTGCGGCAGGCCGAAGATGAGGAAGAAGACACCCGGCATGATCAGCGTGAAGGCGAGGGTGCGGCGGTTGCGCAGCACCCGGCGCAGCTCGATGCGCAGGGCGCCCGGGGCGAACCCGCCCAGTGCGGGCAGCCGACGGTCCGGCTCCGTGACGCCGGTGCGGGTGGAGGTGGAGGCGGTCATCTCAGGCTCCCGTCTGCGCGGTGGTCAGGGCGAGGAAGGCGTCCTCAAGGTTGCGGGAGGTGATCTCGACGTCCCGGGCTGCGGTCCGGGTCAGCAGGTGGCGGGCGATCGCGTCCGAGTCGCCGGTCCGCACCAGCACGCTGTCGCCGCGCACCTCCACGGCGTCCACACCGGGCAGTGCGGCGAGAGCCGCCTGGTCGGCGCCGGGCAGGGTGGCCCGCACCGTACGGCCGGCGGCCAGATTCTTGATCTCGGCGGTGGTGCCGTCGGCGACGATCCGTCCCTGCCGCACCAGCACGATCCGGTCGGCGTACGCGTCCGCCTCGTCCAGGTAGTGGGTGGCGAAGATGACCGTCCGTCCACGTCGCGCGTCCCGGCGTAGGGCCTGCCAGAAGTCCCGTCGACCCTCGACGTCCATGCCGGTGGTCGGCTCGTCGAGCACCATCAGGTCCGGGTCGGGCAGCAGGGCCAACGCGAAGCGCAACCGCTGCTGCTGACCGCCCGAGCAGCGCCCGACCACCCGGGCGGCGATGTCGGTGATACCGGCCCGTTCCAGCACCTCCGCCGCCGGGCGGGTGTGCCGGTAGAAGTGGGCGGTCATCTCGACCGTCTCGCCCACTGTGAGGTCCTTGAGCAGCCCGCCGGTCTGCAGGACGGCGGCGACCCGACCTCGGGCCACCGCGTCGTCCGGGGTGCCGCCGAGGACGCGGACGGTGCCGGTGTCCGGGCGGGACAGCCCGAGCAACATGTCGATGGTGGTGGTCTTGCCCGCGCCGTTCGGGCCGAGGAAGGCCACCACCTCGCCGGGCTGCACCCGCAGGCTCAACCCGTCGACAGCGGTGACCGCGCCGAAGCTCTTGGTGAGGCCGTCCAACTCGACAGCCGGATGCGTACTGGTCATGCGATTGATGCTCCGGCAGCGCGTACCCCGATGCCTGGAGCGGTCGTCACCTCCCGACCGTGACATTTGTCAGGGCGGCCGGATTCCGGATGGGCACAGCGGGTAACCGCCGGGCCGACGCCGCGACACCGGGAGGACGCGATGGGTGCCACGCCGCAGGGTCCGGTCGACACGATTGTGCTGATCCACGGGCTCTGGATGACCCCGCGCAGCTGGGAGCAGTGGATCGCGCGGTACACCGCACGCGGGATGCACGTCATCGCCCCTGCCTGGCCCGGGATGGACCGGTCCGTGGAGCAGTTGCGTGACGACCCCAGCCCGATCGCCGAGCAGAGCATCGCCACCATCGTGGCGCACTACGACCGGATCATCAGGGCGCTGCCCCGACCGCCGATCATCATGGGGCACTCGTTCGGCGGCCTGTTCACCCAGATCCTCGTCGACCGGGGCCTCGGCGCCGCGGCGGTCGGAGTGCACCCCGCGCAGGTGAAGGGCGTGCTCAAGGTGCCGCTGAGCCAGCTGCGCTCGGGCTTCCCCATCCTGCGCAGCCCCGCCAACCGGAACAAGGCCGTCCCGTTCACCCCCAACGACTTCGCCTACACCTTCGGCAACGCGATGAGCCGCGAGGACTCCGACCGGGCCTGGCAGCGCTACGCCGTTCCCGGCGCCGGTCGGGTCTACTTCGAGGGCGCGTTCGCCAACCTCGACCCGCGCTCGCCGGCCCGGGTCGATTTCGGGCGTAACGACCGGGCGCCGCTGCTGCTGATGGCCGGCGAGATCGACCACGTGGTGCCGGCGTCGGTGGTCCGCACCAACGCCGGGCTCTACCAGAAGTCCCGGGCGCTCACCGCGTACGAGGAGTTTCCCGGCCGATCGCACTTCACCGTCGGCCAGGACGGCTGGGAAAAGATCGCCGACTACGCGCTGGACTGGGCGCTGCGCGCGGCAGCCCTGCCCCGGGAGGCGACCATCGCCAGCGAAGCCCCGCGCCGCTGAGCTGGCTCGGCCAATCACCCTGCCACCGGGCACGGGCCAGGCTCAGCCCGTTGATCTACTCGGGTTCCATGAAGTCGGGGTATCCCCAGCGCCAGGACACCCCACCTGCACGAAACCGGAATGCCCACGGCCTGGCGGGGTATCTCGGTGGGATGAGGGCCAGTTTCCGGCTTGGCCGGGTCGCGGGAGTGCCGGTCGGCGTCAACTGGAGCGTGCTGGTCATCTTCGCGTTGATCGCGTGGGGGTTGGCCGCGAACCAGTTCCCCCGCTCGTACCCCGACCACTCGCCGGTGGCGTACACCCTCGCCGGGCTGGCCGCGGCGGTCGTCTTCTTCGTCGGCCTGCTCGCCCACGAGGTGTCACACGCCGTGGTGGCCAAGCGCAACGGGTTGACTGTCGACGGCATCACGCTGTGGCTGTTCGGCGGCGTCGCCGAGTTGCGGGGCGAGCCGCGTGACCCGGGCGCGGAGTTGCGGATCGCCGGCGTCGGCCCGCTGGTCAGTCTGCTGATCGGGGCATTCTTCGGTGCCATCGCGGCGCTGCTCGCGCTGGCCGGGCAGGGCGGGCTGCTGTTCGGGGCGGTGGCCTGGCTGGCGGGCATCAACGTGCTGCTGGCCATCTTCAACGTGCTGCCGGCCGCACCCCTGGACGGTGGCCGGTTGCTGCGTGCCGCGGTCTGGAAGGCCACCGGTGACCGGACCCGGGCGTCGGTGGTCGCCGCCCGGGCCGGCTGGGTGCTGGGGGTGCTGCTGATCGGCCTGGGGCTGTGGCAGTTCCTGTCCGGGGTCGGCTTCGGCGGGCTGTGGCTGGCGCTGATCGGCTGGTTCCTGATCGGCGCGGCCGGGATGGAGGAGCGGCAGGCCCGCACCGGCACCGCGCTGCGCGGGATCCGGGTGGGTGATGTGATGACCCCGCAGCCGCAGACCGCCTCGGCGGAGATGACCGTCGCGGACTTCGTCGACCACTACCTGTTCGCGTACCGGCATTCGGCGCTGCCGCTGACCGCTGACGGCCGCCCGATCGGCCTGGTCACCGTCGACCGGGTACGGGGCGTACCGCCCGAGCGGCGGGCCTCGACCACGCTGGCCGAGGTCGCCTGCCGGGCCGACGAACTGGTCCTGACCCAGCCCGGTGAACAGCTCAACGACCTGCTCCCCCGGCTCACCGAGTGCGCCGACGGCCGAGCCCTGGTGGTAACCGACGACGGCCACCTGACCGGCATCGTCTCCCCCAGCGACATCAGCCGGGCCGTCCAGCGCAGCGTCCTGCGCACCCCGACCCCATCTCGTTGATCATGAAGTTATTGCCCCGACACGCCGCGCCGGGTGGCAATAACTTCATGATCAACGCAGGAGAAGCGGGGGCTGGGTCAGCGGGGGAAGTAGCGGTTTAGCAGGTCGGTGTGGAACTTGGCCTTTGGGTCCAGGTCGGTTAGGAGGGCCGCGAAGTCGGCGTGGCGCGGGTAGCGGGCGGAGAGCTCGGCCGGGTCGGTGACGAAGACCTTGCCCCAGTGCGGGCGGGGCGCGAAGGGCGCCAGGCGCTCCTCCACGGCGGCCACCACCGGCAGCACCGCCGCGGTGTCGTCGACCCAGGTGAAGTGCAGCACGAAGCTGTCCCGTCGGTAGTTCGGACTGAGCCACAGTTCGTCGGCCGCCACGGTCCGCAACTCGGACACCAGCAGCACCGGGGCGATCAGCTCCGCCACGTCGTCCAGCGCGGCGAGCGCGTCCGCCGCCGACGTCCGCGCGACGTGGTACTCGGACTGGAGTTCGTCGCCGCTGCTGGGGGTGAAGCCGAGCTTGAAGTGCGGCAGCCGCTCGTGCCACGGGCCCGGCTCGCCGAGCTGCGGGGTGCAGTTCTCCGGTGGCATCCCGAGCACCGGGTGCCGGGGCTGGTCGGCTGCGGTGGTGCCGAGCCAGTCCGCCGCGGGCGGTGGTTGATCCGCCACCTGCTTGCGCCACACCTCGCGCAGTCGGGAAGTCCGGAAATCGGTGAAGACACTCACGCTGTACGCCGAGCCGAGCGCCTCGTCGAGCGCCGCCCGGTCGAGGTCGAGGCGGACGTACTGGCGCAGCTCGAAGGTTGGCACCACATCCAGGGTGACCCGGGTGACCAGGCCGAGCGCGCCGAGCCCGACCACCATTCCGGGGAACCTGTCGGAGTCGCGGTCGACCCGCAGCAGGTCGCCGTCGGCGGTGACCAGCTCCAGGCCGGCGACGGCGCTGGCCAGGTTGCCGTGGGTCTGACCGGAGCCGTGGGTGGCGGTGGCCACCGCGCCGGCCACCGAGATGTGCGGCAGCGAGGCGAGGTTCGCCAACGCGTACCCCTGGGTGTGCAGCTGTCGGGCGAGGTCGCCGTAGCGCATCGCGCCGCTCACGGTGACCTGCCCGCGCGCCTGGTCCACCTCGACGATCGGGGGCAGCCCGGCGAGGCTGACCAGGTCACCGTCGGTGTCACCGAGACTGTTGAAGGAGTGCCCGCTGCCCACCGCCCGGATCCGGTTGCTGCCGGCGACGAGCCGGCGCAGTTCGTCGACGGAGGTGGGCCGGTGGAACGCCTTCGCGGCGTACCGCACGTTGCCGGCCCAGTTGCGGCGCGGAACGTCGGTGGTCGACGCGGCGTGCGGTCCCTGCGCGGTCATGTGGTGGTCTCCCGATCGGTGGTCTGGTGGTCGGCCAACGCGGCGACGAGGGCGTCCAGAACGGTATCCGTCTGGAACGTGTGGTAGCCACGCTGGGCGATCGGCAGGCCGGCCGCGCTGACGCGTTCGATCTCTCCCCGGGCCGCCTGCCGGGTCGACGCGTCCCCGGACAGCAGGGCGTCCTGACCGCGTCGGATCAACCGGTCGACCCGGTCCATCTGGTAACCACGCAGGCCGACCGGGAGGTCCGGGGCGTCGAAGGCGGCGCGACGCAGCGCGAGCAGGTCGACGAAACGACCTCCGGCATGGCGGCTGAGCGCGGCGGACACCTGGTCGGGTTGTTCGCGGACCTGGTCGAGAACGAGCAGTTCGATGGCGGGTCGGCCGTCGAGCGGATGACGGGCGGTCATCGGCTCAATCCGCACACCCGGCACGGGCACCAACAGCAGTCGCGGCGGCTCCGGATGGCCGTCACGCCGGGGCGGCTCGTCGAGGACCAGCGCCTCGACCTCCGCCCACCGGACCTCCCGGCGCAGGCCGGGTCGCCGGATGGTGAGCCCGTCCGCGTGAATCCCGAATCGGAACGGCCGCATCGCGCTGACCAGCGCCACCGCGCCGAGCGCGATCGCGCCCACCGCGATGATCGTCCGTAGCAGGGCGCCGTCGCTGGGATAGACCAACAAGAGCACCCCGCCGAGTACGCAGACCAGGGCGAGCACACGGGTCCCCCGATTCCGGCGCAATTCCACGCTCGGACCCCCGTTCATGACCGTGGCGTCGGTCCCGACATCTTCCGCCAGACCGGGCACCGAGGACACCGGTCGATCGGGCACGGTTGTTCTCGTCATCGTCGGGGAACCCTACGCCCATGAGCAGCTACCGCGATCCGGCCGCACGAGGTGACGTCTTCCCCTCCGAGGAGGAGCTGGACCCCACCGGCACCGGGGTCGAGCAGGCCAGCGCGCCGCCGGCCGGCGGGTTTCCGAGCCACCCGTCGCCCACACCCGGCCCCCGGCCCACTCCGGCGCCCGCGCCCGCCCCGACGCCGGTGCCGGCACCAGGCCCGCCGCCGCGGGCCCCTGGCGCACAGTCGATCGTGACCCGTCACCTGGACGGCTCGGTGGAGGTGGTCACCGACCTCGACGGCGACGGCGTCGCCGACGTCGTCCAGATCGACGTGGACGGTGACGGGATCCCGGACATCACCTACGTCGACAGTGATCACGACGGGCGGCTGGACACCGTGCTGGGTGACCCGAACGCTGTCGGGACGGGCGCCCACCGGGCCTGACCGGCGGCGTTGTCCCACGGCCTTCCGGGCGGCTCAGAGCTTCGCCATCACCTCGCTGGCGACCAGCTCAAGGTGCTCCAGGTCGCTGAGGTCCAGCACCTGGAGGTAGAGCCGCTCGCTGCCGATCTCCGCGTACCGGCCGATGGTGTCCAGCACCTCAGCGGGCGTCCCGGCCAGACCGTTGGCCCGCAGCTCGTCCGGTTCGCGGCCGATGGCGGCGGCCCGGCGGGCCACCTCGGCGTCATCGCGCCCGCAGCACAGCACCAGGGCGTTGGACCAGACCATCTCGGCCGGGTCCCGGCCGATCTCGACGCAGGCCGCGCGGACCCGGTCGAACTGCGCCGCAGTGTCCGGCACCGAGGCGAACGGCAGGTTGAACTCGTCGGCGTAGCGGGCGGCCAGCCGAGGGGTGCGCTTCGGGCCCGTCCCGCCGAGCAGGATCGGTGGACGCGGCTGCTGCACGGGCTTGGGCAGGGCGGGCGAGTCACGGACCGGGTAGTACCGGCCGTCGTGGTCGAACCGCTCCCCCGTCGGCGTTGACCAGAGCCCGGTGATGACGGCGAGCTGCTCCTCCAGCCGGTCGAACCGCTCGGCCAGCGGCGGGAACGGGATGCCGTACGCGCTGTGCTCCTCGGCGTACCAGCCGGTGCCGATGCCCAGCTCGACCCGGCCGCCGCTCATCTGGTCGACCTGCGCCACGGTGATCGCCAGCGGGCCGGGCAGCCGGAAGGTGGCGGCGGTCATCAGCGTGCCGAGCCGGATGCGGCTGGTGTCCCGGGCCAGGCCGGCGAGCGTGGTCCACGCGTCGGTGGGGCCGGGCTCGCCGCTCACGTCACCCATCATCAGGTAGTGGTCGGACCGGAAGAACGCGCCGTAGCCGGCGTCCTCCGCGCAGCGGGCGACGGTGAGCAACTGGTCGTAGCTGGCGCCCTGCTGAGGCTCGGTGAAGATCCGAAGTTCCATGATCCGAGCATAGGGTTCCCCGGTCGGCCCGGTCGGCGGTATACCGACCGGGCCGCCAGCGTCGGCTCAGACATACGGCCGTTTGGCGTACGCCTCGCGGAGCGCGGTCAACCCGGTCGCCTTCGGCGTCAGGGTGCCCCACCCGGAGTTGAAGTAGTTGGTGCGCACGATCCGTGGCCCACGCTCGGCGTTGAGCTGGGCGATCGCCGCCGGCACGGTGGCGATCCAAGCCGCCTGGTTCGGGATCTCGGCCACCCGCACCCCCCACTCAGCGATGATCACCGGCCGGGACAGCGCCACCGGGCCAAGATCCGCCACCGCCCAGTCCTTGGTGCGACGAAACCGGGACAGCGCCGTGTGGCTGGCGTTGGTGGCGTACGCGTTCCACTGGAGATAGTCGAGGCGGGACATCAGCGACTCCGGGTGGGTGCGCTGGAAGCAGGCCCGGTCGAAGCCGCCCAGCCCCACCGAGAAGGTCGTGCCGGCCGGCAACGTCCGCGCCTTGAACCACGTCAGGATGTAGTTCATCGCCTGCACCGCCCGCGCGTCCGACTCCGCCCAGCTGTACGCCTTGCCGTCCTCGGTGGTGCCGAACTCGTGATCGGTGTCCAGTTCCGAGGCGAGTTGGATGTTCACCCCGAAGCCGAGCGTGCGGTACTGCGACAGCGCGCGGGCCAGCAACCCGTCGCACTGCCCCTTGATCACCTGGCCGTACCCGTACGCCTTCGGCCAGGTCGTGCCGGGTCGCTGCTGGATGGTCATCGTCGGTCCCGGCACGGTGTAGTTGGTGCCGTCCACGGCGAAGCTCTGCGTTCCCTGGCTCGGAGCGCCGTAGTGCTTCAACTCCAGCACCATGTTCATCTGCACACCGGCCTTGCCCAGGTTGACCAGCCAGGGCCGGTTGTAGCCGGGGAAGATGTAGCCGTCGGCGAGGCTGCGGTACTGGGTGAGTGACCGGAAGTTGCCGCCGGCCATGTCGGCGGTCGGATCGGCGCCGCCGGAGAGGTAGTAGCCGCCGAGCACGGGTTGGCCCAGGCTGTAGTCGGCGGCGGCCGCCGCGGTGTTGCCGGCGGCGTCACGGACCTGGACGGTGACCCGGGGCATCACGCCACCGACCGATACACGGCCACGGAGCCGTTGTCGGAAACCCGGGTCCAGGTACGCCCGGAGTTGTCGGTGACGGTCACGGTGAGCGGGTCGATGACCGCAGTGACCTTGACCGGCGCGCTGCTGTTGCCCTGCGCGTCGGTGACCACGATGGTGACGGTCAGCGGTTTGGTGTCGGCGTCCGAGTAGGTCACGGTCAGCAGCATCTGTGCACCCGGCGTGAAGACGGATGCGTTCAAGGCTGCGGTCGCGGTGGGAGCGGCCATGTCGGGCCCTTTCTGGCTCGGTCGCCAGGGCTCGGCGCGCGGTCGAGCGACGCCGGACCCCGGCGGGGTCCACAGTGCGAAAGGCCGGCGGGGCACGGGGACGGCGGGCACGGCCGGCGGACGGCGTTGCCTGACAGCCGACGGTGCTGACGTCCTTGTCCCGGTGGGCGGAGGCACCGCTGCGGGCGCCCGCAGGGGTGTCGGTGGCAGCCTCGGCCTGTCGTACGCGCGATCGGAGCGGCAGCTGTGCCGTGACCGTCGCGGCTTCGAGGTCGGGCTGGGTGAGGGCGGCACCGGTGCGGACGATGTTGTCCGCGCCGGGCCGGAGGATCGGGATGTGGCCCGCCACCCGTCTACCTCCACCTGCCCCAAGGGTGCTCTACCAGGGGCTTTACCGTCTTGTCCGAATTGCGACAAGGCTCGGTGGGGTCGGTGCCCCCCACACTGGCGCCGACCACCGCACCCGAATGCTCAGCGACGCTGCCGCGCCGGGTCGAGCCGTGCTGGCGGGTGTCGAGGCCCGGCGTTGTCAATGTAGCGTTGACAGATGACGTCGGAGCTGGATCGGTTGGCGGACGTGCGCGCCGCCCGCGCTCGGCTGGACGAGCAGGAGCTGGAGATCATCGATCGGGCGCGCCACGAGGGTGCGACGTGGGCGCAGATCGCGATGGCACTCGGCCTCGGCAGTCGACAGGCCGCCGAACAGCGGCGACAGCGCCTGATGGCGGCGCGCTGGTCGCGGCGGCAGCAGCTCGACCTCCGCCTGCCTCCGCAGATCGCCGCACTTCGGGCGGCGGTCGCCGACCTTGGCCGGTGGATCGGCGCCGATCGACGGTGGGACAGCCGATTTCGTCGAGCGGCTCTCGTGCGGAGCACTGTGGAAGCCGCGTTGGACGCCGCCCCGGGCTCGCTGTACGCGTTGGCCCTGCACCTCGCCACCGATCTCGCTGAAGCAGGCGAGCGGCTGCCCGCGCCCGCTCGCACCGCCGCAAGCACGATCGACGCCGCGCTGTCAACGGAACGTTGACAGCGCTCAACAGCATTGCCTGCGCTCAGCTCAAGCTTGAGGATGTGAGTCACCTCGACTCAACTCGGAGCGCTCATGCGTCGCAACGCGAGCCTGTTCGTGGCGATCTCCCTGCTGTCCGGCTTCGCCAGCAGCGTGATGTCCCTGGTCAACGGCATCTGGATCCTGGATCTCACCGGCTCCACCAGCCTCGCCGCCCTCGCCGGGCTGTGCGTGTACGCCCCGGTGCTCGCCGGGCCGTGGCTGGGCGGCCTGCTCGACCGGGTGCCCCGGCGGCCGCTGGTCATCGCCGTCAACCTCCTCTTGGCAGCCGCCCTGCTGACACTCCTCACGGTGCGGGGGCCGGGGCAGACCTGGCTCATCTTCACCGTCTCGTGCGCCTACGGCATCAGCTACGTGCTGATCGACGCCGGCGAGACGGCGCTGCTGCCGTCGGCGCTCGCACCCACGGAACTCGGCGACGTCAACGGGTGGCGCTCCAGCGCGCAGGAGGGCATGAAGCTCGTCGCTCCCCTCGCTGGGGCCGGCCTCTACGCGTGGCGGGGCGGTCACGCCGTCGCCGTGCTCAGCGCCGCGATGCCGATCCTGGTCGCCGTCCTGTACGCGGTGCTCCGGCTGCGCCGGACGCCCGCCGACCAGCGGATCGAACGCGGCGGCGGCCCGCGTACCGGATGGGTGGTCCTGTTCGGAGAGCGAGCGACACGTCTGCCGGTCATGCTCGCCGCGGTGTCCATCGCCATGTCTGGTTTCACGACGGCGGGGATCTACGCGATCGTCGTGACCGAGCTGCGGCTGCCGACGACGTTCCTCGGTGTGCTGGCCAGCGCGCAGGGCGCCGGCTCGATTCTCGGTGGCCTGATCGTCGGCCGGCTCATCGCGGCCAGGGGTGCCATTACCGTCGGTGTCGCCGGCACGGCGCTGTTCGCGCTCGGCTGCCTGGCGCGTTGCCTGCCGTGGTGGCCAGCCACCGTCCTCGGGGCGGTGGTGGTCGGCGTCGGCCTGCCCTGGACCCTGGTCGCGGCGGTGACCGCTGTGCAGACGCACACGCCGTCGACGCTGCTGGGCCGAGTCTCCGCGACGGCCAACACCGCCATGTTCGGGCCTCTCGTCGTGGCGATCCCACTCGGCTCCGCGGCCGTGCACCTGGGTGCCCGCCCACCGCTCATCGTCGCTGCGGCGATCTGCCTGACCGCCGTGGTGGCCGCCACGGTCGCCGTTCGGTCGACGCCGCGCGGCGAGACGCCGACCGTGCCCGAGCCGCACCGGACCGCCGGCACGAGCCGTGTCGACGTACGCCGTCGATCGGTCGACCGGGTCGCGCGCGTGGTTGACTATCGAACCATGCCGCTCAGTCCGGACGAGGTCGAGCTGTTCGAGCACTCCAGGGGACGCCTGGAGGCGATCGCCTATCGGCTGCTGGGCTCGGCCAGCGACGCGGAGGACGCCGTCCAGGACACGTTCCTCCGCTGGCAGGCCGCCGACCGGGAGCACGTCGAGACGCCCGAGGCGTGGCTGACGAAGGTCCTCACCAACGTGTGCCTGAACCAGCTGACCTCGGCGCGGGCCCGGCGGGAAACCTACGTGGGCACCTGGCTGCCCGAGCCGGTCCTCGCCGGGGACCGGATGCTCGGCCCTCTCGACACCGCCGAGCAACGCGACTCGGTCTCGCTGGCGGTGCTCACCCTGCTGGAGCGGTTGTCGCCCAACGAGCGTGCGGTGTACGTGCTGCGGGAGGCGTTCGGCTACTCGCACGGTGAGATCGCCGAGATCCTCGGCATCACCGAGTCGAACTGCCAGCAGACCTACCGGCGTGCCAAGCAGCACGTCACCGCGGAGCGGGCCCGCGCGGAGGTCGACCGGGCCACCGCCCGGAAGGTCGTCGCGGAGTTCCTCACGGCGGCCAACAACGGCGAGATCCAGCGGCTGGTGGAGTTGCTGACCGACGACGCGACGAGCACCGCCGACGGCGGCGGCAAGATCCCGGCCCGGGCCGCGCCGATCGTCGGCGCACTGGCGGTGGCGAAGTTCCTGCGCGGCCTGTTCAAGCCCGCCGACGTCAAACGGGACCTGGTCGGTGGCAGCCCGGCCCTGCACCTCGCCACCGTCAATGGCGCTCCGGCGGCGGTGGTCGTGATCGACGACCGGGTCATCGGCGTGATGTCGCTGGAGGTGACGCCCGAGGGTGTCACGGCCATCCACAGCCAGGTCAACCCCGACAAGCTCGTCCGCGCCACCCGGCAGTGGTCCGCATCCGAGCACGAGGAGCCCACTCTCCGCGTCTGGTGACCCGCGGTGCCGCCGCTCAGTTCTCGCCGGCGGTGATCAGGCCGGTCTCGTACGCGCAGATCACGGCCTGGGTGCGGTCGCGGAGGCCGAGTTTGGTCAGCACGTTGCTGACGTGGGTCTTCACTGTGTGCTCGCTGACCACCAGGGTCTGGGCGATCTCCGCATTGGCCAGGCCACGGCCCAGCAGGTGCAGGGTCTCCCGTTCGCGGGTGGTGAGCACGTCGAGGCGGGCGTCGGGCGCGGCGGCCGACCGGGGCGGTCCGGGTCGGTGGCGGCCGGTGATGTCCGAGATGATCTGGCGGGTCACCGACGGAGCCAGCAGCGAGTCGCCGGCGGCCACGACACGTACGGCGTGGACGAGGTCGTCGCGGCGTACGTCCTTGAGCAGGAAACCGCTGGCGCCGGCGTAGAGCGCCTCGTAGATGTAGTCGTCCTGGTCGAACGTGGTCAGCATGATCACCCGACTGGCGCTCTCCGCGCAGATGCGGCGGGCGGCCTCGATGCCGTCCATCGTCGGCATGCGGATGTCCAGGAGCGTCACCTCCGGCTGGTGCTCCCGGACGGCGGCCACGGCCGCAGCCCCGTCACCGACGTCGGCGACGACTGTGATGTCCGGCTGGGCGTCGAGGATCATGGAGAATCCGCTGCGGACAAGCTCCTGATCGTCTGCGATCACCACCCGAATCGTCACGCCGGGAACGGTAGCCGAGCCTCGACGGTGAAACCGCGTCCACCTGTCACCGGTTCGGCCCTCGCCGTACCGCCGCAGGCGATCGCGCGTTCCCGGATGCCGACGAGGCCGTGTCCGCCGCCAGAGCCGCCGGTTCCGGTGCCATCGTCGGTCACCGTGACAGTGAGGGCATCGGGCGACCAGCCCAGGTGTACGTCGACGGCGCTGGCTGCGGCGTGCTTGACCGCGTTGGTGAGGGCCTCCTGCACGATCCGGTACGCGGCCAACTCCACGTCGGCCGAGACCGGGCGCGGCTCGCCGGTCACCCGCAGGCCGGCCACCGGTACACGGTCGATCAGCGACCGCAGTTGGGCCAGGGTGGGCTGCGGGCTGCGGGGACCGGGCTCGTTGCGCAGCAGGCCGAGCATGCCGCGTAGCTGCACCATGGCGTCGCGGCCGGCGGCGGCGATCGCGTCGAACGCCGCCTCGGCCCGCTCCGGCGCGGTGCGTACGGCGACCGGCCCAGCCTCGGCCTGCACGATCATGAGGCTCACCGCGTGGGACAGCACGTCGTGCATCTCCCGAGCAATCCGGGCCCGCTCGCGTGCGGCGGCCCGATCGGCTTCGAACTCGCGCTCACGCTCGGCCCGGAGCGCCCGGTCCTCCAGGGCGGTCGCGCGCTCCTGCCGGGCGGCGCTGAGCCGACCCAGGACGTACACGGTGAAGAAGACCAGGAAGGTGTAGAAGTACTCGCTGATGCGGTTGGTGTTGAACGCCACTCCTGCGGCCACCCCCGGGAAGGTCGCGGCGAGTGCACACCAGCGCTGCCGGCGACGACCGAGCGCGGCGACCGTGTAGAGGGCGACCAGCCCGCCGTACGCGAGCGGCTGCCCCGGCGCGTCCGCCGCCTTGCCCGCGACCGTGGCCAGTGCCACCACCAGCAGGACGGTGAGCGGCACCCGTCGACGCCAGATCAGCGGGATCGCCGTACCGGCGGTCAGCAGGTAGGCCAGCGGCCCTGGCTCACCACCCGGTCCGGGAAGCACGAACGGCACTGACACCGCGATCAGGACGAACACGGTTATGGCCGCGTCCACCACGTACGGATTGGTGGTACGCACGAGGCGGGCGAGCGACATCGCGACAGTATCCACAGCCCCTGACCTCCTTCCTGATGGGCATCCGATCCCCCCGCTGGGGTGGGGGGTGGGGGGATCGGTTCGGGACTCGTCGCT
>NZ_QGSZ01000369.1 GCF_003857055.1 Micromonospora inaquosa | reverse complement strand
GCGGTCGCACCGACCGGCGGGGCGTCCAGCCGGCCCACGCCGACCGGTGCGACCGCCGACGCCGAACCCACTCCGGCAGCCCTGGGCGCCGACTTCGCCATCACGGACAACGCCCTGCTCAGCTATGGCGTGACCGTGACGATCAGCAACCCCGGCGCGGTCCCGGCGTCGCGGTGGACGCTGGTCGTCACCCTTCCCCGGGAGTCGCTGGGGGTCAGCGGGGTCGAGGGGGCGCAGGCCAGTCGCGACGGTGCGGTGTGGACGTTCGTGCCGGACGGAGACACCGGTCAGGTGCCCGGAAGCGCCTCGATCCGGGTGACGTTCCGGGTCAACGGTTCGTTGACCGGTTCCGCCCCCAGGGCGTGCACCATTGACGGGGTCGCTTGCGCCGGCCTGTCGGACTGACCCGAGACGCGCGGTCGAGCGGGGTACACCCGACGTTCCGGCGGCAGCCATGCTTGATTGATCATTAGTTCGGGCGCGCTTCGTACCGTTCCGACCATGACTGTCCTACCCGCATCAACGTCGCTTCGCCGCGCCGGGTCGCGCCTCGGCGCCCTGCGTACCCGGGCCGCCGCCTCCGTCGCCGTCCTCGCCGTCACCGGCGGGGCCGTCGGGGTCGCCGTCGCCACCTCGTCGCCCGCCGTCGCCGAGCCGGGCCACGTCGTCGTCTCGGAGAACTTCTCGGCCGGGTCGCTGCCCACCGGTTGGAACGCGGTCGACGGCGCCTGGAAGGTCGAGAACGGACGACTGTACGGAACCTCCGCCAACTCCAGCGAGAACAACAAGATCACTTTCGGTCGGCACCTGAACGACTTCCGCCTTGAGGCGACCATGCGCTTCGAGTCGGTCTCGGCCGCCACCCGCTGGGCCTCGCTCGGCATCGACGTCCCCGCCAACGGCGCGACCCCCTGGTGGATCGCCACCATGCGCAGCGGCACCACCGCCGCCAACGGGCTCGAATTCGCCCAGCGGACCACGGCCGACGCCTGGGCGGTGACGAACACCGCCTCCGCCCCGTCCGCCGCCGGCACCGGCCGCGACGTCCGGGTCGCCGTCGAGGTGCACGGCAACCAGGCCCGCTGGATCTTCGACGGGCGGGAGGCGATGCGCACGAGCAGCCTCCAGCGTTCCGCCGACGGCGTCCAGGGGCTCTTCGTGAACGGCGCGACCGTGTCGTACGACGACGTCACCGTCACCGAGCTGGCACCGAACGGTTACCTCCGCCCCGAGGGCAGCCCGTTCACCGTGATCGCCCACCGGGCGCGTCCGCCGCCGCACCGGAGAACACCCTCGTCGCTCAGGAGATCGCCCGTAAGGGCGGCGCCGACTGGATCGAGAACGACGTCCAGCCGAGCAAGGACGGCATCCCGTTCATCCTGCACGACGGCACCGTCGACCGGACCACCGACGGCACCGGCAACATCCGGGACCTGACCGCCGCACAGATCAAGGCACTCGACGCCGGCTCCTGGTTCGGCCCGCAGTACGTCGGCGAGCGGGTGCCCACCCTCGCCGAGCAGCTCGCCGACCTGCGGACCCGGGGTGGCAACCTGCTCGTGGAGATCAAGGGCAAGCACACCCGGGACGAGGTCGCCACGATCATCCAGGTGATCCGGGACGAGCAGATGATGGGCCGGGTCTTCATTCAGAGCTTCGAGGTCGACGCCCTGAGGTACACCTACGAGATCGCCCCCGAGCTGCCGCTCGGTCTGCTCCGCAGCACCCTCGACGCCGACCCGGTGGCGCTCGCGAAGGAGCTGCACCTGACGGCGTACAACCCGGACGGCAACGCGCTGCTGGCCAAGCCGGAGCTCGTCGCCCCGCTGCACGCCGCCGGCGTCGCCGTGATGGCCTGGACGATGGACTCCGCCGGCCTGTGGCAGCGGCTGGAGCGGATCGGCACCGACGCGATCATCACCAACCGCGCGGCCGAGTTGGTCGGCTGGAACTCGGCGTTCCTTCAGCGGGCTTCGGCCGACCCGACGGTGCAGATCACCTCGCCGGCCAACGGGGCTCGGCTGGACCGGGCGCAGTCCCCGGTGATCGCCGTCGCCGCTACCAACGCGGACACCGTCACCGTCACGCTGGACGGCAAGAAGTCGGCCGCCGGGCGCAGGCTCGACCTGGCCAAGCTGACCGCCGGTCGGCACACCATCTCCACCGAGGTGACCGGGCCCGAGGGCACCGCCACCGCGACCAGCACCTTCACCGTGACGGTGAGCCAGGCCGGCCTCGGCTACCTGATCCTCACCTCGGGCGCTGACCCGTCCGCCGTCACTGCGATGACTCTCAAGCTGGCCCACGCCCAGTACGCCGAGCTGGCCGCCTACGCCGACCGGCAGGCCGGCAAGCTGGTGCCGGCCGAGGTCGCCAGCGTCATCGCCTCCGACGCCCGCACCCTCGCCCTGAAGTAACGGCTCTCTGGGTGGCGCTGGTCCGCGGGCCAGCGCCACCCGGGCCCCTCAGCGGATGGCGACGGGCGACTCGACCCGCTCGCTGTGCTGACGCACCAGCGGCAGCGCCGGCGCCAACGCCAGCGCCATGCACAGCCCCCCGATGGGAAGCAGGTCGAGGGTGACCGCCGGCAGGACGATGCCGGCGAGGAGCAGTGGCACACTCCACCACGGCAGCCGCCGTCGGGCGGCGAGCATGCCCGCGAGAACGAGCAGGCCGAGGAAGAAGAGCTGGGGTACGACGTCGTAGAAGGCCACCTCAACGCCGGGGATGTCCTTGAAGCTCGCGCCGAGCCGGGACATCTCCGCCCGGTCCTCGGCCAGGAGCCCTTCCACGATGTCCGCGCCGAACTGCACCATCGTCGCGACGAGGCCGACCAATGTGCCGGCCACCACCCCGGTGCGCCACGGACTGCGGGGCAGCAGGCGGGACAGCGCGAGCACACCCGGAACGAAGCACACCATGCCGGCGAGGGCGACCAGGTGCGCGGCCTGCCAGTCGAGCCCGGGACCGTACACCCCGTCGGATTTCCCCCACAGACGAACCAGGCCGTAGGTAGCGATCCCGACCGGTCCGGCGATCACGTAGAGCGCAGCGCGTTTCATGCCAGCCATCATGTGGCCCGCGGACGCCCGCCGACCTCCGGGAGCGTCCCCAACGCGGCCCTGGACTTCGTCTCAGGTCTTCCACCGAGCAACCCCGAGACGCCACCACACCGGCGGGCGCCGGAGTCAGGGGCGGAACGGTTTGCCGGCCAACGCGGATTCCTCCGGGAAGGCCAACGAGCTGAAGAACTTCTCCGTCTCCGCACCGCGGATGCCTTCGATCTTCGCCAACAGCGCCTCGGTGGCCGCGTAGGCACGCTGCTCCCGCTCGGACGGATCGGCGGTCGCCTCGGCGCGACCGAAAGCGAGTCTCCACTGGTTGCTCGCCTCGATGAGCGCGAAATGGGTACGTCGCAGCAGCGCCCACATCTGATCCCACTGATAAAAGGTGCGTAACGCGGTGGCGGCGGCGATGACCACGCCCGAGACCGCGATTACCAGGTCCTTACCCGGGTAGCTGAAGCCGGCGAGCAGCGGCAGCGACGCACTGACGACGATGACCAGGATGCCGGTGGATCGAAAAAGTCGACGGTGCCATTTTGCCCGCCAGTCGTAATGGTTCCTGAGCTTGGTGACGCTGTCTTCCGCCAACGCGCGATAGACCTGCAACGGGTCGCCGGGAGCCCCGTTCTGCGACTCGGCGAGCAACCCGCTCTGTCCTTGGTCAACAGACACGTCACGATGCTAGATGCTGGCCATGTGACGGTCTATAGCCTGAGAATACGATGTTGTCGGAGTATTGACGGGCGAACATCTCCCGTTCCGGTGAAGCGACCGGCCAGGCAATCACCGGAACGCCGCGTCGACGCCACCACGCGGTCAGATTGGACGGAAAAGCGTCCACCTCGAAGGCCAGGAAATCGGGTCGAGTGACCAGGTTGCTGACCATACTGCGGCCCACCATCCGGGTCAGTGGTCCGGCGGTGCGCAGCAGCCCGCTGATGCGACCCACCGGCACCCGCTGCCGCGGTGGCAGCTTGCGTACCGCGACCCGCAGCGCCGCCACGAGCAACGGGTCGAAGGATTCGACGGCGTACCGCCCCGGGTAGTCGGCGGTCTGCCGCAGCACCTCGTCGACGAGATCGAAGTTGAGGGCGAGCGTCGGCCGTTTCAGCTCGATCAGCAGGGGCACCCGTCCGGCGACCTGGTCCAGCACCTGCGACAGCGTGGGAATCCGCTGGTCGGTGCCCTGCAACCGGAGCCGCTGCCGATCGGCCGGGGTCAGCTCCGCGGTGGCGATCGCCGCACCGGTGAGCGCGGTCAACTCGTAGTCGTGGACGACGACGAGCTCGCCCGCATGGGTGAGCTGCACGTCCAGTTCGCAGGCGTAGCCGGCGTCGGCGGCTGCCTCGAACGCCGCGAGGGAGTTGGCCGGTCGATTGTGGCCGGTCAGCCCGCGGTGCGCGATCGGGGTGTCGAGCAGCCAACGGTCGTCGGACGACACACGATCCTCCTGAGCTTCCCCGACCGGGCTACCGCGTCCGGAGCACGCCGTGGAAGGGTTTTCGCGTACCTTACCGGGGCGGTCGGGTGGCGAGCATGCTTCATGCTGGAGTGGTGATTCGTTTCGTACTGAATGTGCTGTGGCTCGTCTTCGGCGGCGGCATCGTGCTGGCGGCCGGCTACGGCATCGCCGCGCTGATCTGCTTCGTCCTGGTCATCACCATCCCGTTCGGCGTCGCGTCGCTGCGCCTCGCGGTCTACTCACTGTGGCCCTTCGGCCGCACCCTGGTGCCCAAGCCGGGCGCGGGCGTCGGCTCCGGCCTGGCGAACATCCTCTGGGTGGTGCTGGCCGGATGGTGGCTCGCGCTCTCCCACATCCTCGCCGGTATCGCCCTCTGCGTCACGATCATCGGGATCCCGTTCGGCATCGCCAACTTCAAGCTGGTTCCGGCCGCGTTCTGGCCCCTCGGCCGCGAGGTCGTCGACGCACCGTGACCCGGTCCGGGCCGGTCCACGACGAACAGCGGCGGGGTGGCGAGGGCGACGCTGGGGGACCGGCCCAACCGGCCGACGAACTGCCCTGAACACGGAAAACGGGAGACCCTCGGTCTCCCGCCACTTCTAACTTATAGCGCACTGGGGGGCTTGCGGCAAGGCCCCGTTCATGACGCAGAATCGTCGGCCGATGCCTGAATCTGCCGAAATGGAAGTCATGAAATGAATTCCTCGCCTACCTCCGTGTTCGAACTCTCCGGTCACCTCTCCCCCAAGGCCGACCCGGCGCTCATCGCGCAGGACGAGCGGCACTTCGCGGCCATGGCGCAGAGCCTTGCGCAGCTCACCGCCGAGCTGTCCGACCGGCTGGACACGGCGCGCCGGGCGCCCGGCGGCAAGGGCCGGCAGGCCGTCGACCGGGACGACGAGGTTCGCCGGCTGACCGCCCGCCTGCGCTCACTGAGCCGCTACGGGCTGGACCTGTGCCTCGGCCACGTGGTCGAGGCGGGCAATCCCGAGCCGGTGTACGTCGGCCGTCGCGGCCTCACCGACAGTACGGGCCGAAGGCTGCTGCTCGACTGGCGTTCACCCGCCGCCGAACCGTTCTTCGGCGCGACCCACGCGAACCCGATGGGCCTGGAGAGCCGCCGACGGTACCGCTGGACCCGCGGCCGGATCAGCGACTACTGGGACGAGGTGTTCACCCCGGACGGGTTCGTGGGGCACGCCGTAGCGCTCGACGACCAGTCCGCGTTCATCGCGAGCCTGGGCAGCGCCCGGTCGGCCCGGATGCGCGACGTGCTCAGCACGATCCAGGCCGACCAGGACGCCATCATCCGAGCGGGGTCGGCCGGCGCCCTCGTGGTCGACGGCGGTCCGGGCACCGGGAAGACAGTCGTCGCCCTGCACCGCACCGCGTACCTGCTCTACTCCGACCCGCGCCTCGGTCAGCGCCGGGGTGGGGTGCTCTTCGTCGGGCCGCACCAGCCCTACCTGGCCTACGTCGGCGACGTCCTGCCCAGCCTCGGTGAAGAGGACGTGCAGACCTGCACCCTGCGCGACCTCGTCGGACAGGGGGTGGCGGCAACCGCCGACGCCGACCCGGAGGTGGCCCGGCTGAAGTCCTCCGCGGAGCTGGTCCGGGCGATCGACGCGGCCGTCCGGTTCTACGAGGATCCGCCGGTCACCCCGATGACGATCACACTCGGCGACTCCGACATCCGGCTGAGCGCCGACGACTGGGCCGACGCGTTCCAGGCGCCGGGTCCGAGCACGCCGCACAACGAGGCGCGCGAGGAGATCTGGGAGGAACTGCTCACCATCCTCATCGGCAGGTACGACGGCGACGAGCCGGACGACGTGCTCCGCGACTCGCTGCTGCGCAACCGGGAACTGCGGGCGACGGTCAACCGCGCCTGGCCGCTGCTCGACGCGGCCGATCTCGTGGGTGACCTGTGGTCGGTGCCCGCGTACCTGCGCAGGTGCGCGCCGTGGCTCAGCCCGGAGGAGGTCCGCAAGCTGCAACGCGACGAGCCCCGGGCCTGGACGGTGTCCGACCTGCCGCTGCTCGACGCGGCCCGGCAGCGGCTCGGCGACGCGGAGAGATCGGGCCGTCCCCGCCGGCACGATCCCGCCGCCGCCGTCGAACGCGACCACATGGCCCGGGTCGTCGACGAACTCCTCGCCGCCGACACCTACGACGACGGCGAGGGCCTGCTGACGATGCTGCGCCAACCCGACCTGCGCGAGGTCCTGGTCGACGACTCCGCCCTGCCGGACGCCGATCCGGACCTGCTGGCCGGCCCGTTCGCGCACATCGTCGTCGACGAGGCGCAGGAGCTGACCGACGCCCAGTGGCAGATGCTGCTGGCGCGTTGCCCGTCGCGCAGCTTCACCATCGTCGGCGACCGCGCCCAGGCCCGGCACGGGTTCACCGAGTCGTGGCAGGAACGCCTCAAGCGCGTCGGGCTCGACCGGATCACCCTGGCCTCGCTGACCATCAACTACCGGACGCCAGCGGAGGTCATGGCGGCGGCCGAGCCCGTCATCCGGGCCGTGCTCCCCGACGCCAACGTGCCGACCTCCATCCGCGGCAACGGGCTGCCCGTCGTCCACGGATCGGTCGCCGAGCTGGAGTCGATCCTGGACACCTGGCTCGCCGCACACGACGACGGGATCGCCTGCGTCATCGGCGACCCGACGTTCCCGCCCACGGACCGGATCCGGTCACTGAGCCCGGAGCAGGCCAAGGGGCTGGAGTTCGACCTGGTCGTCCTCGTCGACCCGGAAACGTTCGGCACCGGCATCGAAGGGGCGGTCGACCGCTACGTCGCGATGACCCGGGCCACCCAGCAACTCGTGCTCCTCACCAGCGACTGACGGCGTTGCGCAAAGCCCTGCCCACCGTCGGCGTACCTGCCCCTCCCCCTCAGGTCGTAGGCGTAGTGCCGTCCTGCGCCAGATGGCTGGGGCCGATCGATCGAACAGGCTTGTTCCATGGCATCGGGTGACGCCGTACGGACCTGCTCCGGACACCCGTTGTCCAGGAAAGGCACTGGCAGACGATGCGATCACTCTCTCTTCATCCATCCCGGCGGCACCGGCCGCTCGTCCGGCTCGGCGCGGTGGTGGCGACCGTTGTCGTCCTCGCCGTGAGCACCGCCGGCTGCGGCGCGGCGCAGCACGACCCCGCACCGCCCATCGGCGCTCCGGCGGCACCCGCGGCCGCCAGCGGGGCGGGTTCCGCCCTGACCGACACCGACGTCAACGCCTGGCTCGACGGCCTGCTGCCGGCAGCGCTGCACCGCACCGGCATCGCCGGCGCCACGGTCGCCGTCGTGAAAGATGGCAAGATCGTCACAACCCGGGGGTACGGGTACGCCGACACCGGCTCCGGCGGCGAACCGGCCGTGCCGGTTGACCCGGACCAGCACCTGTTCCGGATGGGATCGGTGTCGAAGCTGGTCACCGCCACCGCAGTGCTGCAACTCGTGCAGAGCGGGAAGCTCGACCTCGACGCCGACGTCGAGACGTACCTCGATTTTGATCTGCCGCGCCACTACGAGCGGGCCGTGACCCTGCGGCACCTGCTGACGCACACCGCCGGCTTCGAGGAGCGGATCGCCGGCCTCATCGGCACCGACGGCGGCACCGTCGACCTCCGCAAGGCCCTGGTGACCGACCCACCGGAGCAGATCTACGAGCCTGGCACCGTCCCCGCCTACTCCAACTACAGCAACGCGCTCGCCGGTTACATCGTGGAACGGGTCAGCGGGACGCGCTTCGAAGAGTACGTCCAGCGCAACATCCTGGACCGCGCGGGCATGCCGTCGTCGACCTTCGAGCAACCCCTTCCGGAGGCGCTGCGTAACCGGATGTCCAACGGGTACGACACGTCCGCCGGGCCCGCCGCGCCGTTCGAGATCGTCGGCACGCCCCCGCCCGGTGCGCTGAGCGCCCCGGCGACGGACATGGCCCGATTCATGATCGCCCAGCTCGGCGAGCCGGTGGGCTTCGCGCCCCTGCTGGACCAACCGACCCGCGAGCTGATGCAGCGGCCGGCACTCGACGCGACGTCGCTGGGCACCCTCGCTGACGGCCCCCGGATGACCCTCGGTTTCTTCACCGAGGACCGCAACGGTCACCGGATCCTCGGCCACGGCGGCGACACCAAGTACTTCCACTCGCACCTGCAGATCTACCCCGACGACCGGGCCGGCATCTTCGTATCCCTCAACAGCAACGGCTCCGGCGCCCTCGACAGCCACGAGCTTCGCGAGTCGGTCGTGAACGGCTTCGCCGACCGCTACTTCCCCGCCCGCGGCGACCAGCCGGCCACCACTGTGGACCCGGCCACCACCGCCAAGCACGCCGCGCTGGCAGCCGGCACGTACGAGTCCTCGCGCGCGATCCGGAGCAACTTCCTGACGGCGATCGGCCTGGTCGGTCGGACGACGGTCAGCGTCACCGACGGTGATCGGTTGCAGATCGAGCCGGGCCCGCTCTCCGACTCCCCCGCCCGCTACGAGGAGGTGGCGCCCTGGGTCTGGCGGGAGGTCGGTGGGCAGCGCACGATCGCCATGCGCGCGACCGACGACCGGGTCGAGGCGATCAGTTTCGACTCCGCGTTCGCGTTCCTGCCCGTCGAGCCCGCCCGCACCTCCGCGTTGGCTGTCCCGGTGCTGGCCGTGTCGACAGTCGTGCTGCTCCTCACCGTGCTGTCCTGGCCGGTCGGCGCGATCGTCCGCCGTCGGCTCGGCCGCGCGCCCCGGGACCGGGCGGGGCGTACCGCACGGATCCTGAGCCGCCTCGCCGTCGCCGGCACGCTGCTGGCGTTCGCCGGTTGGGTGCTGAGCATCGGCAGCATCATGAGCCTGCAGGACATCCCCGGCGCCGTCCTGCGCACCATCCAGGTGCTGCAACTGGTCGGCCTGCTCGGGGTACTGCCCGCCACCGTCCGGCTGGTGGACGACGTGCGACGCCACGTCGGCTGGCGACGGATCGCCGGCAGCGGGCTGATCCTGGTCGCTCTCGCCGGCGCGGGCTGGTTCGCCGTGGAGTTCCAGCTGCTCGCGCCTAGCATCTCCTACTGACCCGCCCGACCCGGGACGATCCGGAGCAAGGATGCGCACCGCATGAGGGATCACACCGACACCGAACTCGGCACACCCCGACTGACGAAGTGGCTCGACGGACGGCTCACCCAGCTCGGGCTGAGCGGAGTGTTCCCCCGGGACTGCCTGCTGGCGGCGGCGCTGACCGTCCTGACGTTCGTCCTGCTGACGGTGCTGTTCTGGTTCGTGGCACCGGCGGACGGGGTGTCGTTCGACCCGACGCGGGCCTGGCTGCTGACCGCCGTCTGCTGCGCGCAGGCGATGCTGCTGTGCCTGCGTCGGGTCCGGCCGCTGCTCTGCCTCGCGCTCGTCGTCGGCCTCCAGCTGCCCATCATCGGCGTCTCCCTGCCCGAGGCGACCATCCGGGGTATCGCCCCGTTCGTCGTGGCGTACACCGTCGGGTCGTTGCTGCCGGTTCGTCGTGCGCTGCTGGCCGTCGGCGCGGCCGTGGCGGTGGAGTCGATCGGCGCGGCCGTCGTGGTGGTCCCGGATCTGCTGACGGCCGTCGCGTACGTCTCGGCGAGCGCGCTGACCTACGCCAGCGCGACCTTCGTCGGCGGTTATATGGCCACCTACCGGCGCTACGTCGAGTTGGTCCGGGTGCGCGCGGACGAGGCGATCCGGGAGCAACGCACGAAGGTCCAGGCGGCGATCGGCGCGGAGCGCTCCCGGATGGCCCGGGAGTTGCACGACGTGGCGGCCCACCACCTCTCCGGCATGGTCGTGCAGGCGGCGGCGGTCGAGCGACTGATCGACCGGGACCCGGCGGCCGCGAAGGCCGGCGTGGCGTGGATCCGAAGCCAGGGCAAGGAGACCCTGGACAACCTTCGGCTCGTCGTCGGTGTGCTGCGTGGCAGGCCGGGGCACGAGGGCGGCGACGGCGCCGCCCCGGTGCCGGGGCTGGGTATGCTCGACGACCTCGTGCGCACCGCGGGCAACCTCGCCGGCCCGGTGGAGTTCGTCCGGGAGGGCGAGCAACGCGAGGTGTCGCCGATCGCCGACGTGGCGCTCTACCGGATCGCGCAGGAGTCGCTCAGCAACGCCCGTCAGCACGCTCCGGGCGCCGCGGCCCGGGTGGTGCTCCGCTTCGAGCCCCGCTCGGTGTCGCTGGAGGTGGTGAACGACCCCGCCGCGCCGCGAGGCGTACCGGCGGCCCGGACCGGTGGGGTTGGCCTGGTGGGTATGCGCGAGCGCGCCCAGCTGATCGGTGCGACGCTCACCGCCGGGCCGACGGCCGCCGGTGGCTGGTCGGTCACCGCGACACTCCCGACGAACGGCCCCGCCACCACCCGGGCGAAGGAAGAGGCCCCAGCATGATCAGAGTGATGCTCGTCGACGACCAGGCGGTCGTCCGCGCCGGCTTCCGCGTCATCCTGGAGCAGGACGGTGAGATCGAGGTCGTCGCCGAGGCGTCGAGCGGATCCGCCGCTGTCGAGCTGGCCCGCCGGCTGCAACCGGACGTCATCTGCATGGACGTCCGGATGCCGCACGGCGACGGGCTCACCGCGACCCGCCAGATCGTCGCCGAGGCACCCGGTACGCCACCGGCGGTGCTGGTCGTGACGACCTTCGACCTCGACGAGTACATCTTCGGCGCGCTGGAATCCGGCGCCAGCGGGTTCATCCTCAAGGACTGCGAGCCCGAGGACCTGATCGAGGCGATCCGTCGTCTCGCGAGCGGCTACGGGCTCGTCGACCAGGCCGTCACCCGTCGGGTGATCTCGGAGTTCGCCAGGCGTACGCCCGCTCCCCGCTCCGACGCGGCGGCGGCGCACCAGTTGACCGCGCGGGAGACCGAGATCGTGGAGTTGCTCGCGCAGGGCCTGTCGAACGTCGAGATCGCCGAGCAGCTCTTCATCGAGACCAGCACGGTCAAGTCGCACCTCGGGCGGGCCATGGCGAAGATCGGCGCACGGGATCGGCTACAAACCGTCGTGTGGGCGTACCAGAACGGGGTGGTCCACCGATGACAGCGACCCGATCCCGTGCACGACGGCGGGTCCACCCCCGGTCGAGAGTGGACATTGCCGGAGTACGATCCCGGTCGTACCGCTGTGGTGACCTCCAGCTGACGACCCCTCGATAGGAGCCAGGCATGGCCGGCCCGGACCCCGAACTCGCCGCGAAGCTTCAGCCCGACGTGCCGCACGCGGCACGAATCTGGAACTACTGGATGGGTGGCAAGGACAACTTCCAGTCCGACCGGGCAGCCGGCGACGCGGTCGCCGAGGTCTACCCGGAGATCGTCCTCATGGCACAGCAGTCGCGCGTGTTCCTGGTGCGGGCCGTGCGTTACCTCGCGGCCCAGGCGGGCATCCGGCAGTTCCTGGACATCGGCACCGGCCTGCCCACCATGCAGAACACGCACGCGGTCGCACAGGGCACCGCTCCCGACTCGCGGATCGTCTACGTGGACAACGACCCGATGGTGCTGGTGCACGCGCGGGCGCTGTTGGCCAGCACGACGTCGGAGGGTGTCACCACCTACGTCCCGGCCGACTACCACGACCCGGAAAAGATCCTCGCCGAGGCGGCGCAGACGCTCGATTTCGACCAGCCCATCGCCGTGATGTACATGGGCGTGATGGGTTACGAGCCCGACCTGGACGTGGTGCGCTCGATCGTCGGGCGCACGATGGACGCGGTGCCGTCCGGCTCGCACCTGGTGCTCTGGGACGGCACCAACACCAGCCCGGCGGTGGTCTCCGGCGCCGAGCGGCTGGCGCAGAGCGGCGGGGTCCCGTACATCCTGCGCAGCCCGGAGGAGCTCGCGAGCTGCTTCGACGGGTTGATGATGGTGGAGCCGGGCCTGGTGCCGATCCCGCTGTGGCGGCCGGAGGCTCCCGACGCCGTCGGGATCGACGCCTACGGCGCGGTGGCCCGCAAGCCCTGACCGGCACGAGGTCCGCCCCGCTCCCGCCGTCGCGCCGGAGCGGGGCGGACGTCGTTCACCGCTCACACGTCAGGGTCAGGCCGTCGGGCACCGCGCTGGTCGCCACGAGCAGGCCGAACGTCGTCGCCGCGTCCAGCGCCAGCGACCCGTTGTACGACGCGTTGCGCACCGTGACATCGGTGCCGGCCGTCTCGGCCACCCCACCCCAGGCCGCCTGGACCCGCTCGTCACCGGACCACCGCCAGGAGACGCGCCACTGGTCCAGCGGCAGCGTTCCGCTGTTGCGGACGGTGACCGTCGCGACGAAACCGCTACCCCAGTGGGTGTCGATCGTGGCCGTCGCACGGCACGAGGTCAGCGCGGCGGTGCGGCCCGAGGCGATCACGTACGGGTCCCGTCGGCCCTCGACGTCGGTGAACCGGTACCAGTACTCGGTGTCGGGCGTCAGCCGGTCGATGGTCACCGAGCCGTTGCGCTCCTGCCCGGAGACACCCTCGGCGACCGCGGCCCGCCACTGTTGGGCGTCCTCGCGGCTGGTGAAGAGACTGACGGTCATCGGCGGGTCGTAGCCGCAGGGCGGGCGGAAGAAGATGGAGTACGAGATGGTCAGGCTCGTGGTGGTGGCCCCGGCCACGCTCGCGCTGATCGGTAACGCCGGTGGGCAGGCCGGCGTCGGTGTGGACGATGGCGTCGGCGTCGGCGTGGGTGTCGCTTCGGCGGCGGCCGTCCCGGTCCAGGCGGCCAGCGCCATGGTCGTGACAGCGAGGAACATGCGAAGCATCGGTACCTCCGTGGTTACCGGGCACCGATGACCGAGGTGGTGGCCGGTGCCGCGCTCGGGTTTCCGGTCGCCGACGAGGCTGCCCGACACGGGTGACGTGGCCACCTCGTGCGCCCCGTGGACCGGAGGAGAACTGGTGCGCGCTGGCTCCCCGAGCACGACCGATACACAGCATGGCAGTCGAGGTGCATCGATACAAGACGACCCCGTTCCCGTCGGCCCGTCGTCAGGGGGACGACCCGACCCGTACCCGGTCGTTCTGGTCGTCGGAGAGGAAGGACGCCAATGCCTGCCCCTCCTCGGTCAGTGCGGCCCGGTCCGCTCGGGAGAAAACGCGCAGTGGGCTGACGGTCACCGTGCCCGACTCGACGGTCCAGGTCGCCGCGACCCGGCCGTCGACGAGAACCACGCGCTCGCCGGCCACCGAAAGGAGACGGTGCGCGTCGTCGATGATCCGGCTGCGGTCGTGGTAGCCGAGGATCGCGTTGTCGAACGCCGGCAGGAACCGCACCGGGGCGGGTGTCTCCGGGTCGGGGCGCGGCGCGTCGGCGAGATCGATCAGCTTTCGACCCCCGCTCGTCGCGGAAGGTGATCAGTTCGTCGCGCAGAGCGGCGACCGCGGCCGGCAGCCCGGCGAGGCCGCACCAGGCGCGCAGGTCGGCCGTGGCCGCCGGGCCGAACGCGGCCAGCAGGTGGACGGTGCGGCGCATGAGGTGCATTCGCACCACGCGTCGCTGGGTCAGCAGGGTCAGCAGGGTCGAGAGCGTCGCCGGGTCGAACGCCCGCAGCCGCGACCACAGCCCGATGAACGGCTCCTGCGGCTCCTGGCCCTGGAGGCCACCGAGGTGGGCGACGGCGTCGAGGGTCGGCAGGTCGGCGCGGTCGAGCAGCAGCTGCCGGGCGAGCGTCGCGCGGTTGAGCGCCCGGGTGTCGAGAACGGTCATCAGGCCCCTTCGGTCGACCTGATTGTCCGACCGGGAGTGACAGTCCCGGGTACGCCGCCGGCGCGTGGCCACCGCTCCGTCCGTGGCGGGTACCGTGGCGGTCCCGGCCGGAGGGGGTCGGTGGAGGTCGACGCGGTCCCGGGGACGCCAAAAAGTTTTGTGCATTTCCTACAACTGAGCGACTGTTGGTTCGGTGGTTGCGCCATAGCGCTCGCCGCCGCCACGCGGAAAGGTGATCACTGCGGGGAGCCGTCGTCTCGCGGCATTCAGGTCGAGGTCTAGCTAAGGGGTCTTTCGGGTGTTCAACCGTGTCGCCATCGTCAACCGTGGTGAAGCCGCCATGCGGCTCATCCACGCGGTCCGCGAGTTGGCCGCGGAGACCGGCATCCAGCTCGAAACCGTGGCTCTCTACACCGACGTCGACCGCAACGCCACATTCGTCCGCGAAGCGGACATCGCCTACGACCTCGGCCCGGCGTCCGCTCGCCCGTACCTCAACCTGGCGGTGCTGGAGCGCGCCCTGACCGAGACCGGGGCCGACGCCGCGTGGGTCGGCTGGGGCTTCGTCGCCGAGGATCCGGCGTTCGCCGAGCTGTGCGAGAAGATCGGCGTCACCTTCGTCGGGCCGAGCGCGGACGCCATGCGCCAGCTCGGCGACAAGATCGGCTCGAAGCTGATCGCCGAGAAGGTCGGCGTGCCGGTCGCGCCGTGGAGCCGTGGCGCCGTCGAGACCCTGGACGCCGCACGTGCCTCGGCGGCCGAGGTCGGCTACCCGCTGATGCTGAAGGCGACCGCCGGTGGTGGCGGGCGCGGCATCCGCGTGATCAGGAACGAAGCCGAGCTGGTCGACGCGTACGAGCGCACCAGCCAGGAGGCGGCACGGGCGTTCGGCAGCGGCATCGTCTTCCTGGAGCGCCTGGTCACCGGCGCCCGACACGTCGAGGTCCAGGTGATCGCCGACGGGCAGGGCACCGCGTGGGCGCTCGGCGTGCGCGACTGCTCGGTGCAGCGGCGCAACCAGAAGGTCATCGAGGAGTCGGCGTCACCGGTGCTCGACCCGGCGCAGGCCGCCGAACTGAAGACGTCGGCCGAGCGGCTGGCCGTGGCTGTCGGCTACCGCGGCGCGGCGACCGTCGAGTTCCTCTACCACCCCGGTGACCGGTTGTTCGCGTTCCTCGAGGTCAACACCCGCCTCCAGGTCGAGCACCCGATCACCGAGCTGACCACCGGGTTCGACCTGGTCAAGGCGCAACTGCACGTCGCCTCCGGCGGGCGGCTCGAAGGTGCGCCGCCGGCCGAGCGCGGGCACGCCATCGAGGCGCGGCTCAACGCCGAGGACCCCGACCGCGACTTCGCACCGTCGCCAGGCCGCATCGCCCGGCTGGATCTGCCCAGTGGCCCCGGCATCCGGGTGGACACCGGCGTCAGCGAGGGCGACACCATCCCGGCCGACTTCGACTCGATGATCGCGAAGATCATCGCGTACGGCCGCGACCGCGACGAGGCGCTCGGCAAGCTGCGCCGGGCCATGGCGAACACCACGGTGATCATCGAAGGTGGGGCGACGAACAAGAGCTTCGTGCTCGACCTGCTCGACCAGCCCGAGGTGATCGACGCCAGCGCGGACACCGGCTGGATCGACCGCGTCCGCGGCGAGGGCCGCCTCGTCACCCACCGCCACTCCGCCGTCGCCCTGGCGGCCGCCGCCATCGAGGCGTACGAGGAGGAGGAGCGCGTCGAGCGGCAGCGGCTGCTGTCGACGGCCGCCGGCGGACGTCCGCAGGTGCAGCACGCCAGCGGCCGACCGTTGGACCTCAAGCTGCGCGGCGTCGGTTACCGCACGCGGGTGGCCCGCGTCGGCGCGCACCGCTTCCGGGTCGGCATCGAGAACGGTCCCGTCGTGCGCACCGCCGACGTCGAACTCGACCGCTTCGATCGGCACACCGGTCAGATCGTCGTCAACGGCGTCCGTTACCGCCTGCTCACCGGCACCTACGGGCCGACCCACCTGGTCGAGGTGGACGGCGTGACGCACCGGGTCAGCCGGGACGAGGGCGGTGTCCTGCGCTCGCCGATGCCCGCACTGGTCGTCGCCACGCCGCTGGAGGTCGGCGCCGAGGTCGAGGCGGGCGCGCCGGTGCTGGTGCTGGAAGCGATGAAGATGGAGACGGTGCTGCGGGCGCCGTTCAAGGCGCGGTTGAAAGAGTGCGCCGTCTCGGTGGGCAGCCAGGTGGAGGCGGGTGCGCCGCTGCTGCGCCTGGAGCCGCTGGCGGACGACGCCGAGGACACCGCGGACGACCCGAACACCGAGACCATCGAACTGGACCTGCCCACCGCCACCGAGGACGTCCCGGCGGACCAGCGCGCCAGGCGCGGTCAGGAGGACCTGCGAGGTCTGCTGCTCGGCTTCGACGTCGACCCGCACGACGACAGCCGGGTGCTCGACGGCTACCTCACCGCGCGACGGGCGGCCATCGAGGCCGGCCAGCCCACCTTGGCCGCCGAACTCGATCTCATCGAGGTGTTCGCCGATCTCGCCGAGCTGAGCCGCAACCGGCCGACGGGTGAGGACGGCGGCGCCGCGCACGTGCACAGCGCCCGGGAGTACTTCCACACCTACCTGCAGAGCCTCGACGTCGAGCGGGCCGGGCTGCCGGACGCCTTCCAGACCAGGCTCGGCAAGGCGCTCGGCCGGTACGGCGTCACCGACCTGGACCGCACCCCCGCCCTCGAAGCCGCCGTCTTCCGGATCTTCCTCGCCCAGCAGCGCGCCTCGGCGGACGCGCAGGTCATCGCGGCGCTGCTGCGCGCCTGGCTGCGGGAGACCCCGCCGGACGAGACGCTGCGTGAGCCGGCCGGCCTCGCCCTGGAACGGCTGATCGCCGCGACGCAGGTCCGCTTCCCGGCGGTCGCGGACCTCGCCCGGGGCGTGGTGTTCGCCTGGTTCGCCCAGCCGCTGCTGCGCCGCAACCGCGCCCGCGTCTACGCCGAGGTCCGTGGACACCTGCGGCACCTGGACGCGCACCCGGATGCGCCGGACCGCGCCGAGCGCGTCGCCGAGATGGTGCGCAGCACCGAACCCCTGGTCCGGCTGCTCGGCCAGCGGCTCGTCCGCGACCACCTCGACAACGCGGTGATGTTGGAGGTGCTGACCCGGCGGTACTACGGCAACCGGTCGCTCACCAGTGTGCGTACCCGTGAGGTCGCGGGCTGCACGTTCGTGGTCGCCGAACGCGCCGAGTCGAGCGTGGTCTCCGCCGCGGTGCGCTTCGACGCGCTGGGCGACGCCCTGCGCGGGTTGGCCGACCTGGCCACCGGCGAGGACGCCGTGGACGCCGACATCTACCTCGGCTGGGAGAACCAGCCGGAGGACTTCGACGCGATGGCGGCGGCGCTGGCCGACGTCATCGCCGCGCACCCGCTGCCGCCCCAGGTCCGTCGGGTGACCACTACCGTCGCGGGTCGCGGCGGAGCGGTGATGCACCACCACTTCACCTTCCGCCCGTCGGGCGCCCAGTTGACCGAGGACCGGCTGATCCGCGGGCTGCACCCGTACATCGCGCAGCGGATGCAGCTGGAGCGACTGCACAAGTTCGACCTGACCCGGCTGCCGTCGTCGGACGAGGAGGTCTACCTCTTCCAGTGCGTGGCCCGGGAGAACCGGGCCGACGAGCGCCTCGTGGCGTTCGCGCAGGTGCGCGACCTCACCGAGCTTCGCGAGCAGGACGGCCGTCTGGTCGCGCTGCCGACCACCGAGGACGCCATCGCCGCCTGCCTCGACTCGATCCGCCGCGCCCAGTCGCGCCGGCCGTCGAAGACGCGCTTCAACACCAACCGCATCGTGGTCTACGTGTGGCCGCCGAGCGAGTTGACCCGCGAGGAGATGGAGATGATCGCCGGGCGGGTCCGCCCGACGACCGCGGGCGCCGGCTTGGAGGAGATCCTGTTCATCGCGCGGCAGCGCGACCGTCGGACCGGCGAGCTGACGAGGATCGCCGTACGGATCTCGTTCGACGCGGCGGGCGGCGCCGAACTGGCCGTCGGGGAGCCGCCGGTCGAGCCGATCGAGCCGCTCGACGAGTACCGGCTCAAGGTGCTGCGGGCCAGCAGCCGCAACACCGTGTACCCGTACGAGCTGACCGGCCGGCTCGGTGACTTCGTCGAGTACGACCTCGACGACGACCACGTGCTGACGCCGGTGCACCGCCCGAAGGGGCGCAACAGCGCCGCGATCGTCGCCGGGGTGGTCACCACGCCGACCGAGCGCTACCCGCAGGGTGTCACGCGGGTGGTGCTGCTCGGTGACCCGACGAAGTCGCTGGGCGCCCTGTCGGAGCCGGAGTGCCGGCGCGTGATCGCCGCACTCGACCTGGCCGAGCGGATGCAGGTGCCGCTGGAGTGGTGGGCGCTGTCCGCCGGGGCCCGGATCTCGATGACCTCCGGCACGGAGAACATGGACTGGGTGGCTGCGGCGCTCAAGCGGATCGTCGAGTTCACCCAGGCCGGCGGTGAGATCAACATCGTGGTGGCGGGCATCAACGTCGGCGCGCAGCCGTACTGGAACGCCGAGGCGACGATGCTCATGCACACCAAGGGCATCCTGGTGATGACGCCCGACTCGGCGATGGTGCTCACCGGCAAGCAGTCGCTCGACTTCTCCGGTGGGGTGTCGGCTGAGGACAACTTCGGCATCGGCGGCTACGACCGGGTGATGGGACCGAACGGGCAGGCGCAGTACTGGGCGCCGAACCTGACGGCCGCCCGGGACGTGGTGATGGCGCACTACGACCACACGTACGTCGCACCCGGCGAGGACGCGCCCCGACGGGCGGTCACCACCGACCCGGCCGACCGGGACATCTCCGACTTCCCGCACGACGTGGCGGGTAGCGCCTTCGCCACCGTCGGGGAGATCTTCTCCGCCGAGGCCAACCCGGACCGCAAGAAGCCGTTCGACATCCGGACGGTGATGCGGGCCCTGTCCGACCAGGACCACGCCGTGCTGGAGCGTTGGGCTGGCATGGCGGACGCGGACACCGCGGTCGTGCAGGACGTCCACCTCGGTGGTATCCCGGTCTGCCTGCTCGGCATCGAGTCCCGGTCGGTGCCGCGGCACGGCTTCCCGCCCACCGACGGTCCGGACACCTACACGGCGGGCACGCTGTTCCCGCGCTCGTCGAAGAAGGCCGCGCGGGCGATCAACGCGGCCAGCGGCAACCGGCCGCTCGTCGTGCTGGCGAACCTGTCCGGCTTCGACGGCTCACCGGAGTCGATGCGCAAGCTGCAACTGGAGTACGGCGCCGAGATCGGCCGGGCGATCGTGAACTTCCGCGGGCCCATCGTCTTCTGCGTGATCTCGCGCTACCACGGCGGCGCGTTCGTGGTGTTCTCGAAGGCGTTGAACCCGAACATGACGGTGCTGGCGCTGGAGGGCTCGTTCGCCTCGGTGCTCGGTGGCGCACCCGCCGCCGCTGTCGTGTTCTCCGCCGACGTCAACGCCCGTACGGCGGCCGACCCGCGGGTGCGGGACCTGGAGGCCCGCACCGCCGCCGCGGCTGGCACCGAACGCGCCGCGCTGACCGCGGAGCTCGACGAGCTGCGTTCGTCGGTGCGCGCGGAGAAGCTCAGCGAGGTGGCCGCGGAGTTCGATCGGGTGCACAACATTCACCGCGCCGTCGAGGTCGGCTCGGTGGACGCCGTCATCCGCGCCGCCGAGCTGCGTCCGCGCATCATCGAGGCCATCGAGGCCCGCCTCGGGTGATCCGCCGAGATCGGGCGGGGCGGGCTCGGTTCCTGGACGTCGAGGAACCGGGCCCGCCCCGCCCGGTTTCAGCTGGTGTGCTCCCCCACCGGCACCGAACCGGGCAGGCCGAGACCCCTGACGGCCGCCGCGATCAGGGCTTCCGGCGGCGACGAGAGGTCGAGGACGAGCACCGACTCGTCCGGCTCGGCCGGTTCCAGGGTGGCGAGCTGCGACTCCAGCAGACTTGCCGGCATGTAGTGCCCCTCGCGCTGGGCCAACCGGGCTCGGATGACCTCCACCGGCCCGTCCAGGTGCACGAAGTCCACCCGCAGCGGGCCCTGGCGGAGCACGTCCCGGTAGGACCGCTTCAACGCCGAGCAGGCCAGCACCGTCGAGCGGCCCTCCGCGCCACGCTCGGCGATCCAGGCGGCGATGTCGGCCAGCCAGGGCCACCGGGTGGCGTCGTCCAGCGGTACGCCGGAACGCATCCGCGCCACGTTCTCCGGGGAGTGGAACTCGTCCGCCTCGGCGAACGTCAGCCCGGTCGTCGCGCTGATCCCGCGCGCCACAGTGGTCTTGCCGGCCCCGGAGACGCCCATCACCACGACGTGCCGGGTGGGCTGGGCACCGCGCCGCTCACCAGTCATGAACCGTGCCGTCCTTGAGCCGGTTGAACGGCAGGTACGCCGGCTCGTACGGGAACCGGGCCGCCGCCTCCTCGTCGAGCTCCACCCCGAGCCCCGGTTGGTCGCCCGGGTGCAGGTAGCCGTCGGTGAAGGTGAACGACTGCCGGAACACCTCGTTGGCCAGCGGGGTGTGCTTCATGTACTCCTGGATCCCGAAGTTGTGGATGGCCAGGTCCAGGTGCAGCGCCGCGGCCATACCCACCGGGGAGATGTCGGTGGGGCCGTGGATGCCGGACTTGATCTGGTACTGGGCGGCGAAGTCGAGCAGCTTGCGCATGGCGGTGATGCCACCGGTGTGGGTGACCGCGGAGCGAACGTAGTCGATCAGCTGCTCGCGGATCAGGGTCTGGTAGTCCCAGACCGTGTTGAAGACCTCCCCGATGGCCAGCGGCGTGGTGGTGTGCTGGCGGACCAGCCGCAGCGCCTCCTGGTTCTCGGCCGGGGTGCAGTCCTCCAGCCAGAACAGGTCGTACGGTTCGAGGGCCTTGCCGAGTTTGGCGGCCTGGATCGGGGTCATCCGGTGGTGACCGTCGTGCAGCAGCGGCAACTCCGGGCCGAACTCGTTGCGCACCGCCTCGAAGACCGACGGCAGGTGGCGCAGGTACGCCCGGGTGTCCCAGTCCTCCTCGGCGGGCAGCGGGGTGCGCTGGGCGGGTTCGTAGTCGTAGCGCTGGCCGGTGGAGCTGGGCTGCGCGGCCACGCCGTAGACCGCGTTGATTCCCGGCACCGAGGTCTGCACCCGGATCGACCGGAATCCCTCGTCGAGGTGTTGGCGGATCGAGTCGAACAGCTCGGGCAGGTCCCGCCCGGACGCGTGGCCGTACGCCATGATGCCGGTGCGGGACGCGCCGCCCAGCAGTTGGTACAGCGGCATGCCGGCGGCCTTGGCCAAGATGTCCCAGAGCGCGACGTCCACCGCGGCGATGGCGGCCATGGTGACCGGGCCACGCCGCCAGTACGCCGACCGGTACAGGAACTGCCAGGTGTCCTCGATCCGGTGCGCGTCGCGCCCCATCAGCAGCGGGGCGACGTGGTCGCGCAGGTACGAGGCGACGGAGAGCTCACGGCCGTTGAGCGTGGCGTCGCCCAGACCGGTGATCCCCTCGTCGGTGGTGATCTTCAGGGTGACGAAGTTCCGGTCGGGGCTGGACACGATGATGTCTGCTGCGACGATCTTCACGGGGTGCCTTTCGTTCTTGCCGGTCGGGGTCTCACCACTCCGCGTAGGAGCCGTCGGGGTGCCGCCAGGTCGGGCTGCGCCAGGCGTGCCCGCGCTTGTCCGCGGTCCGCACCGCGTGTTCGTCGATCTCGATGCCGAGGCCGGGTGCGGTCAGCCGGGACACGTACCCGTCCACGAAGGTCAGCGGAGTCTGGTCGAGGCAGTAGTCGAGCACCTCGGCGCCCTGGTTGTAGTGGATGCCGATGCTCTGTTCCTGGATCAGGAAGTTGGGGGTGGCGAAGCCGACCTGGAGGCAGGCGGCCAGTGCGATCGGCCCGAGCGGGCAGTGCGGGGCGAGTTGTACGTCGTACACCTCGGCCAACGTGGCGATCTTGCGAACCTCGGTGATGCCGCCGGCGTGCGCGAGATCCGGTTGGGCCACCGCGATGCCGGCCTGCAACACGGGCAGGAACTCCTGCCGGTTGTAGAGCCGCTCCCCGGTCGAGATGGGGGTGGTCGTGCAACGGACCACCTCACCGATCAGGTGCGAGTTCTCCGGCACCACCGGTTCTTCCAGGAAGAACGGTCGGTAGGGCTCCAGCAGCGGGGCGACCCGCCGGACGTTGGCGAGGGTGAACCGGCCGTGGAAGTCGACAGCGACGTCGCGGTCGTCGCCGAGGACCTCGCGGGCGGTGGCCACCCGCTGCACCACCGCGTCGAGGTCGGCGACCGAGGCGAGCGCGCCCATCCGACCGGACGCGTTCATCTTCACCGCGGTCAGGCCCGCCTCGATCCGGGCGCTGATCTGGTCGCGGATCTCGGCGGGCTCGTCACCACCGATCCATCCGTAGACGCGGATCCGGTCCCGCACCGGCCCGCCGAGCAGTTGGTGCACGGGGGCGCCGTAGTACTTGCCGGCGATGTCCCAGAGCGCCTGGTCCAGACCGGACACCGCGCTGGCCAGGATCGGGCCACCCCGGTAGAAGGACCCCTTGGTCAGCACCTGCCAGTGGTCCTCGATGCGCAGCGCGTCCCGGCCGATGAGCAGCTCGCTGAGCTGGTGGACGGCGGTGCGTACGGTCTCGGACTGGCCCTCGCAGGTCGCCTCGCCCCAGCCGACGATGCCGGATTCCGTCTCGATCCGGACGAACAGCCAGCGGGGCGCGACCAGGAAGGTCTCCACGATTGCGATCGTCGTCATGCCCCGGTCAGCCCTTCGTTGCGCCGGCGGTGAGGCCGGAGACGACGTACTTCTGCACGAACAGGGCGATCAGCATGATCGGCAGGGTGACCACTGTCGCGGCGGCCATCAGGCCACCCCAGTCGATGCTGGCGTAGCCGACGAAGTCGAAGATCGCGACGGGGAGCGTCTTCGTGTCGGAGCCGGAGAGCACCAGGGCGAACATGAAGTTGTTCCAGGAGAAGATGAAGGAGAGGATGCCGGCGGTCGCCACGCCGGGCAACGACAGCGGGAGGGTGATCCGCCGGAACGCGCCGATGTGGGTCAGCCCGTCGACCAGGGCGGCCTCTTCCAACTCGGCCGGCAGTCCGTCGAAGTAGCCCATCATGATGTAGACGATCAGCGGCAGCGACACGAACATGTGGCTCAGGATCAGCACGCTGAACCCGCCGACCATCTTCAGGTTCGAGAAGACGTAGTACCAGGGCACCAGCAGCGAGACACCGGGAATCACCCGGGCCATGAGCACGACGAGCGCGGACTTCTGCATGGTGAACCGGCTCATCGAGTACGCGGCGGGCACGCCGAGGACCAGCGAGAGCGTGGTGGCCGCGAACGCCACCCAGAGGCTGTTGCCGATGAACTGCAGATAGTTCGCCTGCTGGAGGACGGTCTCGTAGTTCTTCAGGCTGGGCGAGAAGACGAACGCCTTGGCGGTGTCGTAGATGTCCACGTTGGTCTTGAACGACGCGGCGACCATCCAGAGCAGCGGCGCCATCAGCGCGAACACCACGACCACGAGCGCCGAGTTGCGGAACACCCGGTACGGCTTGCTCGGCTTCATCGGCCCAGCCCCTTCTTGCGATAGGTGAGGGCCCACATCACCCCGATGATGATCAGGAAGAAGATGATGAGGACTGTCGACGAGACGCCGTAGTCGTTGTAGTCGAAGCTGAGGCCGTACGCGTACACGTTGAGGGTCTCGACCTCGTGGAACGACCCACCGCCGCGTCCCTTGGTGGCGTAGAGGATGTCGAACGTCTTCAGCGCGTCGATGCCGCGCAGCAGGATGGCGACGATCACCGTGGGCATCAGCAGCGGGAGGGTGACGTGCCGGAACCGCTGCCAGCTGCTGGCGCCGTCGATCCGGGCCGCTTCCTGGGGCTCGTCGGAGAGCGAGGTGAGCCCGGCGAGCAGGATCAGCACGACCATCGGGGTCCACTGCCAGATGTCGATGAACATCGTGGTCGGCAGGGCCGAGTGCTGCCCGGCGAGCCAGGGCTGGGGGCCGATCCCGACCCAGGCGAGCAGCTGGTTCGCCATCCCGATGGTGGGGTCGAAGATCAGACGCCACATCATGCCGACCGCGACCGGGGTGGCCACCAGCGGCAGGAGGATCGCGACCCGGACCCACTTCTCACCGCGGAAGGGACGCCACAGCAGCAGGGCGATCGCCATGCCGAGGATGACCTCGAAGAACAGCACGACGCCGGTGAAGAGGACGGTACGCCAGACCGCCGGCCAGAACCGGTCGGTGTCGGTGAGCACGTCGAGGTAGTTCTGGAAGCCGATGAACTCGGACTCGGCGCGTACCGAACCTTCGGCGTCGGTCAGGCTCAGGTACCCGGTCCACGCCACCGGAAAGATGATCAGCACGGCGACGAACGCCATGGCGGGTGCCGCGAAGAGCCACTTGCGGTAGTCGTTGGCCCAACGCGACCAGGCCGACGTCGTGTCCAGGGACGTCGGTGGTGCCTCGGGTGAATCGGTACGGGGGGTGAGAACGGCTGACATTGAGATCTCCGGGTTGGCGGGGTCAGGTCCCGGCGAAGCGGCGGAGCCGGTCGGCCCCGCCGCTCAGCGCGTCGGTTACTTCGCTTCGTCGTCGAGGAACTTCTGGAACGCCGCGTTCGCCGTCTCGGCCGAGCCGGCGGCGTCCTTGCCGGTGATCGCGTCGACGATCGGCTGGCCGACGATCTCCCGCGCCTCGGCGACCTTCACCACCAGTGGACGGTCGTGCCCGACGCCGTTGGCGGTGCTGGCCGTGTTCGCCTCGGTAAGATCCTTCGGGTAGGAGGCGGTACCCGCCGGGTTGGCCCAGACCGAGGTGCGGGCGCCGGGCACACCGGCGGCCTGCTGCGCCAGCGCCTGCTCCTTGCCGGCCGCCCACTGGATGAACTTCCAGGCGTTGTCCTTGTTCTCCGAGCTGTCGTTCACCCCGAGCGCCCAGGACGGGATGTTGTACGGCTTCGATCCGGCCGGGCCGGCCGGGAAGGCCGCGAAGCCGACGGAGTCGACGACCTTGGACTTGGTCGGATCGGTGGCGTTCTTGTAGAGCGAGTTGGCCTCGGTGTAGAAGGCGGCCTTGCCCTGCGTGAAGATCGCCATCGCCTCCGACCAGCTCATGTCGGTGCTGATGTTGTCCGGGCCGTGGTCGCGCAGCAGTCCGCCGTAGTAGGCGTACGCCTGCTTGGCCTGCTCGGTGTTGACGGTGGCCTTCCCGCTGGAGTCCACGAAGTCGCCGCCGAAGCTGAAGAGGAAACTGGAGAACTGCGTGACGGCGGCGGCCTTGCCGGTACGAGCGACGAAGCCGGCGACGCCCGGGTTGTCGGCCTCGATCTTCGCGGCCTGCGCCTTGAGCTCGTCAAGGGTCTTGGGCGGCGCGGTGAAGCCGGACTTCGTCAGCAGGTCCTTGCGGTAGTAGAGGACCTCCTGCTCGGTGATGATCGGCAGCCCGACCACCTTGTCCTCATAGGTAGTCGCCTGCATCGGCCCGGCCTGGAAGTCGCCGATCTCGAAGGCGCTGTCGGACTTGACCTTCTCACTCAGGTCGGCGAGGTACTTGTTCTTGGCGAACAGCTTCCCCTCCTGCAGGGGCCGGTACATCATCACGTCGAGGTCGTCGGACCCGGCGTTCAGCTTGACGTTGTACTGGTCGGAGAGCTGGTCCTCACCGAGCTGGGTGACGTCGACCTTGAGGCCGGACTGCTTCTCGAACTCCGGCAGGGCCTTCCTGATGTTCTCGGTCCACACGTGGTTGACCAGTGTCACGCGAACGGTCTTGGAGTCTTCGCCGCCGCCGTCGCCGCCGCAGGCGGTCAGGCTCATGGCGGCGGCCACGGCCAGAGAAGTGCCGATTACCGATCGACGTCGCACGCTTGTCTCTCCTTCTGTCGTGGCCGCCGCCCCTGTGGGAGCCGCTACCTCGGTGTTACATCCGCTTAACATCGGGATGCTAGGCCGAAAAAGCGGATCATTTCAAGAGGGAGATCTAACTGATACGATCTTTGTGTGGAACCGTCCTCACTAGACGTTGCAGCCGCTCAGACCCGCCCTGCCGAGACGGGGCTGCACGCGCGCGTCCTGGAACACCTCGGCACCGCCATCTGCGGCGGCGAGCTGGCACCCGGGGCGGTCCTCAACATCGACGAGCTGGTCGACCGGTACGCCGTGTCCCGCTCGGTCGTCCGCGAGGTGCTGCGGGTGCTGGCCTCGATCGGCTTCATCGAGGCACGCCGACGGGTGGGCGTGATGATCCGGCCGGCGAGCGCGTGGAACGTCTTCGACCCGCAGGTGATCCGCTGGCGTCTCGCGTCGGCCGGCCGGATGGCCCAGCTCCGGTCGATCACCGAACTACGCACCGCCGTCGAACCGCACGCGGCCTTCCTGGCCGCCAGCCGCATCGGCCGGGACGAGGCGAGCGACCTCGTCGGGCTGGCCGCGAAGATGTGGGCGGCCGGCGAGGCCGGCGACGAGGAGCGCTTCCTGCACCTCGACATCGAGTTTCACCGGCGCGTCCTGCTCGCCTCCGGCAACGAGATGTTCGTCCGGCTCCAGGAACTGGTCGCGGAGGTACTCACCGGCCGGCACAAGCACCACCTCATGCCACACCACCCGCACGAGCAGGCCCTGCAGATGCACGCCGACGTCGCCCAGGCGCTCCAGCGACGCGACGGTGAGCGCGCCCGGCAGGCGATGGTGCAGCTGATGGAGCAGGCTTTCGACGAGATGAAGTCGCTGTGGGAGCAGACCGCACTGCCCGACCGCAGCAGGGGGTAGCGCCAGGAGGGCCGGCCCAGTGGGCCGACCCTCCTGGCACAGTGCGGATTCCTCAGTCGGTCCGGGCAGGCAGGCTCCGCACCAGGACCGGAATCATCACCGTCGCGGCGACGAGGTGCAGCCCGAGGAGGGCGGCGATGGTGGCCGCGTTCGCCCCCGAGACGAACGGCGGGATCAGCGAGAGCGCGGTCAGCGACACCGCCGTCCACCCGAACCGGTCGGCGGGGCGCGCACTCCACTCAAGGAGAGCGACGGCGATGACGACCCCCACCACCGAGAAGAAGCCCGTCACCACGGCGAACCCGGACAACGGGATTGTCTCCCCGCCACCGTCGGGGATCGCGAAGTCGACGCCGACGGCCTGGGCCAGCGCGGCGGCGAGGGTGGTGGCCACCATCGCCGCGAGCGTGGCGACCAGGCCGGTGCCGGCAAGCCCACCCAGCCGGTGACCCCGGCTGGGCCGGCCCGGTGCCGGGCCAACGACGATCCGGGCGTCCTTTGTGCTGGTCATGTCGTCTCCATCAACGGGGAACTGGCGTACCGGATGAGTTGACTGGCGTGGGACGGCAGGTGGCGTACAGACACGCACCGTCGCCGTGCGACGGCCGGGGTTGCGCAGAGCGCGGACGCCGGTTCCGCGCAGCCAGAACCCGGCGTCGCGTCCGAGGACCGGCCCCGGTTCGCCGTCGCGCAGCTCCAGCTGCACCCGCCCGCGGGTGACGACAGCGAACGCGTCGTACCACTGCGCCCCGACCACCGCCGCACGGGCGCCACCGGGCAGCGTGAGCGTCCGCATCGGGACTACTCCGTGCCGTCCGCCGGCAGTCGCTGCGGCAGACCGAGCCGCGGGAACTGGTCGGCGTGAAAGATGAAGACCTCGGTGATCGCGCCTCCGGTGATGCGCAGGACGTCGATCGTCAGTGGCAGGTACGCGCCCTCCTGCTCGCGCCAGTGATAGAAGGCGACAGCGGGTTGCCGGTTCACCGAGGTGGGGACCGCACGCAGGCCCGTCATGCCGTCGAAGCCGTCCTCGACCCAGCTGCTCACCACCGCGTCGCGGCCGACGTACAGGCCCGGCGTGGGCGGCATCGAGGAGCGGGCGTCGTCGCGCAGCATGGCCGCGAGCGCGTCGACGTCCGTGGCCACGCTGGCGTCGGTGAAGCGGCGCACCAGCTCGCGCGTCGCGGCGTCCTCTTCGCCGCCGACCCAGTCCTGACGCTCGGCGGGCAGGTGCTCCCGCATCCCGGCACGGGCCCGCTGCAGCGCGCTGTTCACCGAGTTGACCGAGTCCCCGAGCAGCTCCGCGACATCCTTCGCCGGCCAGCCGAGCACGTCGCGCAGGATCAGCACGGCCCGCGGACGCGGCGCGAGGTGCTGGACCGCGACCAGGTACGCCAACTCGATCGTCTCCCGCGCGACGGCGACGGTCTCCGGCTCGTCCGCGTCGCCCGCGGGCAGCTCGTCGAGCAGCCGGTCCGGGTAGGGCTGCAACCACAGCACCTCACCGCCGCTCGCCGGCTCCGGGCGGCGCTTGGCGAGCAGGTCCAGGCAGGCGTTGGTGGCGATCCGGTACAGCCACGCCCGGAACGTCGACCGCCCCTCGAACGTCTCCCGCCGCCGCCAGGCCCGCAGGAACGTCTCCTGCACCGTGTCCTCGGCGTCCTCGAACGACCCGAGCATCCGGTAGCAGTGCACGTGCAGCTCCCGCCGGTGCCGCTGCGCCAGCCCCGAGAACGCCGGTTCGTCGACCTCGCCCAGACCACTCACACCCCGCTCCTCCAGCCGCGTGTCCGCACTCATCACGTCATCCTTCCGCGTCGTCATGTCCTGTCGGAGGTATGACGGGCGCGGACGCGACAACTCATCACCCGACTCTGATCGGGATGACGAGAGGTGCCGGAATCATGCGGGCGGGTGCGCGGCGGAGCGGTGACGCGCAGGCGCGGACCTACCGAGCGGTGCCGCCGCCCGATCGACCCGCGCCGGCGGCGGAGGGCCGGTGTGCGATGCGCGGCGCCCGCACGGCGGAGGCGTTGCCGGCGCCGGGGCGGTAGTCCCGTGCCGCGCTGGCCACCATCTCGTCGGCATCGCGCGTGAGCGCCTGCCGGATGTGCGACGGAACGACGTCGGACGTCGCCATCGCCAGTCGGACCTGCACCGCACGGTCGTCGACCAGGCGCGCCAGATCCGCCTCGCTCAGCTCGACGGCCCGTACCAGCGCGGCACGGACGTCGACCACCGGGTCCGCGGCGAGCACGCTGCGCTGCTCGGCGGTGGTCCGTGGGTTGCGGGCAACCCCCTTGCGTACGCGTGCGGTGCGATCGGCCAGCAGGGCGGTGATCACGTCGGGGTCGTGGGTGTGGGTGGCGAGCCGTTCCCGTACCTCGGGTGAGACGTCGTCGATCAGCCTGGCGGCCAACTCCGGCTCCAGCTCCCGACTCTCCGCCAGCAGACCGCGAAGCTCCTTGTCCGAGGTCTGCGCCATGACCTGGCGGATCGACTCGTCACAGGCCGGGTTGCCGGCGACCGCCCAGCGGACCCACCGGTCGGCGTCCTTGACCAGACGCATGAGGTTGGCGATGGAGGTGGAGGGGTTTCGCGCCACGGCCTCCCGGACCTGACGGTCGTGGTCGCGGGTGAGCGGTCGCAGGGCCTGCGCGGGAGCGTCGGCCCGAGCGGCGACCGCCTTGCGGACCAGCACCGACGGGTCGGACGCCAGGTCGATAAGGGTCATTTGTGGCGTTGTTGGGTCCTGAGCGAGGGCGAGCCGAGCGTCAGCGCTGCCACCGATCGGACGGTGGGCGGTGGTGCCGGACTCGCTGTGACGGTCGGCCTCGCCGACGTCCTGCTGTTTCCCCATGGCGCAATCATGTCACGCGCCCGGTTCGGCAGGACCGGCCGCGGGCGGGACCGGGGCGGGTAGGCGCAGGCCGGACATGCCGCCGTCCACCGGCAGCGACGAACCGGTCACCGACCCGGTCGCGGGCGACGCGAGGTACACGACGGCGGCGGCCACCTCGTCGGCGGTCACCAGGCGACCGGTCGGCTGCCGGGAGGCCAGCTGCCGCTTCTCCGCCGACGGGTCGGCCGCGCCGGCGAGCAGCCGGGCCACCCAGGGCGTGTCGACGGTGCCGGGGGCGACACAGTTGACCCGGACACCGTCGGTCACCAGGTCGGCGGCCATGGCGAGGGTGAGGGCGTGCACGGCGCCCTTCGACGCGGAGTACAGGGCGCGGCGGGGCAGGCCGACGGTCGCCGCGATCGAGGAGATGTTGACGATCGCCGCGGCCGCCGACCGGCGCAGGTACGGCAGGGTGACGGCGCTGGTTCGGGCCACGCCGGAGACGTTGACGTCGAGCACCCTGCCCCACTGCTCGTCGTCGTCGTCCTCCACCGTGCCCACGGCCGAGATGCCGGCGTTGTTCACCAGGATGTCGATGCCGCCGAACGCCGCCGCGACCGAGGCGACGGCCGCGCTGAGGGAGGACCGGTCGGCCACGTCCGCCCGGACGCCCAGTACCCCCGGACCCTCCGGCACACCGGACAGCTCCAGGTCCAGCACACCCACCCGGGCGCCGGCGGCGGCGAACGCCCGCACACAGGCAAGCCCGATCCCCGACCCGCCGCCGGTCACCACCGCCACGAGACCGTCACACCGCATCAGGCGTCCCGGAGCGTGCTGCGCTGCCGGCCGAGGCCGTCGATCTCGACCTCCATCACGTCACCGGCGGCCAGGTAGGGGAACCGGCCAGACAGCGCCACCCCCTGCGGGGTGCCGGTGTTGATGACGTCGCCCGGGTCCAGCACTGTGTACTGCGACAGGTGCCAGACCAGGTACGCCACGTCGAAGATCATGTCTTTGGTGCTGGAGTCCTGGCGGGGCTCGCCGTTGACCCAGGAACGCAGCCGTAGCGCCTGCGGGTCGCCGAGCTCGTCGGCGGTGACCAGCCACGGGCCGAGCGGTTGGAACGTCTCACAGGACTTGCCCTTCGACCACTGGCCGCCCGAGACGGCGAGTTGGAAGTCCCGCTCGGAGACGTCGTTGGACAGCACGTAACCGGCGATGTGCCCGAGGGCGTCGGCCGGTGAGGCGAGGTAGCGGGCCTGCCGGCCGATCACCACCGCCAACTCCACCTCCCAGTCGGTCTTCGTCGATCCGGGCGGGATCAGAACCTCGTCGTACGGGCCGACGACGGTGTTGGGCGCCTTGTAGAAGATGATCGGGTCGGTCGGTGGCGCGGCACCCGATTCGGCGGCGTGCGCGGCGTAGTTCTGCCCCACGCAGAGCACCACCCCGGGCCCGGCGATCGGTGCGCCGACCCGCTGACCGCTGACGTCGATCTCGGGCAGGTCGGCGGCCTCGCGAACCCGCCGGATGCCGTCGCCGGCGAGGAACTCGCCGTCGATGTCGGCGGTGACCGACGAGAGGTCGAAGTGCCGCCCGTCGACGTGCAGCACGGGGCGTTCCCGCCCCACGGGCCCGACGCGCATGAACCTCACGAATCAACCTCCAGTCAGTTCACCAACAATGCGAGCTTTGGCCTCAGGCCAGCCTATTTCCTATAGGATATTGCTTTGCTAGTGTGTGTACCCGCTCACACCGGCACAGTCAAGGGGCTGCTGAGGAGACGAGATGACCCAGCAGGAACCTCGCGAGGGTCGACTCCGTCCGGCCCGACGGCTCACTCTCACCGAGGACGTCTACGAGTCGATAAAGACGCTGGTCATGGACCACATCCTTCCCCCGGGCGAGCGGGTCAACATCGACGCGCTCGCCCGGGAGTTGGACGTCTCCCCCACCCCGGTCCGCGAGGCGCTCGCCCGGCTGGAGGCCGACGGCCTGGTCCGTAAACGCCCGCTCTCCGGCTACACCACCACGCCGCTGCTGAGCCGTGCCGAGTTCGACGACCTGTTCGCCGTCCGCCAACTGTTGGAGGGCGCCACCGCCGGGCGGGCCGCCACGCACGCCTCCGTCGAAGCCCGCCAACGGATCAGCGCCGAGGCGGCGGCGAGCATCGACGTGGAGGCCGGCGACGGATATCGCCGACACGCCGCCTTCACCGCGCTGGACGCGACGTTCCACGACCTGATCGCCGAGGCCTCCGGCAGCCCACTGCTGCGCGACACGATCACCCGGCTGCACTCACACCTTCACCTGCACCGGTTGTATTTTCCGGTCACCGGCGCGCTGGACACCAACACCGAGCACCAGCGCATCGCCGCCGCCATCGTCGCCGGCGATGCGGCAGCCGCCACCGCGGCGATGCGCGCCCACCTCAGCGCCGCCCGGGAACGCCACCTGCCCGCCTTCGACCGGCTCCCCGCCCCCGCAGCACCGCGCGATCCGGCGTGACC
>NZ_QGSZ01000137.1 GCF_003857055.1 Micromonospora inaquosa | reverse complement strand
GGCGCGCCGCCAGCACATTGACCGACACCGCTTCCGGCATCGCCAACCTGCACAACATCGCCCTCGCGGGCTGACCGCCCGCCCGGCGCCGGACAACGCCTTCACCGAGTTACGAGACGTCCCTTAGGCATACCGCTCTGCGAGCGGTGGAGATCAGTCTGAGTGACAATCGCGAGGAAAATGCGGCGCCTGAGATCCTTGAGGCCGCGGTTCGGGCCTTCGAAGAGTCGGGGTACGAGCGGGCGAGCATCCAACACATCGCGGAGCTGGCCGGCACCTCCAAGTCGCTGGTCACCTATTACTTCCCTACCAAGCAGACGCTGGCGTCTGCTGTGATCAATCTCGCGTACCCGGGGGGCGTCTTCATGGGGTCCCCTCGTCCCGCCAGCGATCCGATCGACGCGATCGTGTGGGTTGCCAAGCACGTGACCACGAACGTGCTCTACAGCCCTCTGGCTCGGGTGGCAATCAAACTCGGTGAGGAGGTTTCCGGCGACAAGGGCTTCGGCGGTCGCTTGTCCGGGTGGTATGTCAGGCTTACCGACTACCTCGAAGAGGCTCGGCAGAAGCGTCTGATCTCGCCAAGCGTCGATCCGACTGTGGAAGCAAAATTCCTCCTCTGCGGCATCGTGGGCCTCGTTGCCGTGGCGATGGAGACGGGGTCTCGTCTCTCGCTGATCGATGACGCCGTCCAGATCACTCGCGATCGTCTTGCGTTTCTCCGTACGACGGGCTCTTCCTGAATGAGGGCGTAGCGGTCGGGTGAGTCGGGTCCGCTGCACCGACATGCCGAGGTCGTGGTAGGTGGCGTCGTTGGTGAGTATGTGCCAGCTGGCGACGAGGATGGTGTGGGCGACGGCGACGAGGGGTCTTTGTAGCCGCGTCGTGCGGTTAGTCTTCGGTAGCGGGCTGACAGATAGGTTTTCTTGGTGCGGGTCGCGGCCATGGCGGCTTCGCCGAGGGCGGCTCTGAGCGAAGTGTTGCCGGCTCGGATTCGGCCGGATTTGTGTTTGCCGGCGGATTCGTTTTTGCCGGGGCATATCCCGGCCCATCAGGCGAGGTGCCCGGCGGTGGGGAAGGGTGCGGGTCGGTGCCGGTCTCGGCGATGATCACTTCGGCGGTCCGCTGGCTGACGCCAGGGATGGTGCTGAGGAGTTCGAGTTGCCGGCCGAACGGTCTTGCGGCCGGGGACGTTGTGCATGTGCCGGGCGTTGAGCACGGCTTCCATCCCGACGATGGTGATGCCCTCGCTCGTCAGCCAGTCCCGCAGCGCCAGCAACGCGTTGGTGGTGGTCACGAATGTGCGTACCTCCTTGCGGCGGCGCCTACCCGCGGTGGGAACCCGAATACATGCCTTCAGGTCGGCCTTGCCGATGTCGATCCCTCCACACCGTTCGTGGATGAGGTCCATCAAGCCCTCCCCCGCAGCCGAGTTCGATCAGGTGGCTGTGCAGGGGAACCAACAGGTCGAAGAGGTCTGACTCTCGTGCTCGGGGCAACAACTTGAAGTACCTGGCACGCGGTTCCCAGCATCATGCTGATCTACAGGCTTGCGGCACCACAGAGGGACGACGTCACCGCACGGCCGGTCTCACTCTCACCCATCTTTGGGCGAGACCTCGAGCGGGATCATGAGGCTGCTGATCTTGGATGATGGGAGCTCTCCAGGGTTCCGTCATCCTCGGGTCAGAGGGCACTCGCAGATGCGATTGGTGCATGCTGACCCGTTAGGGCCGAGGACCACTGAGGCCTATGCCGAACGCCCCGTCCTGGCCACCCAGGTCCCGCTGAGTGCGACCATGAACACAAGAGCGCCAAGCATCCAGGCGAGCCAGGAAGGACCGTCAGGACGCACCACGGTCCATACCACGACCAAGGACCCGACCAGGGCGACCGCCAGGGCTACCAGATAACCGACGCCGACAGCGCTGGCCGGTATGGGCAGACGAGTTCCCGAGGCTTTCGCCGCGATACGGCTCGTCACTGCCACAAGCAGGGCTGCGACGACGAGAGAGGGGCCCGCGATCGGCTGCGGCAGAAGCGCAAATGCCACGACCGCAACGCCCGCGATTAGTCCGAGTATCGCGTAATACCACCTCGGAACGACAAGCTGGCGGTCAGCCGCATCCGAACTGGCGAACGATCCTTGGTCTCCTGAAGCCGGGCCCATGACCACAAGTCAACACCTCGCTCTATTTTGTGTCAAGATCTACAGGATCCGGACGAGTTGGATGCATCCTGTCCACTGTGGGCAGCTGGCGCCGCAGGTCCTGGTCAAGCCTCTCGGTGGGCTGATCGATGAGCAGCAGTCGGACCCGCACCGAACCGACACATTGACTCCGACCGGATCCTCCTGGATCAACCAGGTCGAACGCTGGTTCGGGTTCCTCACCAACCAGAAGGTCCGCCGCGGCGTCCACAAATCGGTGCAGTCCCTCGAAGCCGACCTCCGGTCGTGGATCACCGACTGGAGCAGCGATCCACGACCATTCATCTGAGCCAAGATCGCCGAGGAGATCCTCGGATCACTCACACCATTTTGTAGGCGAATTTCCGGCGCGACGCGCTAGACCACGCACGAGTCGAGAAGGCTAGCGGCCGCCAGCCCGCTCAATGTGACCCACGCCGCGACGCCGGTCGGAGGGAAGACGAAGAGCGCAACCCCGCCGGCGATCGCCAGGACGCATCCGGTGTTCCACGGGGGATTCTGTGCTGCTCCGCCGCCGTAGGCGAGGTTGTAGGTCGCAAGCAGGTTTCCGTCGAGGTACTTCTGCAGGTAGCTACCGTGACAGTCGGTGGTCGGCCTTCCAGGGCCGATCCAGAAGCTGCTGCCATCGGTTCCGATGCAGTTGTATTCGTACTCCCCGGTCTGGATCGCCAACGGAGCCGAAGGAGCCGGGACCGTGCTGGTGGTTGCCACGTGGCTCGTGGTGATGTTGCCGGCCGGCGCCGCGGCTGCGGCGCTCGAGGCCTGAGGTGCGACGGCTCCCGCGGCGACGATCAACGTCGCCAGGACCGTCCTCATGAGCTTCTGCATAGATGCTTCCCCTCGTCGAGTAGCGGCGTTGTTTGCCGCGACCTGCTGAGGACGCTATGCACTGGACGGATGGTCAGGGAATGCCTCACTTTTGCATCGTCCTTCCACAATGGTGCGATCGGTGGTCCGCCAGGGACTCGGACTTTGGCCGAGGCCGCCGGCGATGCGACACCGGACCGGATGCAACGGCTGCTCAACAAGTCAGCGTGGGACCCGGACGCTGTTCGCGACGACCTGTTTGCCTACGTGACCGAGCACCTCGGCCATGACGACGGGGTGCTGATCGTCGATGAGACCGGATTCCTGAAGAAGGGCATCAAGTCGGCGGGGGTGAAGCGTCAGTACTCGGGCACGGCCGGGCGGACGGAGAACTGCCAACTCGGGGTGTTCCTGGCCTACACCAGCCCAGCCGGGCGCACGCTGATCGACTGGGAGCTGTATCTGCCCCGCCGCTGGTGCGACGACCCCGCCCGCACCGCGCCAGGCGAGTAATAGCCTTGACCCCTCCTCCGCGCCGACGGGTGTGGTGAGTGGCCGAGTCCAACAAACCACTACATCGTTGTTCATCCATACCGAGGGCTGACCGTAAGCCTCGGTGTGGGAGGTCCTGATGCAGTACACGCCGGAACTCGACGGCCCTGACCTGCTCGGCTGGTGGATACGGCAGCCGCCCCGGCGGGGCCGCCCCCGGACGCGGTACCAGGCAACATCAAAGCCGCTCGGTATCCCGTTCGCGTTCTACGGCCGGATGTCGACGCGGGAGTTCCAGGACCGGTTGTCGTCGGCGCGGTGGCAACCTGACTTCGCCGAGGACGTGATCGACGGCCGGGGCGTAATCGTCGCCGAGTTCTTCGACGTCGGCGAGTCCCGTCAGGTGCCCTGGACGCGCCGCCCGCAAGCCGCACGACCACTGGCAGCTCTCGCGGACCCTGGCCGGGGATTCGACGCGGTGGTCGTGGGCGAGTTCGAGCGAGCGTTCTACGGCAACCAGTTCCGCGACCTCGCGCCGCTGTTCAACCTGTACGGCGTGCAGCTGTGGCTGCCCGCGTGGCAACGGATGAAGAAGATCGTCAACAGCAGCCAGCCGCTGAGGCAGGTCACGACGTGGCTGGCGGGATCGCAGGGGCAACAACCGCAGAGCTGATCGACGTGCGCCGTCATGGTGGCGTAGCAGCTAGCAAGGTCACGCCACTGCGCGCTGCGCGGGGGTCACGATTGGCCCAGATTGGTGACCAGGTTGACGGCGACGGCCAGGATGCCAGTTCCGAAGGTGTAGGAGAGCAGCGCATGCCCGAGCGCGATCCGGCGCACGCGGTTGGTTGTCGGTTCGTTCTCGCCCGGGGCGTAGGACATGCCGACCGTTAAGGCGACGTACGCGAAGTCGGCGTACGCGGGTGGATCTTCCTGCTTGAAATCGATGCCGCCACCGTGGCGGTAGTACAGCCGGGCGTACTTCAATGCGAAGACCGTATTCACCAGCGCCCACGCCAGGACCACCGCGACGACGCTGAGGATCACCAGCGTGACAGCCACGACGTCCTGCTGGTTCGAGGAGCGGATGAGCGCCTCGGCCACGGCGGCGAGGCTAATGGCGGACGCGATCAGGATCGCCGCATCGATGGACCGGGACTGCTGCTCCGCCTCGGCAAGCTGCTCGGTACGCCTTGGACTCGCCGACCAGCACGCCCGCCACACCCAGACGAGGATCGTGCCCGCCGCGATGGTCCAGATCACCAGCGGCGTCAATTCCGGCGCCCCAACCAGCGCGGTGGCGATCCCTGCGACGACACCGACGGCTAACCGACCACAGGGCACGCCTGACCGACAGCAGCCGTCCCCGCGCAGATCGTCCCGATTGCTGCTCCACCCGCTCAGCGTTCCAGCTCCAACGGATCATCTCGCACATACCCGAAGCGATTACCGGATCAGGTTGTCAATGTCCCGGAATCGTCAGCTGGCACCGGCCCCGGCGAGGAACCGTCGGTAGGCCGCCTCGAAGCCGTTTGCCATACGGGTGGCCGAGAAATTTTCCGCCACGTGCGCCACGCCGTCCGCCGGGTCGAGCCGCTTCACGGCGCGCAGGGCGGCGGCGGCTACGCGCCTGCCTGACCTAGCTCGCCGGCGACGGGTTCTCGACGTCGTCCTGGCGGCCTGGGCCGGTCACGCCGACGGCGGCACCCTCGGCACACGGGTCTACGTCCACCCAGCAGTACGTACGTACGTGAGAAACTGTGAGACGAAACGGCAAAAGGCCTCGACTCACGGTTCCCGAGGCGAACCAGGCCCAGAGGACGATGGGCACCGAGCCCTCAGACAGCCGTCGGCGAATCCGTCTCCGGCCGACCGGGGCTGACAGTTACGGGCTCCTCGGCAAGCCCCGGCACGACATCGACGTGCAGGCCCGTCCAGGTCAACCGGCCCAAATCCGCCACCACGAAGGCCGCTGGGAATCCCTGCACACCGAATGCGTGCCGCACACTCTCGTCCTGGTCCACCACGATGCGGGCCACTGCCGTAAGCCGGGAGAGGAAGCGGGCCGAGGCGTCCGGACCAGTGACGACGGCCACCACCTGGGACCGTCCGCCCGGCCAGCGTGCCGCGGCCCGCCGGAATCGTCCGCGTTCACGACGACAGGAGCCACAGGTGGGACTGAAGAAGCCGATCAGGGTGTGCGCCGGCATCGCGGCCGTGACCGCCCGCCCCTCCGTGTCGTACGCCAGGAAGTCGCCGACGGTCGCGCCAACCGGCAACGCCCTCGCCGGTACCCCCCGCGCCTCGGTCTCGGACAAGAGCTCCGACTGGATCCGGAGGCGACGTACCACCGCGACGAGTACGGCCGTGTTGAACACGCACGCAACCCCACACAGGGTGACCACGGCGATGAGCACAGGCATTCAGGGCCTCACAGCGGGGTGGTGAACAGGGAGACGAAGTCTTCGAGCCTGACAAGGAAGGCCGCCAGCGCCGCAGCGGCGACCGTGCACACAAGCACGGCAGCCCAGTTCGCCGCCTCGAACCGCACGGCTGCTGTGCTGCCGATGCCGGCGACGGCGACCACCAGCAGCACCACGTTGCGCATGATCGCGGTGCGCCGCGTCGAGGCGACCGGACCGAAACAGCCACACCCGGACGCCATCGCCGAGGCAGGGCTTCGGGACAGTCCCCAGGTAAAGGCACACAGCAGCGCCATGGCCCCGGCGAACGCCCAGGCCGCGGTGGAAGCGGTCACCGAACCGGCGACGACGGCCATCTCGGCGACCACGACCAACCAGGCGACGACATCCGACCACTTCTCCGGCAGCCCGGACAGCAGACGCGCCGCGCGCCGGAACCGCGCGAACGCGGCCCGGCTGCGGATCTTGCCGAGGACGGAGAGCACGAACACGAAGGCGACCGCTTCCCGGCAGATGTGCGAGACGTACAGCAGGGTGGTGTTCATGCTGGTGCCGGCTGTTCGGCTGGGGTGACGGTGAGCAGCGGGATGTGGAAGTCATCCGGATACGGCTCGTCCACGGCCCCGCCACCCGCCTCGACCCAGGCGTGCGCCCCGAACGGCGGATAGCGCCGGATGCCCACCCTCCAGGTCGCCCAGCTGCCCTGCAGCCGGCACAGCAGCACCGTGGCGATGGATCGGGGCAGACATCCCAGCGGGCCGCTGCAGAACGCGCTGACCATGACGGTGTGCCGGCGCGCCACCGCTGCCTCCTCCCGGCTCGCTGGACGTGCCCCACCGCGTAGCCGGCGCAGGGCCCGTTCGATCCGAGCGGGCGTCTGGGTGGACAGCAGCCGGGCGACCACGACCACGGCATGCACCAGCAACCGCCGACGCAGGCCCAGCCCGCCCGGGTGGTGCGCCAGCGTCTGCTCGTTGGTCACCGCTCGACCACCAGACCGGCGCCCTGCAGCTCAGCGACGAGTTGCGGGACCTCCACGGCGACCACGTCCAGGTCGCCGTCGAACTCCCCGGCGAGATGTGCCGTCGCGCCGGCGATGTCGGCGCCAGCCAGTAGGGCCGCGAGTACCGCCGCAGCGGTCGAGTTGAGCGTCCAGTACTCACCGGACGCGCAGTCCAGCAGGACACCACCGTACTCAGTCGGCGCCCACGAGACCCGGTCGCGCAGTCTCCAGCTCATCGTTCCTCCGTCAACGGATCACCGGCACGGGCCTCTAGGCTGCGCAACCAGGTCTCGCAGGCAAGGGTCTGGTCGAGGTCGTACCAGGTGCGGTCGTGGGGGTGTTCGATCGCCGCACGGAGGGCCGCCGCGTCGATCAGGCCGCGCTCCGCCAGCCGGGAGTCCTCGGAAAGCGCCAGCAGGTCGGCTCGGTGCCGGCGGGCGCCGCGATCCGCAGCGATCGAGGTGTCAGCCTTGGTGGTGCGCTCGAGCAGGGCCGTTGGCACCACCCCCCGCATCGCTGCGCGGGCGAGCGGCTTGTAGTCACGCGGGGAGCTCACGTCGACCACCGGAGCAGCCAGACAGGCATCGACCACCTGGTCGTCCAGGTAGGGCAGCGCGACCGACACCCCGATCCGTCGAGTGGTCTGGGCAAGGTGTCGCGCCGCTGCCGCCCCGGCGTAGACGCCCGCCAGGCGACCGTGCAGCCCGCGGTCGTTGACCAGTGGCACCGCCTCGGTGGCCCGCTCGCGCAGGACCTGCTGTAGCAATCTGCGACCATCCGGCACCACCCACGGTGCCGTCCAGACCGGAGCGCCCCAGGCCAGCAGCGGGCCGGACAACGCGCTGCCGCTCGCACCGACCCCGTCGGCGAGCGAAGCCATCCAGGTGGCGTAGGAACGCCGGTCGAGTAGCGCCCGCAGCGTTTCCCGGCGCCCCCAGCGATACGCGGCGCGCATCAACCAGAGCTGACGCAGCGCGGTGCCGGGATGCGTCCGCAGGAGCGTCACCTGTAGCACGGGATCGGTGGTGAGCAGCTCGTCGCCGCCGAAGCCGGTGAGTCGTACCCGGGCACCGTGCGCCGCGGCCCGACGGGAGACGGCCAGGAACCCGGCACGGTACATCACGGCGGCACTCGGCTCGTCAAAGCGATCCGTGGGTTCTCCGACGCCGTCGTACGGCAGCGGATTCGCGTTCCCGTCCACCACCTCGTGGATCACCCCGCCGAGATCAACGGAGGCGCGCCGGGCCCATGGCAGGTCGTCGTCGAGTGGGTCGGGGCTCACACACGTCAGCCCCACCACGCGGGTGCCGGTCCGTACCGCAAGGGAGCACAGGGCGGTCGAGTCCACTCCGCTGAGGTCGCTGGCGATCACGTCGCGATCGTGGACCCGCACGGCGACGGCGTCGGACAGCGCGTCACGCAGTCGCGCAGCTGCCGTGGCCAGATCACTCACCGGCTCCGGTGGGTGCCAGCGCGCCGTCGCGCGGGGGGCGGCGCCAGCGGTCAGGATCAGGCGCTCGTCCGGACGGACCGCGTGCACCCCGCGCCAGACCGGTTGCCAGAACAACGGCCAGGGAGCGTACGGCGCCAGCAGCCGCAGGGCCAGGGACTCCTCGTCCACGTCCGACCCGGTAAGTGCCGCCAGCACATCGGCGCGGTCGCTGACCAGCACAGCGTCCCCGGCGGTGGTGAAGTAGACGCGACGGAACCCGGAGAGGCTGCCCTGTGCCGCCGAGCCGGCGCGTGTGGCGGCCAGCACGTGGAAACTCCCCGGCTGGTCGCGTACGGCGGCGCACAGGTCCGCGGGGTCCCGGGCATGCGCACCCAGCCGCAGCAGGTCGCTCGTCCGCAGACGGTGTTCACCGATGACGACGAGGCGACGGTCGCCGAACGTGGCCACCGCCGCCTCGTCGTCCGCCCACCGGCCGACCAGCCACGGCCGCCCGGAGCCATGGGTGATCATCTGAAGGCCGATGGCTCGCTGCCGAAGGGAACTGAGGACCACATCGCCGGCATCGGTGTCCGGCAGCGCCACGAACCACGACAGGCCGGAAGCCGCCTCCGGAACGTCCGCCATCGGTGCCACTCCTCACGTTCGACGCGGCGGGTCGGCTGTCAGCTGCAGACGGCGCGCGGCTTCTGGGTCACGAAGGACTCGCGGCAGTTCGTGAAGAGACTGCCGGCCGTCCTCTGGGCGAACGTGCCCGCCTTCGACAGGGTGGGTCGCTCGTACGCTGACTTTTTGGCCATGGGATTCACCTCCTTCTGGGTAGGGGCTTGGGACGGCCCGGCTCGGGTGGGACCATCGAGCAGGTCCGCCTGGTGGTAACTTTCGGCCTGCCCCCTATATCTGCTCCATACTTCGGCTATCGACCACCCCGACCGTGAGTGGCTCGGCGAGAAGCTGCGTCGTGGCGAGACGCCGGTAGAGCACATCTCCGGCCAGAAGTTGCGCATGGGTGCCGACCGCGCGGATCCGACCCCCCTCGACGAGCACGATGCGATCGGCCCGGATCACCGTGGACAGCCGATGGGCGACCATCAACACGGTGGTGGTCCGGGCCAGCGCGGTAACGAGTTCGCGTAGTGCCTGCTCGTTGACGGCGTCGAGCTGGGAGGTCGGCTCGTCGAGCAGAAGCAGACCCGGCTGCCGGAGGATGGCCCGAGCGACCGCGACGCGCTGCCGCTCTCCGCCGGACAGGGCAGCACCCCGGTGCCCGACGACGGTGTCGAGGCCGTGTGGCAGGCGCTGTACCAGTGAGGCCAGGCGGGTCCGCTCCAGCACCGCCGCCATCCAGTCCTCCGGTACGCCGCCCGCCGTCCCCAGCAACAGGTTGTCGCGCAGCGTCCCGGACAGCACCGGGGCGTCCTGCTCGACGTAGCCGATGCGGGCACGCAGCTCCGCCAACGGCCAGTCGCGCACGTCGCGTCCGTCGATCTCCACCCGCCCACGGGTGGGATCGTAGAAGCGTTCGACCAGAGCGAGCAGGGTTGTCTTACCGCCGCCGGACGGGCCGACCAGTGCGGTAAGGCCGGTCGCCGGGATCCGAAGGTCGACGTCGCGCAGAATCGGCGGACCGCCCGGATGGTGCCGGAGGCTGACAGCGTGGAAGGTCACGCTGGCGGGAACGCCGTCGTCGGGGGCCCGCCCCTCCGCCGGTCGGGTCAGGTCCTCGGCGGGCAGCTGACCCAGCTGCTCGATCCGGCGGGCCGCAGCCAGACCGGCCTGCAGTCCGGTGACGCTGCCCACCACCTGCGTCGCCGGGCCCGTGAGATAGAACAGGTAGAGCAGGAATGCGATCAGCGAGGACACGGCGAGCTGTCCGGCGGCCACCCGTGCCCCGCCGACGCCGAGCACCACGAGAAAGGCGAGCTGTACGGCCAGACCGGTGGCGATGCCAGCGACCGACGTCCACTGCGCGGCCTGCCGGCCTCGCTGCCATGCGCGACCCGCCAGCGCGTGGACGGCGGCGACCTGGCGCTCCTCGGCCCCGTTGGCCTTCACTGTGCGGAGGGCGCCGAGAGCGCGTTCCAGGACGGCACCCATGCCGCCGACCTCCTCCTGCGCCCGCAGGCTCGTGTCACGGATGCGGGGTACGAGGGCCAGCAGCACGGCACCGAGCACCAGCAGGACGAGCACCACCACGGTCAGCAGCACGCCGTCGAGGCGCGCCATCAGGACAACCGCGCCGACGAGCTGGATGCTGCCTGCCACCAGGTCGACGACGTTGCTGGTCGTGGCCGCTCGCAGCTGCGTGGTGTCGCCGGTCACCCGGGACAGGAGGTCGCCCGGTTCCACGTCGTCCAGGACCCGTACCCGCAGCCGGAGCAGTTGGGCGATGAGCCGTCGGCGTACGGTCAGCACGACGCTTTCCGCCGTGCACTCCAAGAGGTACATGCCGCAGACGCCGGCTACGGCGCTGACCAGCAGCAGCCCTCCGAGCAGGAACATGGGACGGGTGTAAGGGGTGCCGGTGGTCAGCGCGTCAAGCAGGTGCTTCACCACCAGGGGCTGCGCGAGCGTCACCACGCCGCCAAGGAACATCAGCGCCGCCCCGGCCAGCAGACTGCCCGCGTGCGGGCGGACGTAGCCGAGCAGGGCCGTCAGCGGCGATCGGCCGAGGATCCGGGCAGTGCGTCTCATGCGCCGTCCTTCCACAGAGGTCGACGGTCGTCGCCGTGCGATCCGCCAACGGGTAGCTCGGCGACAGTCCGGCGGTCGCCGACATTCCAGCTATTCGCGCTGTCGGCGCCGGATCCCACCCGACACGGGCCGCCGGTCCGCGCCTGGGTTAGGCGCTCACGCAGCATCGCCCACCGTGGTGAGCCGCAAGCTCGCGCTGGTCACGGTGCTGGTCGCAGGCAGCTGCTCGCGCGCGTAGAGCCGGAGCAGCGCGGGTAGCTGATAGACCAGCCGGCCGTCCACCCCCTCCACTGCGAGCAGGTGTGCCTCGGCCAGCTCGTCGAGACGCTCGGCGGCCTCCGCTCGGGATACGGCCAGGACTCGCGCCGCATGGTCGACGGTGATGGTGGTCGCCCGATCCGCCGCCAGTTGCCTGAGCACGACGCGCCGGGTGTCGTCGAGTGCCAAGTAGGTCGCGCTCAAGACGGCACGGACGCACAGGTCCGCCACCCTCAGTTCGTCCAGCGTCCGCCGTTGGTCGATGAGCCGAGCGGCGTAGGAGGCGAGGCTCCAGTGCGGACGCGCGGCCAGTCGGGCGCCCGCGATGCGTACCGCGATGGGCAGGTGGCCGCAGGTGGTCGCGATGGCGTGGGCGGAGGCGGGGTCTGCCACCACCCGGGCCTCCCCCGCGATCCGGGCGAGCAACAGCGCCGACTCGCTGGCCGAGAACCCACCCAGTAGCACCGGTCGCACACCGTCCAGCGCGGTCAGCCTAGCGCGGCTCGTGATCAACACCGCGCAGGTCATCGGGACGGTCAGCAGCGGGCGGAGTTGTTTCTCGTCCACGGCGTCGTCGAGCACCAGCAGCATTCGGCGGCTCGTGACGTACTGCCGGTACGCGTTGCCCGGGTCCGTCTTGCTCCCGCCGCCCACCGTGGCGCATATCTCGGTCAGCACCTCCGCGGGCGGACGGGCCCGCCCTGCGGAGTCCCGCATCGCCACCACGAGCGCACCGTCCGGGAAGGCAGCGTTCAGGTCGTTCGCCGCCCGCAACGCCAGCGCGGTCTTGCCGGTACCGGACAACCCGACCACCGCGGCGATCCGGGCCCCCGACGAGCGGTCGCCGGTCAATGCGTCACGCAGCCGGGTCAGCTCGAACTCGCGGCCGGTGAAATCGGCGGGTGGAGCCGGGGGTTGCGGACAGACCGGCACGGCTGTCGTGTTCGGGGTCGGACCGGCCAGGACCGGCGGAGGCGCCATCGCCTCGTCGCCGCGCAGCACCGCCCGGTTCACCCCCTGCAGCGCCGGCCCCGGGTCGATGCCCAGCTCCTCGACCAGGTGGCAGCGGTACTCCTGGTAGACACGCAGCGCGTCAGCGTGCCGGTCGTTGCGGTACAGCGCCGTCATCAACTGCCCCCGGAGACCCTCCCGGAGTGGGTGGGCGGCAACCAGACCGGTCAGCTCCGAGATCACCGCGGCGTGCCGACCGAGGGCGAGTTCGGCCTCGATGCGGGCCTCGACGACCGCCAGGCGTCGCTCCAGCAGAGACGGGGTCTCCGCCTCGATCAGGGTGTCACTCACCCCACCCAGCGCGGGTCCGTGCCACAGCTGGAGCGCGGCAGTGAACGCGTCGGACGCCGCCCGGTGATCACCGCGGCGCAGTTCTATCCGGCCCCGGGTCGACAACCGGTCGAACTCCACCAGGTCGACCTCGCAGCCGGCCCGGCCGAGACGTAGGAGGTAGCCCGGCCGCTGTCGGACGATCTCGCCGTGCCCGGCGAGCATGCGGCGCAGCCGCGAGGCGTAGGTCTGCAACTGGGCGGCGGCGGTGGCCGGCGCCTGGTCACCCCAGAGCATCCGGGTGAGGCGCTCGTCCTCGACGACGTGCCCGCGGGCGAGCAGCAGCATCGCCAGCACAGTCCTGATCTTCGTGCCGTGCAGGCCGATCCGTTCACCGGCGCACCAGACGTCGACCGGCCCCAGTAGGCGGGCCTTCACGGTCCGGTTCTCCCGGCCCGGGTACAAACCGTCGGCGCCCCGCTGGCCCGCGCCACCCGGTCGACGTCGGCTCCCCCGGCGAGCGGCGCGGCGGGCCCCGCCTGCTCAGCGAGCCGCCATCGGGCCTGGAGGGGCCAGCGGCCGGAGCAGAAATCACTAGCATCATGATCCACGGTTCAACCGCCCCCCGAATGGCATGTCCACCGCACACACGAATTGCCACCACGCAGCACTGATCTCCGACGCTTGCGCTTGGCCCGCTCCGGAGGCTAGGCATCGTCCGAGGCAGGCGTCAATATCTTATTGATCTGATCTCATTCCTGCACGCTAGCGAACGACTTTGCTCAAGCTGCACCGAAAGGTCCGGTTTCGCCAGTAAGGGAAGTTGATCCAGCGCGCCAACTGGCACAAGGACGCCATTTACCGCCGCCATGATCACCTCCCAATGAACGTCCGTCACACCGCGATGCGCACCTGACCTGCGATAAACGCCCCCGCACCAGCCGCTACCGCCGAGTCTTCGCACTTCGGCCACCGCGGAGAAACATTCGGAAGCGTTGCGTGTCCACTCCCTCCTTGATAACTTGCGTCGTGGGACAATCCACACGGGGGAATTTCGCTGGCACCGGGGCTCGGCTGCTACCACGAATGCGCTTTACGAGCGGCGACGCCGTGAGCTCTACGAGACGCTCCGGTCTCAGCATTCCTCGCACACGAGCGGGAGTTCGACCAGGCTCAGGAGCCGGGGCCCACTCCCGCCAACAGGGGCGGGTGAAGATGAACGGATGCCGTCGGAGACGACAACACCGAACACCGCATTCTCGGCAACAACGAGTTGCGGTGTCCGTCGTTACCGGCGCCGGCCCGGAGGCACCTGGCGCACGGGCCGGCGGGCCGCCCGGTGTGCGTGGGTGACTCGACCGACATGCTTACCGGCAGCCCTCTCGATCCTGCGCCTGCGAAGGGCCATCGCGCTTCGCCGTCCGAACCGCAGCTCACGGCACCGATCGCGCCGGCACTCGTCATCCGGGCCGGCAGCGCGACCGAGACCCTCTTCGGCCAGCCGGTCGTCGACGCGGTCCGAGCCCGGCTCCAGTGTGTCGTGACCGCGATCGAGGTGAAATTCCCCGTCGAAGCCACACCGCGACGCCACCCGCTACGACCTCCTGGCGGTCACCGCCTCCTACCGCGATATCTGTCGTCAATTTTGGCCGGAGAATTCGCATGAGCGGTTGAACAAGGAGATCCGCCGCCGCGTCGACGGTGTCGGCACGTTCGAACAGCAGTCGGTCATCCGACTCTTCGACGCCATCCCGGCGAGTGGACCGAAGGCCTCTTCGCCATGGGCTGTAACTCTCGCCAAAGTCCCGATGATTAATTTCTCAGCCCGAGCACACGCCACCAACCGGACCGACGCATCGGTCGCCGGCCACATAAAGCTGGGTCCACCCGGCCGCCTCTTCCACCAATGCGGACGTGACCGGACGGCGCCGCTAGGATCGCGCTGCGATGTCGACAGTTCTGGCGAGAAAAGTCGGTGGTTAATGTCCGAAGTGCAATGACCTACGGGGGGTAGTAGCAGTGAGACACATAGCGGAATGGCACGGCCAACACCTGGCCGGATTGAGCAAGGCGGCTGGGCGGAACCTGCCTGACCACCTAGTCGAGGTGCTCGACCAATTGGCAAGCGGCGCCACGGATCTGGCCGCGTGCCGCAAGCTTGGCGTGTCCAGGCGAACATACAGTCGCCGGGTGTCCGAACTGCTCGAACACCTGGGTGTCGCATCGCGGTTCCAGGCCGGGATGGTGGCGGCTCGTCTGGGGTTGACCCGCCAGGACATAGCACCCTGTCCGCCGCATGATAAAGGGCTCCAATCCGCGGATCGTTGACGGCCGGCGGGTGCCCACTACGGAATCACCCGCCGGCCCCGCCGGTCACTCGTGCGCTACGGAGGGAACCCGGCGCAGCGCCTTGTGTTCCTTCCACGGTGCCTTGCCGAGCATCATCAGGATGCCCGGCAGCAGCAGCGCCCGGATGATCGTGATGTCCACCAGGATGGCGATGGCCAAGCCCACACCCAGCTGCTTCATCTCCAACGTCGACAGCGTCGCGAACACCGCGAACACCGCCACCATTACCATCGCGGCGCTGGTCACCACGCCGGCCGACGAGGCGATGCCGTGGCGGACCGAGTCGCGCAGGTCAGCGCCGCGGTGCAACGGCTCCCGGATCCGGCTGAGGATGAACACGTTGTAGTCCATCGACAGGCCGATGAGCACGACGAACAGGATGACCGGAATCCACGCGACCACGAACCCGCTGGAGTCGAACCCGAGCAGATCCTCGGCCCAGGTGTTCTGAAACACCAGCGTCAGAATGCCGAAGGACGCCGCGACCGACAGGATGTTCAGCACCGTGGTGACAGCCGCGATGATGATCGATCGGAACGCCAGCAGCATCACGATCAGGCTGAGCAGCAGCACAAAGCCGGCGATCAGTGGCAGGCGTTCACGCAGTGCCGAGGAGACGTCGGAGCTGAATGCGGTGGAGCCGCCGACCGCCCAGGTTGCCCCGGGTATGCCGCCCAGCGCCGCCGGAGCCAGCTCGGTCCGCAGCAACTGCAGCGTCTGTTCCGCCTCGGGGCTGTCGACCCGCTGCGGAAACGGCACGAACATCCGGGTGGTCCTCCCGTCGACCGAGGTCGTGATACGCGGGTCATCGACCGCGGAGAACTGACCGGTCGCGCCGGCGCGGGCCATCAGGTCGGCCATGGCCGTGCGGACCTGCTCGGCGCTGGCCGGATCGGCCTCGACGACGACGGTGTGGCTGGAGCCCTCGCCAGGGAACGCCGCCACCAACCGATCGCGGGTCTGCACGATCGGGTAACTCTTGGGCAACTGGTCGTCGGTGGGCATCTGCAGCTTCATCCCGGCCACCGGAGCGGTCATCAGGCCGATCAACACCAGTCCGAGCAGCACGGTCAGGCTGGGAGACTTGAGCACGGGGCGCAGGATCGTGTTCCAGATCCGACTCTCGCTGGCCGCCTGTGAGCGCCGCCACAGCAGCGGAATGCGCGGCGAGTTCACCTTGTCGCCGAGCAGCGCCAGCATCGCCGGGACCACGGTGAGCGAACCGAGGACAGCCATCAGGACGACCAGGATCGTACCGGTCGCGAGCGAGTCGAACAGGGCGCTGTTGGTGAAGTACATGCCCGCGGCCGCGATCGCGACCGCGACGCCGGAGACGATGATGGCCCGGCCGGACGTGGCCGCGGTGCGAAGCAGCGCCTCATGCAGGCTCCGTCCGGCAGCCCGCTCCTCACGCTGCCGGCGCACGTAGAACAGCGAATAGTCGACGCCGACCGCCAGGCCGAGCAGCATCACCAGGCTCGACTGGAAGGGGCTGATCGGTACGAGTGCTGACACCAGCCCGCTGATGCCCAGGGCTGCGCCGACGGCCGTGAGACCGAGCAGCAGCGGGATGCCGGCCGCGGCGAGCGCGCCGAACGCGATCAGCAGGATGACCAGGGTGATCGGAATGCTGATCAGCTCGGCACGCCGGAAGTCCTTGGCATCCTGGATGGAGAAATCCTTGCGGATCGAGCCGGCGCCGATCTGCTCGATCCGCAGGTCGCCATGCGCCTTCTGCACGGATGCCGTGGCGTCGAGCATCGGCTCGACGACCTCGATCGGTTCCTTGCGGTCCTCCCCACGCCCGCGGTCGAGCTCCACCGACAGCATCGCCGAGCGGTTGTCCGTCGAGAAGTTCGGTCCGCGGACGGTGAGCACACCGACGCCTCCGTACGCCCGCTTCAACTCCTCGGCGACCGCGGTGCCCGTCGAGCGGTCCAGGGTGCCGCTGCGGCTCTGGATCAGGACGGTCTCCATGGCGCCCTCGTCGAACTCGGCGGTGTCCACGGCGCGCTCGGCGACGGCGGACTCACCGTCGAGATAGTCGGCGTCCTGGATCGCCGTACCTGGCACCAGAAATGAGGAGGCGTAGGCCGTCAGGGTCAGCAGCAGCCAGAGAACGAGAACGAGGACTCGCCTGCGGGCGCTCCACATCGCGAGGCGTTCGGCCAGCCCACGGGGGACTGCGGGGTTGCCTTCCCCCACCAGGCCCGGCGGTCGCGGCAGTGGCTGGTTGATCTCCTTGACACCCAAGGGGTCCTCCCGTTGGCCGAGCTTCTGTCCTGACGGTCATTTGACGCTATCGACCAGGCGAATGGAGGCGCTGGCACGTTAGCCCGCCCTCGGGGGTGTGGCTAGCACTACCTCTTTTGAAGGGTCCGGGGCCACGCGGCGACGCCGAGCGCACCGGTAGCGTCGTGAACATCGCCCTACACGAAGCTGGAGTAGACGATGAACAAATGGCTCGGGGAGCGAAAACCCGTTCTGCTCCGCGAGGACGGGTGGCGGGCGAGCGCCTATCTCCTGGTGTCACTCTCGCTGGTCCCCCTCTATCTCGTGCCCTTTTTGCTGATGGTCACCGGGGTGATCGGCATCGCCGCTTTCCTAATTGGCCTCACGCTCATCCCGGTGGCGACGTTCGCCGCGCGCTGGGCGGTCCGGCTGGACCGGGCCGCCCTGCTGATCGCCGGCGTCCAGACCCCAGACCCGGCACCCACGCCCGGCCTCCGGGGCTTCGTCGACGGGCGAGCCTGGCGCGCCTTCGCGCACAGCATCGCCATCGCGTTCTGGTCCCTCGGCGTGGGCACCCTCGTCACCGCGCTGCTCCTCATCGCCTTCACGCTGGTCAACATGCCGTGGATCGCCACCATGATCCCGATCGACTACGCCAACATAAGAGGTTTCCCGATCAGCTACGGCGCATCCGTGGTCGGCATTCCGCTCGGTCTCCTGCTGGCCACCGGCACCCTGCACCTGGCCCGCTGGGCGGTCCTGGTGCGGACCACGTTCGGCCGGTGGATCCAGGGTGAGGACGAAACCGTGGGGTTGCAGCGCCGCATCGCCACGCTGGAATCCACCCGCGCCGCGCTGGTCGACGCGGCGGCCGGGGAACGGGCGCGGATCGAACGCAACCTGCACGACGGCGCGCAGCAGCGTCTGCTCACGGTGGCGCTGGCCGTCAGCCGGGCAAAGCGGCTGGGTGACACCGACATGGCGAAGACCCGCCAGCTGCTCGACACCGCGCAGGCGGAGGCAACGGCTGCGGTGCAGGAACTACGGGCCATCGCCCGTGGCGCGCACCCGCCGATCCTGACCGAACGCGGACTCGTCGCGGCGATCGTGGCGGCGGCCGGCCGGCACCCCTCGCCGGTCGAACTGGACATCGACCTTCCGGAGCGTCCGTCTCGCCGGATCGAGGCGATGGGCTATTATGTCGTGTCAGAGGCGCTGGCGAACGCCGCCAAGCACGCTGGCGCGGCGCCAGTCACGATCAAGCTCTCCCGGATCGCGGATGCGTCCGGTGACCAGCTCGAGGTGCGGATCATCGACGAGGGCATGGGCGGCGCCGAGCTCACCGCCAACGGAGGGCTCACCGGGCTAGCGGACCGGGTGCACGCGGTGGACGGGATCTTCGAAGTGGAGAGTCCGCCGGGTGGGCCCACTGAGGTGAGGGCGATTCTTCCTTGGGAACCGTAGGGAAACATCCCCGGGTCGTCATCGCCGACGACGCAGTGCTGCTGCGCACCGGCATCGCTCGGCTGCTCGAGGACGAGGGGATCGACGTCGTAGCCGAGGTAGGCGATGTGGACGCCCTCTTCACCGCGATCGAGGAACAAAAGCCGGATCTGGCGATCGTCGACGTCCGGATGCCGCCGACCTTCAGCGACGAGGGCATCCACGCGGCGCTTCGGATCCGAGCGGAGCAACCGCACATCGGGGTGCTGGTGCTCTCGCAGTATGTGGACGAGAGGTACGCGACCGAGCTGCTCAGCCGGGGCACCCACGGCATCGGTTACCTTCTCAAGGACCGTGTTCCCGACATCGACGACTTCGTCGAGGCGGTGCATCGGGTGCTGGCCGGGGGCAGCGCCCTCGATCCGGAAGTCGTCGGGCAGCTCGTCGCCCGGACGAGAATGCGCAGCAGCTCGGTGGTCGACCGCCTCTCCGGCCGGGAATACGAAGTGCTCGCCCAGATGGCGCAGGGATTGACGAACACCGCCATCGCCGAACGGTTGTTCGTGGCCCCACGGTCGGTCGAGAAACACATTCGCAGCATCTTCACCAAACTCGATCTCTCCCATGACGAGCAGGACCACAACCGCCGGGTACTCGCGGTTCTGCGCTATCTCGAATCGCTCGCACCCGGCGGTTCCTGAGGTCACCCTGGCGCCACCTGCCAAATGAATGCGTTCGGGATCAGGTCGGGCGCCAGCCAGGGTCGCAGATAGGCGGCCAGTTCATCGGACGACGGCGGTCCGGGCGGCATCCGATTGGACAGGGGACCGCGCGCCGGGCCGGTCGGCACGGCGATCGACCACAGAACCGGACCGGGCTGGCGCACCCACACCGCGTCGAACGCGCCGTCCGTGCGGCCCGCCGTCAGGCCCAGCCGCAGCCGGTACGGCAGGCCGTCGGCCAGACGGGTGAGACGGTGGGCGGTCGCGTCCTCCGGGGCGGGCCCGGTGCACCACGGGCGGGTCGGCGTCCCGCGCCGAATCGCCTCCCAGTCGCTCACCGCTGGCGCCACCAGGGCGTCGGGGATGCCGGTCACCGCCAGAATGTCGGGCCGATCGGTCGCGAGCCGGTCGCGCAGGGCGCCCGGGGTCGCGTACGCGTCCGCGTCCTCCCAGGGCACGTCGACCACGGCAGCACGCTCCCCCACATGCAGGAGCACGTCGTACCGGAACATGCTCAGCTCGTTGCGGTGCACCGCGGGCTTGGGCCGGACCTCGACCCCTGCGACGCCCGGCAGCTCCTCGACCAGACCAGTGAAGAATGCCGGGTCGATGACCAGCTCCTGGTCGAACGCCAGCCGTCGGAGCACGGCGGCGGCGCGGGCAGCGGGCTCGGCGTCGGGGCTGGTCGCCGTGACCACGGAGGCGTGGAACACCTCGTGCAGCGGCAGACTGCGGACGTCACCGACCCACACCGTGCCGCCGGGCCGGACGGCGTGCACCGCCCCGGACAACACGCGCCGGAGGTAATCGAGGTCGGGGAAGTACTGGACCACCGAGTTGATCACCACGCCGTCCACGTCTCCGGGCAGGCCGGTGAGGTCGTCCGCGTGGCGCTGCAACAGGCGCACCCGCCGGGCGACGGCGACCTCCGGGACGGCGCGGCGGGCCCGCCGCAACGCCGCCACGGAGAAGTCCGTCGCCCAGTACCGTTCGCAGTGCGGTGCGATCCGCGACATCAGCAGGCCGGTGCCGCAGCCAAGCTCGATCACCCGCGCGGGACGGCTCGCCAGTACCGATGCGACGGTCAGGTCCACCCACTCATGCAGGGCCGCCGGGTCCATCTGTGCGCCGTCGTAGCTACTGACCCAACCCAGGACGTCGAATGCCGGGTCGGCGGGCGCGTCCGTCTTGCTGTAGAGCAATTCGTACATCGATTGCAGGTGCGCCACCCGCTCGGCGCCGCCCGTCGAGACCGGTCGCGGCGTCAGGCGGGCCACCAGGCGGCCCCGGCCGGCGTCGCCGGCCTCGACGTCGACCTGGGCGTGCAGCACCCTGGGGTGGTCGGCGAGCAGCGCGGCGGCCCGCCGGGCGCCTGCCGTCCGGTCAACGCCGGCCGGCATCGGGGATCCCGCGCTCCGCGACGGCGTCACCGATCGCTGCCGTCATCCGGACCACCGACTCGTCCAACTCCTCAAGTGTCACGGTCAGCGGCGGCCGGAAGCGCAGGGTCCGCTCGCCGGCACCGACGAACAGCGCATCATGGGCGTCCCGCGCGATCTCGACGACGCGGTCGCGCAGGTCGGCGTCGAGCAGGTCGACCGCACAGAGCAGCCCGCGCCCGCGCGGGTACTCGAGGACCCCGCCGAAGCGATCGACCGCGGCGCAGAGCAGGTCGAGCAGGTAGCGACCGCGGACCGCTGCGGCGTCCATGAGTTCCTCGGACTCGATCACCTCCAGGATGCGGGTGGCCCGCAGCATGTCGAACAGGTTGCCACCGAAGGTGGAACTCAGCCGGCTGGGCGTCCGCATGGCGTTCATCGGTTCGTCGCTAACCCGCCGCCCGCCCATCACGCCGCACACCTGGGTCTTCTTGCCGAACGCGACCAGGTCGGGGGCGAGCCCCAGTTGCTGGTAGAGCCAGGGCACGCCGGTCACACCGCACCCAGTCTGCACCTCGTCGAGCACGAACAGCGCGTCGTGGCGGTGGCACAGGTCCTGCATCGCCCGCAGGAACGCCGGACGCAGGTGCCGGTCGCCGCCCTCGCACTGGATGGGCTCGGCGATGAAGCAGGCGATCTCGTCGGGGTGCCGGCGGAAGGCGGCCTCGGCGGCGGCCAGCGCGGCCCGTTCCGTGACGGTCAGACCGGGTGCGGGCCACAGCGTCATGTCATTCACCGCCGGGCTGGGCACGCGCGGCCAGTCGAACGCGGGGAACAGTCTGGTCTTGGCCGGGTCGGTGTTCGTCAGCGACAGCGTGTAGCCAGATCGCCCGTGGAACGCGTTCTCCAGGTGCAGGACGCGCCAGCCGGCCACGGCGACTCCGCGCCGGCCGTTGTGCCGGGTCTTCCAGTCGAAGGCAACCTTGAGGGCGTTCTCCACGGCCAGGGCGCCCCCGTCGATGAAGAGCATGTAAGGCAGCTCCGGGTCGCCGAGGACCCGTAGGAAGGTCCGCGTGAAGGCGGCCTGCACGTCGGTCGGGAAGTCAGGATTGGAGGGCTTGAAGCCGGCAATCGACTGCAGTTTCGCCCGGAAGCCGGGGTCCATGGTCAGGCTCGGGTGGTTGTGCCCGATCGCGGAACTGGCGTAGAAGCCCACCATGTCGAGGTAGCGCCGGCCGGTCCGGGCATCGACGATCCACGACCCGTTGCTGTGTTCCCGGTCTATGACCAGGTCGTAGAAGTCACCGGTGACGTGCCGGCGCAGCACGTCCACCGTCTCATCGGTGTGCTGATCCGTCAAAAGGTGCGCAGTCATGATCTCATCCCGTCCATTTGGCGTTCGTGCGGTGTGGGTGCCACGGTGACCTCGCCGAGCACCGAACCGACCATTCGGGTCATGCGAACCAGCACCTGTCCCACCGAGGTGGTGGCGGTGGCCAGCGCACCGTGCTGATCGGCGCTGAGGGTGATGCCGGCCGGCAGATCGGTAGCGAGGCGCGCGTCGTTGCGGCTGTCGAAGAACTCGATCCGTTCGATCGCGGTGGGCGCCAGCAGCGGCGCCCGGCCGTCACGCACGTGCGGTAGCACCGTGACGCGGAACAGGCCGTCCAACAACATCGCCGGTAGGCGGAAGTCGTCGAAGCGGGGCGGCAGGAGCCCCTGCGGCAGACGGAAAGTGGTCCGGCAGCCCTGTTCGTGGCACCGGCCGTCGGCGTTCGTAGCGAAGATGCCCGCGAGGTGGAGGAACTCGTTGGCCCGCAGGTAGGGGTCCGGAATCGGCGGGCCGACCGGGCTCCCGATGTCGAGATCGCCCGCCGCCTCGGCGGGACCACGGGTGCCCAGGTGCACGACCGCCTCGCAGTAGAGCCGGTCCGATCGCAGCAGGGTGCCGTCCGGGGCGTGCACGTCCCCGGTGATCCGAACGGTGAGTGCCGGACTGGGGTCCGCCGCGATGTGTGGCATCGGGACGACGCTGAGGCGGTAGGTGTTCGGGCGGCCGGGGTGATGGCGCACCGGCGCCACGAACCGGACGTCGGACACCGCGGTCACTGGCAGGCCGGGATGCACCGCGCACGCCGCCTCGGCTGCGGCCTCCAGCAGGAACGCGCCCGGCACGGTGGCGACGCCGCGGACCAGATGCTGATCGAGGAACCTGTGGGCCTCCGCGGTGAGGTCCAGCACGCCGCACCAGCGCCCGTCTCTGTCCGGCCGCAGCGGGCCGGCGAGGGCAGACCGCGCGGAGCTGACCGATGGGATCTGCTCACCGCGCAACAGCCCGGGGCACCGATTCCCGATCTCGGCCTGCTGTTCCGGCTGCAGGTAGACCACCGAACCCGCGCTGCGGGGATCGGCCGCCTCGGCGAGGAAGAAGCCGATGCCGTCGGCGGTGCCGATGCCCTCGGAGCCGCCCGAGCGGCCGAGGAAACTTCGGGTGAGACCGTTGGCCGCGAAACCGACGTCGCGCCAGAGCGGCCACTCGACGGTGATCTCCCGCCCGGCCGTGGCAGCGCGGGCGGCGGTGGCCAGGTATGCGTTGGCGGAGGCATAATCGGCCTCGCCCGGTCCGCCCGCGAAGCCGATCACCGACCCGAAGTTGCACCAGAAAGCCGGCGGCGAGGCGGCCAGCGCCCGCTTGAGGTTGAGGTAGCCGCGGACCTTGACGTCGCGGACCCGGCGGAACCGCTCCAGCGACTTCTTGCCGAGCGCCTCCGAATGGTTCACCCCGGCGCCGTGGATCACCGCATCGACGCGTCCGTCGTGTGCCACGACTCGACGGACTGCGGTGTCCACCGCCGCTGGGTCGGTGACGTCGCAGACCAGGTAGTGAACGTTCTCCACGCCGACGTGCGCTGCCATCCGGGTAAGGTTGCGGTGCGCCTCGCGGGCGTGGGCCATCCGGTCGGCGTCCTGTTTCGCCTGAGCGAAGGTCCGCCCCTCGCGGGCGGACCGCAGATACGTCGCGCGGTGTCCGGCGAACTCGGCGTCGGTGCCCTCGGTCACCCAGGCCGGCTGGCCTTCGAGCGGGACCGTGCCCAGCAGCCACAGGCGCGCGGCCGCCCGTTCGGCGAGCGCCAGGGCGATCTCGGCAGTCAGCCCGCGGGCGCCCCCGGTGGCCAGGACGACCGGCCGCTCCCCGAGAATCTGCGTGATCGTGGTGGTGTTCCGGGCGGCCAGGTGCGCAGCGGCCACCGGCGCCGACCGCGCGTCGCCGCGCCGGAGCACCAGCGGCAGGTTGGGGCCCGCCGCCAGTTCCACGCGCAGCGCGTCGAAGCCGGCGACCAGGTCCACCGTGTCGCATCCCACCGTCACCGTGCGCACCTCGGGCTTCTCCGCCTGGATGCTCTTGAGCAGGCCGTCGAAGAGACCGAGCGCCGGATGCGGGCTCTCCCCCACCGCACCGAGCAGCGCCACGCCGACGGTGCCGAGATCGGCGTGGAAGCGGCTCAGCACGCCGAAGACCGCGTCGTGAACGGACAGCGCGGCCTCGGTGCCGTCGAGGACACCCCTGCCAGCAACCGCCGTGGAGATCACCACGATCGACGAGACGGGGTGCGCGACCGCGTCCAGCCGGTCGTCGAGCCCGGGTGCGCTCAAGTCGACGACGGTGCCCGCGCCGGCCTCGACGAGCGCTCCGGCGGGCGCGTCGACCAGCACGAGGGTGTTGCGGTCGAGGACCTCGCCCGCCACAGTGGGCAGTGCCGGCAGCGGCACCGGGGAGACCACGAACCGGTTGGCGGCCGGCGTCACGGATTCGTCCGCGGATGGCGCCGGCTTCTCCACCACCAGGCGATCCTCGCGACCGGTGATCGGGTCGGTGCAGACGATCTCGACGGCCGGTGCGGGCATGACGAGGGCCTGCACCATCATCCGGGCGGCGTCCGCGCCCAGGTAGGTGGGGTCCGCGCCGCTGCCGCCCGCGACCAGGGTAGCCGCCCGGGCGGCCGGGCCGTCCCGCAGGACGCCCAGCTCGGGCAGTCCGGTGCGTCGCGCGGTGGAGCGGCGCGCGAGAACGAGGGTGAAGGCGCCTTCGGCGAGCGGCCGCGACACCGTGTCGCCGAGGACGTGCCGCAGCTCGGCGGTGGTGTTGCCGTTGACCCCGCATACCACGGCCAGGTCGAGGGGCGTGTCGGCGGCCGGTGCCAGGAGATATTTGCTCGCCACCCGGACCGCCTCGATGCTCGAGGACAGGCCCGTGTCGATCGCGATGTTCACGCCGTGCAGGTCGAAGTAGTTGGCCACCCGCGCCGGCACGATGTTGGTCATCAGACCCGGAAGGGTGTCCGGACCGACCGGCGGGAAGTCCGCTCGGACCCCCTCGGTGAACGCGGTGAGCGCGTCGGCGACCACCTCGTCGGCGGCCAGCTCCGGATCGGAGCGGACCGCGCTGGAGAGCAGGTTCAGGTAGCAGCGGGAGGCGGACATGGCGCCGTGCCGCGTCGGCCCGAGGTGGCCGACGAACACGCCGGTGGTGGCCCGGTGCCTGTCAACCACCTCGCCGACCGGTGAGCGCAGGAGCCGTTCGACGCATTCCAAGGCCATCAACTGGGTCCGGTCCGAGGCTCGCATGATGGGCGGTGGGAGCCGGAACCGGCGAACCGGCGGCGCCGGGTAGTCGTCGCCGAACGTGCGCGGCGGCGCGACGCCGTGTCCGGCCAGCCATGCCGTCACGTCGTCGTCGGTAAGATCCCCAGGTACGTGCGCGGTCCAGGCGACCACCACGACCGGATCGTCCGGTGTCGCGGCGTCCGGGGCGCGGACGGGCAGTCGGGCCGGCGCCACCGGCCGGTCGGCGACGACCACGTGGGCGTTGGTGCCGCCGAATCCGAACCCGGACACACCGGCTATCCGCGGCCGGTTGGCGGTGCGCGGCCACGGGACGCCGGTCGTCGGCACGGTCAGCTTCGTCCCCGCCGCCCCGAAAGCCGGATCGCTCTCCACGAACCCGTACTGCGGGGCGATCTCCTCGGCCCGGTAGGAGAGCAGCACCTCGATGAGCGAGACCACGCCCGCGGCCCAGCCGGTGTGGCCGATCTGCGCCTTGTTCGAGGTGATGACGCATCCGTCGGGACCGCCGAAGAGGTCAGCGAGCACGGAGAACTCGGTGCTGTCACCGGCCCGTGTCCCGGTGGCGTGCGCGGCCACCCAGTCCACCTGGTGCGGGTCGACGCCCGCGGCGGCATAGGCGCGCCGGACGGCGAGCCGCTGCCCCTCGGCATTGGGCGCGTGGATGGCCTTGCCGCGCCCGTCGGACGAGGTGCCGACGCCGAGGACGACACCCAGGACCTCGTCGCCGTCCGCCCGGGCCCGGCGCAGGGTCTTGAGGACCACGACGGCCGCGCCGTCGGCGAACAGCACGCCGTCGCCGCGGCGGTCGAACGGCCGGATCCGGTCGCTCTTGGACAGGCCGCCGAGTTTGCCGAACATCACCGGGTTACGCGGGGCGATGGCGTGCGCGCCGCCGCAGACCGCGATCTCGGCCGCGCCGGCCCGCAGGTCCTTGATGGCGAGGTCGAGGGCGTACAGCGACGACGAGCACGCGGTGTCCACCGCCGTGACGGGTGTCCCGTCCGGGAGCAGGTCATCGACGGCCGCCCGCACCGCGGCGTGCGGCAGGTGCGTCGCGGGGGTCGTGCCGGCGCGGCGCAGCGCCGCCGCGAGCACCTTCTCCACCCGGGCAGCCCGGTCTTCGTGCCCGGCGGCCCGCAGCCGGTCGACCAGGCCATTTGTCGCACCCCCGGCTGCGAGGGCCTCCTCCAAGTGCTGGCTGCCGTCCGCGGTGTAGCCGAGGTATGCGACGTGCGATCGGTCGCCGGAGCGCGCGACACCGGTCAGGGCCTGCCGCGTCGCCCGGCGCAGCCAGGCCGTCGTGTATTCCAGGCCGCCGCTGATCTCGTCCGCGGCGGTGACGAACCCGGCACGGCGCGACTGAGTACGATCCTCCGCCGCCGGATCGGGTGAGTAGAAGGCGGCGTGGTCCCAGCGGTCCCCCGGTTCACCGAGAGCGTCCTCGTCACGCCCGCGCAGCCGCAGGAACTCCTCGGGGCTGTGCGCTCCCGGGCACACCAGGCCCATCCCCACGACCGCGATGCCGTCGTCGTCCAGGTCGCCGTCGGCCGGGGCCTCCTCGCGCCCGGATGCCGCGACCGGCGGCGACGCGACCGGTGGCGGCGAGGCAACCGGTGGCGGCGAGGCAACCGGTGGCGGCGCCGGGCGGAACGACGGCGGCGTCATGATCGCGTTGGCCAGCGTCAGGCCGCCGTCGGCCAGCAGCGTCTGCCCGGTCACCCAGGACGCCAGCTCTGAGGCGAGGAACAGGACCACGTTGGCAAGTTCCCGTTCGGTGGCCAGCCGGCCGAGCGGGGCCGCGTCGGACACCACACGGCGCAGCCCGGCAGCGTCCGGGAACTTCTCGGCGACCGTACCGTCAACCAGCCCGCCAGAAGCGGTGTTGACCCGGATATTGTCCGACGCGTATTCCGCGGCGAGGTACCGGGTCAGGGACTCGACGGCTGCCTTCGAGGTGCCGACGGTGACGTAGTTGCCGATGACGTAGTCGGCGCCCAGCGACGAGAGGTTGACGATGGCGCCGCCACCCCGCGCGGCCAGCAGCGGTCGCGCCGCCTCCGCGCACCGCCAGGATCCACGGACGTTGGTCTCCCAGGCGCGGGCCCAGTGTTCGTCGGACAACTGCGCCGGCGGCAGCAAGGCCCCGGCAGCGGCGTTGTTGACCAGCACGTCGAGGTGCCCGACCTGTTCCCGCAGCTCGTCGAACATCCGCGCGACCTGCCGGTCCTGGGCCACCGAGCCGCGGATCAGGTGGACGTCGACGCCCTGGTCACGAAACTCCGCCGCGACCTCACGCGCCGCGTCCCGGGAATGGAAGTAGTTGAGCACCAGCGAGGCGCCGGCGGCGGCGAACGTCCGGGCGATCTCCAGGCCGAGGCCGCGGACGCCGCCGGTGACGAGCACCGTCTTTCCCGCAAAACTGATCATCACTGCCTCTCAGACCGCGACGGGTCGCAGGCGACGGACCAGATCGGCGATCCGATCCAGGGTGTTGAGCTCGGTGATGCGGAAGTCGTCGGGCAACGCGCCGAAGCCGTACCGCTCACCCAGCCGGGTCAACAGCTCGGTCTGCTTCAGCGAGTCCACCCCGAGATCCGCCTCGAGCTCCGCGTCCGCCGTCAGCACATCCACCGGATACTCCAACGCCTGCGCGTAGAACTCCCGCAGATCGGCAACCAGGTCGTCACGACCCAACGCCGGCAACGTGGCGGCCGGCAACGCAGCGACGGCACCGGTGGTCCCGGCGTCCGGAGCGGGCGCCGCGGTCAGCCGGACGATCAGGCTCGCGATGCGGTCCAGGGTGTTGAGCTCGGTGATGCGGAAGTCGTCGGGCAACGCGCCGAAGCCGTACCGCTCACCCAGCCGGGTCAACAGCTCGGTCTGCTTCAGCGAGTCCACCCCGAGATCCGCCTCGAGCTCCGCGTCCGCCGTCAGCACATCCACCGGATACTCCAACGCCTGCGCGTAGAACTCCCGCAGATCGGCAACCAGGTCGTCACGACCCAACGCCGGCATCGCGGCGGCCGGCGGCGTGACGGCCGGGGCGACCGACGGCGCGGGCGGTGCCGGGGTGGGCGGCGATGCCGGCCGCAGGGTGGCGACGGCCCCGGCAAGGGTCTCGCCCGGCGCCCGCCGGCCGTCCAGCGGGGCGACCGTCACCACGCCCGGAACGATGGACCGCACCAGGCTGGTCAGGGCCGCCCGGGCGCCGCACTCGACCCAGGTGCGCACACCGCGGCCGTGCAGGTCGCGGACCGCGTCCTGGAAGCCGACCGGCATGGTGAAGTGCCGGGCCAGCAGCGCGGGCAGGTCGTCCAGGTCGTGGTAGGCGCGGCCGAGGATCGGCGAGTGCACTCGGGCACGCAGCGGCCGCTGCCGGACGTGCTGGATGCGCCGGCCGAAGTCGTCCGCGGCGGGGGCGAGCAGCGAGTTGTGGAACGGGTACGGCGACCGCAGCCGGGTGAGCGCCACCCCGATCCGGCGGGCGACGTCCTCCAGGCGGTCCAAGTCGGCGAGCGGTCCGGAGACGACCACCTGCTCGGGCCCGTTGTCGACCGCGACGGCCAGACCCGCCAGGTCCATCACGGCCAGCAGGGCGGCGGCTCGGCCCCGGTTCGTCGCCAGGGACGTCATCGCTCCCAACCCGTCGAGCGGGCGCAGCACCGCCGTCCGCTCGGAGACGATCACCGCGCCGTCGCCGACGCTGAAAGCACCGGCCGCCACCAGCGCCGCGATCTCGCCGAGGCTGTGCCCGAGAAGCACGTCGGGCTGCACGCCCGCGCCGGTCAGGATCCGGTACAGCACCACGTCGGTGCCGTAGAGGGCGAGCTGCAGCAGGACCGGGTCGCCGTCGAGCAGTTCGGCGAGCGTCGGGGCATCCGCCCCGAGTAGACGGCCGGCGACGGCCGGGACGCCGTGCGCCTCGAGAGCACGGTCGATCTCGGCGAAGACGTCGTCGACCTCGGGTCGCTGCCGGCGCAGGGCGCCGAGGGCCCCGTCGGCGTAGGCGCCCTGGCCGGGGAAGAGGAAGGCGTTACGGGACACGAGCGTCACTCCCAAGAGTCGAGTAGTGGTTCGGTGAGATGGTTCGCCAGCGCGCGGACGGACGGCGCCTGGTAGATGTCGACGAGGTGTACCGGCCGGCCGGTCCGCAGCTGCGCCTCGGCGGCGATGCCCACAGCGAGGATGCTGTCGCCGCCCAGTTCGAAGAAGTTGTCGTGTACGCCGACTCGCTGCACGCGTAACACCTGCGCCCACACGTCGGCCAACACCCGCTCCAGGTCGGTAGCAGGCATGGCGTACGCGGTGGACAGTTCCGGGCGGTCCTCATCCGGCGCCGGCAGGGCGGAACGGTCGACCTTGCCGTTGACCGTCAACGGCAACTCCGGCAGGAACACGAACACCGCCGGAATCATGTACTCGGCCAACCCCACGGCCAGGAACTCCCGCAACTGCCCCACCGTCAACGACACACCCTCGACCGCGACCACGTAAGCGACCAACCGCACCGCCTCGCCGTCACGCAACGCCGAGACCACACAGGACCGCACACCCGGAAACGCCGCGATCGCGTACTCGATCTCCCCCAGCTCGATCCGGTGCCCACGCACCTTGACCTGCGAATCAGCCCGACCGATGTACTCCAAACCACCATCGGCACGCACCCGGGCCAGATCCCCACTGCGATACATCCGCGCACCCGACACACCCGAATACACATCCGGAACGAACCGCTCAGCGGTCAACCCCGCACGACCCCAGTAACCCAGAGCCACACCCTGCCCACCGACATAAATCTCACCGACCACACCCACCGGAACCGGACGCAAGAACCCGTCCAACACCCACACCCGGGTACCCGCCATCCCCAACCCCACCGGCGACTCCACCGGCTCATCCACGCCCACCGCATGCGCCGTCACATGCACCGTCGTCTCAGTGATCCCATACAAATTCAGCAGCGACAGACCAGCCACCACCGGATCCGCCCGCCACGAACGCACCGCCGCCATGTCCAGCCGTTCCCCGCCGAACACCACACAACGCACCCGGCAATCCCCCGGCAACCGCCCCACCAACTGCTTGAAAGCCGACGGCGTCTGCGACAACACCGTCACACCCTCATCAACCAACAACCGCCCAAACGCCTGCGGCGACCGCACCACATCACCACCCACCACCACCGCCGCACCACCCGACGCCAACGCACCCCAGATCTCGAAAACCGAGACGTCGAACGCATACGAGTGAAAGACCGACCACACGTCGTCAGGTCCCGGCCGCACCACTGGACGCGTCGACGCCAACAGCCACCCGAGATTGCCGTGCGTGACCACCACGCCCTTCGGCCGGCCCGTCGAACCAGACGTGTAGATCACGTAAGCCGGATCCGCCGCCGACAGCTCGGCGACCGGTCCCACGGGCACGTCGCCGGACCACAACGACTCGGTGGGCAGGACCGGGACGTCGGCGTCGTCGAGCGCGCCGACGACGAGCGATACCCCGACGTCCTCGATCATGAACCGCAGGCGGTCGGCCGGATACCAGGGTGGCAGCGGAACGTACGCCGCGCCGGAACGCAGTACGCCCAGCAGGACCGGAATCAGGTCGGCGGACCGGGGCAGGCCGATCCCGACGAACGAACCGCGCCCCACCCCGGACTCGGCCAACCGCGCGGCCACCACGCCCGAACGCCGCCACAGCTCCGCGTACGTCCACCGCACGTCCCCCGCGACCACCGCCGTCGCATCCGGCGACCGTTCCACCCAGGACCGGACCGACGGCACCACGCCGGCCGAGTCATCGATCGAGCCGCCGAGCGCCCATGACTCGGCCCGCTCGAGCAGCGAGAACGAGGCGTGCGCGGCGTCCGCATCGAAGGCGAGCGCGGCGAGGGCCCGCTGGTACGCGTCGGCGAGCAGCCCGATGTGCCGGCCCAGAGTCACCTCGTCGTGCACGAGGACCAAACCGAGACGGTCGGCCGGCGGGTGAACCGAGAACGCGGCCATCAGCCGAAAGTGGGTGTTCTCCGACGACCGGGAGTCCGGACGGATCACCCACGGGGAGTCCTCGTGAAACACCCGCTTCAGCTCGTGAAAGGTGACGAAGTGAAACGAGGCGTCGAACAGCTCCGAGCGGTGCAGGTCGCGCAGGATCCGTCCGAGCGGATACCGCCGGTGGGGCAGCAGGTCCACCTCGGCGCGGTGGGTCATCCGGACGATGTCGCTCCACGAGCCGGAGCCCAATGCCAGCCGGATCGGCACGGTGTTGAGGAACAGGCCCTTGATGCGGTCGCCGTCGGGTCCCTCCGGCCGACCGTGAGTGACCATGCCGCTGACGACCTCGCGGGCACCGAGCAGACCGGCCAGCACGCGCAGGTGGGCTGCCAGCAGTACGGACTTGAGCGGCACGCCGAGCCGGTTGGCCAGTTCCCGCAGGCCCCGCTCGACCGCCAGGGGGATCTCCACCGGCTGCCGGGCGATCGTCAGCTCGCCCTCCTGCTCGGCCAGGTCGGCCAGCCGGGTAGGCGGCGCGTCAGCCACCTGCCGCGCCCAGAAGCGCCGCGACTCGTCGGATGTGATCGCCGCCTGTTCGAGCCGAACGAACTCGGCGAACGAGCTCCGCAGCGGGGGTCGGTCGACGGGCGAGCCGGTCGTCAGGATCGACCAGTGGTCCTCGAAGATCTCGGCGAGCAGTGAGGTGAAGCTCCATCCGTCGACAATCAGGTGGCTCTCCACGACGAGCAGCTGGAACCGGTCGGCGGCGCGGCGCAGCAGCCGGAACCGGATCTGCGGTGGCCGGCTAGGCTCGAACGGGTCGGCCAGCTCGTCGGCGATCACCTTCTCGATGGCCACCTCCTGCTCGGCCTCGGTGAACCCGGTCAGGTCGGCGCAGGTCACGTCGGCCGGCGCGGTGGCGTGGACCAGTTGCAGCGGACGGATCAGGCCGTCCACCGCGAACCCGGTGCGCAAAGCCGGGGTCCGCGCGACCGCCGCCTCGACCGCCGCGGTGAAGGCGTCCGGGTCCAGCCGGCCGGTTACCTCGAGGCTGTTGAGGTTGTGGTAGATCCGGCTGTTGCCGTGCAGCCGGTTCTGCAGGTACATGCCGAGCTGGGTGGCCGTCATCGGATAGGCGTCCTCGACGCCGGGTGGGAGCATGACGCGTTCCTGCTCGGTGAGCAGCTCGAACGGCTCGGGCAGCGGCTGGTGCGGGGTAGCCGCGGTCAGCGTGGCGCCGAGCGCGGACACGGTCGGCGCGCGGAACAGCGCGTCGAGGGTGACGGTCAACCCAAACCGGTCGAGCGCCCCGATGATCTGCACGGCGAGGATGCTGTCGCCGCCCAGTTCGAAGAAGTTGTCGTGTACGCCGACTCGCTGCACGCGTAACACCTGCGCCCACACGTCGGCCAACACCCGCTCCAGGTCGGTAGCAGGCATGGCGTACGCGG
>NZ_QGSZ01000233.1 GCF_003857055.1 Micromonospora inaquosa | reverse complement strand
CCACCCCGCCGCCCTCCGGTGGGACCAACCTCAGCCTCGGCGCCGGCGCCGACGGCTCCAGCAAGGCCAGTGGGACCAGTTACGGCAATGTGCGCGACGGCAGCCTGAGCAGCTACTGGTCGCCGGCCGGATCAACCGGCACGATCTCGATCAAGTGGGGCTCCGCGACCCGGGTGTCCCGGGTGGTGATTCGCGAGCCGTCCGGCACCCAGGGCTCCATCGGGTCCTGGCAGCTGATCAACAACGACAACGGGGCCGTCCTGGCCGCCGGCAGCGGGGCTGGTTCGATCACCTTCTCGACGACCGCGTTAAGTAAGATCAACTTCAAGATCAACAGCTCCAGCGGTACGCCGCGGGTCGCTGAGTTCGAGACGTACGCCAGCTAGACGAGTAGGTCCGCATCCTGGCCGGTGCCGCGGGCGCAGCGGTCAGCGACCTGTCGGGCCGGCGGGGGTGGCTGAGCCGATCGCAGTCAGTCACCGTCGTCGAAGCGGGTGCGGTTTTGAGCGGTATACCTCAGAGGTGTGAATATGTCTCTGAGGTACACCGCTCTTCGGCGGTTCGATACGGGCGGGTCAGTCGAGCGCGTCCGTCAGGAATCCGTGGACGGCAGGGTGTCCATGAAGGAGCTGACCGAGAAGACCGCTCGGCCAGGCCCGGCGGGGCCGTACCCGGGCGGGCTGGAGAGCCCATGCGCGTCCATGGTCGCCCGGTAGGCCTCCAGCAGACGGACGTGGTATTCCAGCGGCGCGCCCTGCGGGTTCGTCCGGCCCAGCGGCGTGGTGGGCTCCGGGCACCAGGTGGTGAACCGGGGTGTGATCCCCCGGGACATGAAATAGTCGAGCCCCTCGGTGGTGGAGTCGATCGCCTCGTCGACGCTCGTGAAGCCGTGCGGGGCGGCCATCTCCACGCCCGCCACGAAGTTCGGGATCACGTTGCGCGGGCCGAACACCTCGGCCGAGTCGAGGATGCGGCGGTGCCACTCCTCCCGACCGACGTAGCGTTCCTTGCCCGGGCAGTACAGCTCGAACAATCGCTTGTCCCACACCTCGTAGTTGGGGTGATAGATGCGGATCCCGTAGTCGTGGAAGCGTTGCACGTCGGCTCGGGGCAGCGCCTGGGCCACCACCTTGCCGATCCACCGTCCCGGGAAGCGTTCCTCGATCGCCTGCGCGTACTGGCCGTAGAAGTCGGCCTCGGCCAGCCCGTTGACCTGCGAGGTGATGCTGCCACCGGTCAACGTGTACGCCTGCGACGCGCGATCGACGTCGTGCCGGTTGATGATCTCCAGGGCCTCGAGGACTTCGTCGACCGGTTTGACCCCGGTGTACGGGCGGCCGGCCTGCTTGTGCTGCCGCCAGTTGTGGTTGATGTCGCAGTACTGGCACTCCTCCTTGGCACCGAAGTACTGGCAGACCCGGAACGCGGTGAGGTAGATCAGATAGCCCCACTGGATCGTCGGGGCGACCTCCATCACCGACTTGCCGTTGGCGAGCGTGTGCCGGTAGTACGCCGGCATCGGGGGCAGCCCGACATCGGCGATGGGCCGTCCGTCCAGGAACAGGCGCAGCCGACCGTCGCTGTCGGTGCCGACGCGGTACGGCGAGCTGGGATTGGTGCGGACCGAGACGACGGTACGGCGCAGCTCGTACGGACCCCCGGTGAGCACGATCTCCTCCGGTGGCCGGCGCAGCGCGGCCGTGCCCAACTCCGGCAGCGTCCGGTGATCGAAGGAGAAGATGAAGTACGACTTCGGCTTGACGTCGCCGTGCTCGTTGTCGGTCAGTGCCGCGTCGTCGAAGGCGAGCCCGCCCCGCAGCAGGTCCTCCTTGAGGACCGCCTCCCGTGGCACGTGTGGGAAACGGCTCATCAAGTCTTCGATGAGGTCGGTGCGCGACTCCATGCGGTTCCTCCCGAACGTGGTACACGCCGAACCGGGTGGCCGCCGCCACCTGGTACCGGGCTGATCAGCTCTGCTTGGTCTCCCAGAAGATCTTCGAGATTTCCTCGATCTTCATGAGGAGCTGCTCGGCGACCGCCGGGTCCGCGGCGCCCTTCGCGCCGCCGGCACCCGCCAGCTTGGTCGCCTCGTTGAAGAGGCCGTGCAGCTGGGGGTACTTCTCGAAGTGCGGCGCCTTGAAGTAGTCGGTCCAGAGCACCCAGAGGTGGTGCTTGACCAGCTCGGCCCGCTGTTCCTTGATGATCAGCGCCCGGGTTCGGAACTCCGGGTCGTCGCTGGCCTGGTACTTCTCGGAGATCGCCTTGACCGATTCGGCCTCGATCCGGGCCTGGGCCGGGTCGTAGACGCCACAGGGCAGGTCGCAGTGGGCGCTCGCGACGGTACGCGGGCGGAGCAGGCGGGACAGAAACATCAGGACCCCTTCGACGGTGGCGCTCGGGTGACGTACGTCCGGACGCGACGGCCCTGACGTGATCACCAAGGAACGCTAGAACCTCAACCACACTTCATGTCAACACCGAGTGATCATGAGCTCTGTTTCCGGACGAGGGTCAGCAGGGCGGCGTGGGTCCGCTCGTCGCCGGCCACGACGAGACCATTCCCGCCGGTGTGCAGCGGTTCGCCGTCGAGCCCGGTGACCACGCAACCAGCCGCCTGGCAGAGCGCGATTCCGGCCGCGAAGTGGACGCTGCGGCTCAGGTCGTGCCGGTCCGTCAGGTACGCGGCACGGCGACCGGCGGCGACCCACGCCACGGCCAGGCTGGTGGAGACCACCCGTGGGTGGAACTGGTCGATGAAGTCCTCGTCGGCGAGCATCCGGGCGGCCAGGAAGACGTCCCGGCTGGGAAATGGCGGGTCGAGGTTGACGTCGACCAGCTTCGACTCGGCCGACGGGACGAGTCGCTCGTCCGTGCCGGCGCAGCGGACGTACGCGGCACTGCCGTCGGTCCAGAACACCTCACCGCTGAACGGGTCCGCCGACGCGGCCACGGCGCTGCCCGTCCCGGTGTGCAGCGCGACGTTGACCGCGACCAGCATGGTGCGGGCGGCGTAGTTCAACGTGCCGCAGAGCGGGTCGACCAGCCAGGTGCGTCCGTTCTCGCCCGTGCCGGTGCGCCCGGTCTCCTCGCCCACCACGGCGTCCTGCGGACGCGCAACGCGCAGGACGTCGAGGATGGCCTTCTCCGCCTCGATGTCGGCGGTGGTGGCGAAGTCGTCGCCGATCTTCATGAAGCGGGTCAGCGGCGACCCGTATCGAGCGCGGACGGCCGCGGCTCCGGCCTCCGCCGCCGCGACGGCCACGGCATGATCTGTTGTCGACACGGGTCAGTCGGGCAGTTCGGTGATCGTGAACTGACTGACCGCCGCCGTCATGATCATCGGGGCGTCGCCGTCGCACTGGTTCACCGAGACCGCGACCCACCGACCTTCGGTCGGCGTCGGGCCCCAGACCGTCAGGTCGCCGTAGCAGTCCATGTCGGACAGAGATTGGAACAGCGCCGGCATCGGTGTGCCCGCCTGCTTCCGGAACAGCGGTACCCGCATGCAGACCTTCCGGTGCGGGCCCCACCGGCGGTCCAACTCGCCCACGACCTGGGCCAGGTTCGCCGTCGCGGCCTCCTCGGCCTCATTCCAGGCGGGGCTGTAGACACCCGTGAGGTCTTCGCCCTCCCAGATCGGAATGATCCGAAAGCCCGCCCCGCGGGTGCCGGTCCACTCCCCGGTCGCCGGATCGCCCTCCTGGACCGCGGCACCGTCGGTGGGCAGCTCCTCGGCGAGCAACGTCTCGACGTCGGACACCGCCCGACCGGTGTCGAACGCCTGACCGGCCCGGGCCGTCACCGGGCTGCTCGGGTCGCCGCTGGCGGCCTGCGCCACATCGTCCGCACTGTGTCTCCCTCAGTCGCCGACCCCGATCATCGCTCACCTCGGGCGCTCGGGCCAGGAAGGGGCCCGGTGCGATCGTCCGATGCCGTGCGGATGGGCGGATCCGGCGGCGGTAGCTCAGGAAACCGCCGCCTGCACCAGCGCGGTGATCTTCTTCTCCACCGTGGGGCTCCACTTCTGCAGCGCGTACGACACCGGCCACAGGTCCCCGTCGTCGAGGTTGGCCGCGTCCTGGAAGCCCAGCGTCGAGTACCGGTAGTTGAACTTCCCGGAGTCCTGGAAGAAGACGACGATCTTGCCGTCCGCGTTCGCGTAGGCGGGCATCCCGTACCAGGTCTTGGGCGACAGGTCCGGGGCGGCGGCGGTCACCGTCACGTGTACGCGCTCGGCGAGCGCCCGGTCCTCGGGCTCCATCTGCGCGATCCGGTCGAGGACCGCCTGCAGCCCGTCGGCCTTCTTGGCACCCTTCTTGCCCTCGGCGCGCAGCTCGGCGGCGCGCTCCTTCATCGCGGCGCGCTCCTCGGCGGTGAAGCCGTCGGACTCGGTGGCGGTGGTCTTCGCGGACATGTTCGATCTCCCTCTCGTCGTCAGGCTGGGCGCCCTGCCGGGTGCCTGGGGAAAGGCTAGGCCGGGCCCCGGTCAGAGGGCTTCTCGATTCCTGATCGGTGCGGAGCGCCGCCGGATGCCCGAATCGTCACGTTTGCTGGGGTAACGAGTTGCTGGCTAGGTTGGCGACCTCGGCAGGGCGACCGTTCCATGGGGGAGAGCAGGCATGAGCAGCACCGCCGACCGGTTGGCGACGGCGTACTCCGACGCCATCGAGGCCCTTTGCCGGGTCACCCCGAAGGGCTGGTACGCCGAACGGGGCACCGCCCGTGCGGCGATCACCCACGCCGACGTCCCGTCGCTCAACAACGTCTACGACCTGACCAGCGACCCGGATCTCGGGTCGCTCGACGAGTTGGCAACCGAGGTCGCCAGGCAGGTACCGCACTGGTCGATCATGGTTCGGGGCGAGGCCAGCACCTCGCTGGTCGACCTCGCGGCCCGGCACGGGCTGCGTGAACGTAGCGTCCTACCCTTGATGGCGTGCGCCACGGACGACATCGTGTTCCGGCCTGCCTCAACGCAGCAAACCTCGATACGCCGGGTTGATGCCGCCGAGAGCGACAGGTACACCGACGTTTTCACCGAGAGCTTCGAGGCGCCCGAAGGCGTCTTCGGCTCGTTGATGGGTGGCGCGGTGCTCGACACCGACGGCATGACCGGCTACCTGGCCGAGGAGTCCGGCCGTTCCATCGGCACCGCCCTCGGCATGCAAGCCCACGGAGCGATCGGCGTGTTCAACATCGGCGTCGTACCGTCCGCCCGGGGCCGTGGCCTCGGCCGGATGCTCACCGAAGCGGTGCTGCGCGATGGCATCGCGGCCGGGGCGGACGTCGCCTACCTGCACAGCAGCCCGATGGGCCGGCCGCTCTACGAGTCGATGGGCTTCGTGCTCGTGGAGAACTGGACCATGTTCGTGGCGCAGTGACGCCGCTACCGGACTGTTCGTGATGGGGGAGATTGCAATGAGCTTCAGCGAGAACGTCCGCTCGGCCTTTCGGCGGGGCGAGACCGACGCGGTGGTGCGAATGAGCGAGGCGGAGATCGAGCGGGCGCAGGCGGCCGGCGACCCGGCAGGTGAGGTGGAGGCCCGGTACAGCCTGGCCCGGGTCGCCATTCGCGGCGGCGACCTGCCGGGCGGGGAAGCTCGGGCGCGCGAGGCCCTGGCGGTGGCGATGCGCTCCGGTGACCGCAGCCTCGAGGAACGGCCGAGGCACGTGCTGGCCGGCGTCGCGCGGATGTCCGGAGACCTGGTTCGTGCTCGGGACCTGTATCGGGAGAGCATCGCGCTCAACGAGACGCTCGGGCAACCCAAGACGGTCAACTCCGAGTATCACAACCTGGCGTTCTGCGAGCTGGGGCTGGGCAACCTCGACGTGGCCCGAACCCTGTTCGCCGAGAACCGCGAGCGGGTGTTCCACAACGGCTGGGCCGACTTCGTGCCGTACGTCTGCGTTGCGGGCGCCGCGCTCGCGTCCGCCGAGGGAGATCAGTCGCGCGCGGCGCGGATGATCGGCGTCGCGGATGCCGCGTTCGCGGCGCTCGGCCAGGTACCGGACCCGGACGACGCGGCGGACCTCGCCAGGATGCGCGCCGCCGCGATCGAAGCGCTCGGCCCGGCCGCCTTCGACGAGGAGTACGCCGTCGGTCAACTCCTCGAACCGGAGGCGGCCTTCGGCGTGGAGACGCCCTAACCGGCCTGGGGTGGGGTCGAGGCTTGGGCCGCCGTGATGATCCGTCCCCGCTCCGACTGGGGGAAGCGGTCGAGCATGGCGCGGACCTCGTCGGCGCTCACATCGGCGCCGAACAACTCGCTGCCCGGTTCGAGCCGTACCCCCTCGGCCAGCGGGCCGGCGACGACCGGATCGAAACCGAGCGCGTCCACCAGGGTCGACACCTCGGTGAGGTCGGCGCTGTCGTCGCCGGCGATCGCGATGGCCTTGCGCCCGGTCGCCCCCGCCGGCCGGGCTTCGTCCTCCAGGTCGTGATAGCCCATGTGGTTGAACGCCTTGACCAGCCGCGATCCGGGCAGGAACGCCTGGACGGTCTCGCTCGACGAGGTACGCGGGTTGGTGAGGTCGTCGCGGATGCCGTCGATCTCCCACCAGTAGTTCATGGCATCGACGACGAGCTTGCCCCGCAACGCCTCGACGGGAACGCTGCGGTACTTGCCCAGGGGCAGGGCGAGGATGACGATGTCGGCGTCGGCCGCCGCGTCGACAGCGGTGGTGGCCTCGGCCCCTGGGGCGAGGACCTCGACGGTGAGGGCGATCTTCGCCGGGTCGCCGGAGCCGGCGACCCGCACCCGGTAGCCGGCGGCGACGGCGAGCCGGGCGAGCACTGTGCCCACCTTGCCGGCCCCGAGGATGCCGAGGGTCGCGGGCCGGCTCCGGTCGTTGTCGTTCATGTCGTCCTTTCGCTGGGAAGTGCCGATCAGGCCAGCAGTTCGCGGACCATGGGGATCACCTTCGAGCCGTACAGTTCCACGGCGCGCATGCGGGCGCTCGCCGGTTGCGCTCCAGCCGAGTAGATGAGGTCGAACCGGCCGACGCCGAGGCTACGGATCGCCCGCGCCATCCGACGGGCCACCGTCTCCGGCGAACCGATGTAGAGGGAACCGTTCTCCACCTCGGAGTCGAACTCCTGGCGGCGGATCGGCGGCCAACCCCGCAGCTTGCCGATCCGGTCGCGCATGATCCGGTAGTGCGGCCAGTAGATCTCCTTGGCCTGCTCGTCGGTGTCGGCGATGAAGCCGGGCGAGTGCATCCCTACCGGGTGTGCGGTCGTACCGAGTTGGTCGGCGGCCCGGCGGTAGAGGTCGATGTAGGGCGCGAACCGTTCGGGTGCGCCGCCGATGATGGCCAGCATGAGCGGAAGCCCGTACTGGGCGGTGCGGACGACCGACTGCGGCGAGCCACCCACGCCGACCCAGGTGTCCAGGTGACCCGATTCGGTCTTCGGGAAGACGTCGGCGTTCTCCAGCGGGGCACGCAGGGTGCCGCTCCAGGTGACCGGCTTCTCGTCCAGCAGCTTCACGAACAGTTCGATCTTCTCCTCGAACAGCGTGTCGTAGTCGCGCAGGTCGTAACCGAAGAGCGGGAACGACTCGGTGAACGAGCCGCGACCGAGAATGACCTCGGCCCGTCCGTTCGACAGCGCGTCGACAGTGGCGAAGCGCTGGAACACCCGCACCGGGTCGTCCGAACTGAGCACGGTCACGCCGGAGGCCAGCCGGATCCGCGAGGTGCGGGTGGCGATGCCGGCCAGCACCGTCTCCGGCGTGGAGACCGAGTATTCCGGCCGGTGGTGTTCGCCCAGGGCGATGACGTCGACCCCGAGTTGGTCGGCGAGCACCGCCTCGTCGACGACCTGCCGGATCGCCGCCGCGTGGGAGACGATCTTGCCGGTGTCGTCCTGCGGTACGTCACCGAACGTGTCCAGGCCGAACAGAAGGTCAGACATTGGTGGGCTCCTTCGCGAGCAGCTCCCGGACCCGCGGCGCGACCTCACTGCCGAGCAGTTGGATGGTGCGCGCGCGTGCCTCGCGGGGCAGGTGCATGATGTCGTATTTCAGGTCGAAGCGGCTCAGCCGCAGGTCGCGAGCGACAGTGGCGATCTTCTGGGCCACCGTCTCGGGGGAACCGACGAAGAGCGCCCCGTGGTCGATTTCGGCCTCGTAGCGCGCGCGGTCCGGTTTGTAGAAGCCGCGTTCGGCGGCGAGAGCCGCCGCGACCGGCTGCCAGTATCGCCACCACGTCTGCACCGCCTCCTCATCGGTGTCGGCGACAAGACCGAGTGAGTGCTGCCCGATTGGCTGCGGGGTATGCCCGAATTGTTCGAGCGCCCTGGTGTAGAGGTCGACGTGGCCGGCGAAGCGCTGGGGACGCCCGCCGATGATCGCGAGCATGAGCGGAAGTCCGTGCCGGGCGGCACGGATGACCGAGTTCGGGCTTCCCCCGACCCCGATCCAGGTCGGGATGCCGCCGGCCCGCATCCGTGGGTGCAGCCGCTGCGCGCTCAGCGGGCTCCGCACCGTACCGGACCAGGTGACCGGTTCGTCCTGTTGCAGCCGCAGGAAGAGGTCCAGCTTCTCCTCGAACAGCCGCTCGTAGTCGGCCAGGTCGTAACCGAACAGCGGGAACGACTCGGTCGCCGAGGCCCGACCGAGGACCAACTGGGCGCGTCCGTTGGAGACGGCGTCGAGGGTGGAGAACTCGTGGTAGAGCCGTACCGGGTCGTTGGTGCTGAGCACGGTGACCGAGGTGCCGAGGCGAATTCGCTCGGTCGCCGTCGCGGCTGCCGCCAGCAGCACGGGTGTCGCCGAGTCGTTGTGGCCCGCGCGGTAGTGCTCGCCGACGCTGAACGCGTCGATTCCGGCCGACTCGGCGAGCCGTGCCTCGTCGACGAGTAGCCGTACGGTCTCGGCGTCGCTCAGGACCCGGTCGCCGTCGGTGGCGACCTCCCCGAACGAGTTCAGCCCCAGCTCGAAGTCTGCAGCTGCCATCGCTCTCCTCCTCGGTGCTCAGTCGGCGACCCGCAGGAGCAGGCCTACCGATTGACATGTCAATGATGCTAACTTGGCGATTGACACGTCAATTCCCAGGAGAGCGAGATGACGGACGCCACACCGGACCGGCGGGGAGGACGCCAACTCCCGACCGCCGACGAACTGCGGATCTGGCGGGACTTCATCGAGACGACGGCAGCGCTCAGCTCCCGGCTCGAGTCCCGGCTACAGAGCGACTCCGCGCTCTCGACGGGCGACTACGCGGTGCTCCTTGCCCTCAGCGAGGCGCAGGGTCAGGCGATGCGCTCGTCCGAACTCGCCACGCACATCGGGTGGGAACGAAGCCGGCTCTCGCATCACCTCGGGCGGATGGAACGGCGCGGCCTGATTCGGCGCCAGGAGTGCGCGACGGTTCCCCGTGGGTCGGAGGTGCTGCTCACCACGGCCGGCGCCGAGGCGTTCAGGGGCGCCACCTTTCCGCACCTGCGCGCCATTCGTGAGCTCTTCGTCGACGCCCTCACCCCGGATCAGATCGTCGCGGCGGGCGAGATCGCCGCGGCGCTGAGAGCGCGCCTGGACGTCCTGCGCCCGCACTGACGCACCTGTGCCCCGCCGGCAATATCGCATCCATGACGGTGAGTGGTTGAGACATTGCCGTGAGCTACATCCGAGTGGTCCAATCCTCCAGAAAGCCGCCACCTCGCCGGTCCGGCGGGGGCGGCGTCGGCTGCGCCGCCCCGGGAGGTACGTCCATGAGCGAGACCGCCACCGCAGAGGCCCACCGGGTCCGGCCAGACAAGTCTCACCCTGGGCGCACCGAATCGGTGCTGCCGGAGTTGCGGGAGATGTGGTGGGAGACGGGCGTGCGGGCGCGCGCCGAGGCCGGCGTCTTCGCCGTGTTCGCGGAGCTGCCCAGGCTGGTCTGGACGGCGCTGGGCATCAGTTGGCGCGCGGACCGGCTCCGTACCGGTGTGGTGGCCACGGCGACGGTCGGCGCGGGGGTGATGGCGGCCTTCGGCCTCTTGGCCACGCAGCGCGTGCTGGTGGAACTGTTCGCCGGCGGGCCGACCGCGGACAAGGTGCGGGCGGCGCTGCCCGCGCTGGCCGTGCTGGCGGCGACGGTCGCGCTCCGCGCCGGAATGGGCATCGCCACCGGGTACGCGCAGAACGGGTTGACGCCTCGGGTGAGCCGGGAGGTGGAGCGGGGCCTGTTCGAGGTGTCGACAGCGGTCCGGTTGGAGGCGTTCGACGCCGACGCGTTCGCCGATGACATGGAACGCGCCTCCCGAGGCACCGACTCGACGATCGGGCTGGTGCAGGCGTCGATGAACCTGCTCGCCGGGCTGGCCGGCCTGCTCGCCGTGGCGGCTGCCGTCATCATCATCCACCCGCTGCTGCTGCTGGCGCTGCTGGTCGCCACGGTGCCCAACGCGTGGGCGTCGTTGCGGGCCGGGCATCTGCGCTACCAGACGTACACCGCCGGATCGGTGCGCCGACGTCGACTGTGGCTGCTGCACAAGTTGATGGCCGAACGTGCCTCGGCCCCGGAGTTGCGCTCCTACGGTCTGCGCCGGTTCCTGCTCGACCAGTACGACCGGGTGATGCAGGTGGAGACCGACATCCAGCTCGCCCTGGCCCGGCGTGTCACCACGACCACCACGGTCGGAGCGATCATCGGTGGCCTCGCCACCGGCACCGTCTACGCCCTGCTCGGACTGCTGCTCCTGGACGGGCAGATCCCGCTCGCCGCGGCGGCGACCTGCGTCATCGCGGTGCAGTCCGCACAACGATCCCTGGCCATCGCCACCTTCCAGGTCGACCACGTCTACACCCAGGGGCAGCACTTCGGCGACTACACCGGCTTCATGACCCGCGCCGACGCCTACCTGCCGGACAGCGCCGGACCCGGGGCTGTCCCGGACCGGCTGCGGGAGTTGACAGTCACCGACGTGAGTCTGCGCTACCCCGACCGGGACGCCCCAGCCGTCGACGGCGTCACGTTGACGATCACCGCCGGGCAGACGGTCGCGTTCGTCGGAGAGAACGGCTCGGGCAAGAGCACCCTCGCCGCGATGATCGCCAGCCTCCGCGTGCCCACCGAGGGCAGTATCGAGTGGAACGGCCGCCCGCTGTCGGACTTCGACGTCGACGGGCTGCGGGCCCGGATCGCGGTGGTGACGCAGGAATACCACAAATGGCCGTTCACCGCGGCCACGAACATCGCCATCGGCGACGTCGACAACGAGGCCCGGCAGGATCGCATCGAGGCCGCCGCCGGCCGCGCGGTCGCCCACGACATGATCAACGAACTTCCCCACGGGTACGAGACGCTGCTCGACCGGACCTTCGCCCGAGGTCAGGACCTCTCCGGTGGGCAGTGGCAGCGCATCACCGCGGCCCGTGGGTTCCTGCGCGACGCCGAACTGCTGATCATGGATGAGCCGTCCTCCGCGCTCGACCCCCGCGCCGAGGATGCCCTGTTCCAGGCCATTCGGGACCGGAGAGGTCGCGCCACCACGATCCTCATCACGCACCGGCTCGCCAACGTCCGGCACGCCGACCGGATCTTCGTCCTGCACCACGGCCGACTGGTCGAGGCCGGCTCCCACGCCGACCTCGTCGCCACCGGCGGTCGGTACGCCGAGCTGTTCGCCCTCCAGGCCGCCGGCTACGACGCGAACCTGAAGGAGGGCCACCGGCCCGCGCCGACCTCCCACTGAAGACCGTCACCGCCGGCCTCCAAGTCAGACCTTCTCCCGCTCCCCGGCCAGAGGCTAGGCTTCGGCGCATGTCAGGGTGGCGGGGCCGGACGGCGAACGCGGCCCTTGTGCCCGTCGTCGGCCTGGTCGCCCTCGTGGGCCTGGTGGTGCAGTCGCACGGCATCGACACCACCGCCGAATGGGCGGCACTGCCGGTGGTGCTGCTCTCGTCCGGCGCGCTGTATTTCCGCAGGCGTCACCCGGTGCCGGTGGGTGTCGTGGCGCTGGCCGCCGTCGGCGCGTACGGTGCGCTGCTGCACCGGCCCGGTCCGATCATGTTGGTCTTCGTCGTGGCGCTCTACACCGTCGTCGACGAGGGGCATCTCGCGGTCGCCATCGGGCTGGGTCTCGCCTCGGTGATCGCCTTCGCCGTGGCGGACAGCTACAACCGGTCCCCGAACAGCATGAACGGGGCGACACTGCTGCACGCCGGCTGGCTCGTCGCGGTCATCGTCGGTGTGACCCGCAACCGTCGCGCCTACCTCGCCGAGGCGCAGGCCCGAGCGGTCGTCGCCGAGCAGCGGATGGAGGAGGAGGCCCGGCGACGGGCCACCGAGGAGCGGCTGCGCATCGCCCGGGAACTGCACGACGTGCTCGGCCACCACCTGTCACTGATCAACGTGCAGGCCAGCGCCGCGCTGCACCGGCCCGACCCGGTCCGGTCCGAGCAGGCCCTCACCGCGATCAAGCAGACCAGCAAGGAGACGTTGCACGAGTTGCGCGCGGCGCTCGGCGTACTGCGCAAGGAGGGTGCGGGGGCGGTCGGGCCGGCACCCGGTCTGTCCCGCCTCGGCGATCTCGTCAGAACGGCCGGCCGGCCGGAGTTGGAGATCCGTACCGAGTTGGCCGAGACCCGGTCGCTGCCGCCGGCGGTCGACCTGGCGGTGTATCGGATCGTCCAGGAAGCGCTCACCAACGTGGCGCGGCACGCTGGTGCCACCGCCGCGGTGGTCCGGGTCCGGCCCGACCACGACGACGTGGTTGTGGAGGTCGAGGACGACGGCACCAGCCCACCGGGCACGCCGGGCAGCGGGATCTTCGGAATGCGTGAGCGGGCACGGGCACTGGGCGGTTCATTGACGACCGGCGCGCAGCCGGACGGCGGCTTTCGGGTCCGCGCCCGGCTGCCGGTGCGGCCCGATCCGGCGGGGGAGCAGGCATGATCCGGCTGCTGCTCGTCGACGACCAGACCCTGGTCCGCGCCGGCTTCCGGTCCATCCTGGACGGTGAGGACGGCATCGAGGTGGTCGGCGAGGCCGCCGAAGGGGCCGAGGCGGTGCGGTTGGCCCGGCAACTGCGGCCGGACGTCGTCCTCATGGACATCCGGATGCCCGGGTTGGACGGCCTGGCCGCCACCGCGCAGATCGTCGGGAGTTCCGACGCTCGCGTCATCATCCTGACCACATTCGACCTGGATGAGTACGTCTACGGAGCGCTGCGGGCCGGCGCCAGCGGCTTTCTGGTCAAGGACACCGAGCCGGCGGAGCTGATCCACGGAGTGCGGGTCGTGGCCCGGGGCGACGCGCTGATCGCGCCGTCGATCACCCGCCGGTTGATCGCGGAGTTCGCGGCCCGGGCCGGGCATCCCGACCCCGGGCCGCGACTGAGCGTGCTCACCGAGCGCGAGCGGGAGGTGCTGGCGCTGGTCGCGGCCGGCCTGTCCAACGACGAGATCGCGGCGCGGTTGGTGCTGAGCCCGGCCACCGCCAAGACGCATGTCAGCCGGATCATGACCAAGGCGGCTGCCCGGGACCGGGCCCAGTTGGTGATCCTCGCCTATGAGTCGGGCCTGACCGTGCCTGGTTGGCTCACCCGATCCTGACCACGGCGTCCGGCCGACCGGCAGCGTCACCACCGGCGCACGGCCCTGCGCGCTGACCGGTCAGGCGGTCAGCCGAGCGGTGCGGCGGGCGCGGGCCAGGGCCAGCCCGCCGAGGACCACACTGACCGCCCCGACCGCCAGGGCCACAAAGGCGCCGCCTCGCCCGTTACCCGTGCCGATGCCACCGTCGGAGGTGGCCACCACCAGCCCACCGAGCGCCACGCCGATCAACCCCGCCACCAGGGCCAGGACCGCTCCGATGCTCCCCGAGCCGGTACCGATGCGACCGGCGGGGCGGGCCAGAGCCAGCCCTCCCACAACGGCGCCGACCAGCCCCAGCAGAACTGCCACACTGGCACCGATACGCCCGGAGCTCATGGCGAGAGCGGTGGCGGCGGTTGGCTGGGATGAGACATGCGCGGCTGCCGGCGCGGTCAGCGCGATCGCCCCGAGCGGGGCGGCGGCTACGGCGGTGGCGAGCAGGTGACGGACGGACATCGTGGATCCCCTCGGTCGCATGACGGGTACAGACGGCAGCGTAGGAACCACACCGCCCACGAGTCGTCATGCCGGAGTTGCCAACCGGCCTACCACCCGGGATGTACGCGCTCCGGCTGTCGTACCGCAGCGGTTGTCTCCCCGGCCTGGCAGCGCATCATGGTGTCGCGGAGTCCCCGTGCGATCTGGGCTCCAGCACCACCACCGTGGTCTCCGACGATCGCCGGGCCGCGTGGGCCTCGAAGTTCTTGTCGGCCCCGCGCCAGCGTGGCCACAGTCGCGACCGCTCGTCGTCGGTGGCGGAGCGGGCGCGGACCAGTCGCCGCCCGTCGGCCAGGTCGACGGACGCGTCCGGGTGGGCCTGGAGGTTGAGCCACCAGGCGGGGGCGCCCTCCCCCCACCCGTTCATCGCCACCCCGACCAGGTTCGGGCCGTCCTCGAAGTACGCGATGATGACGCTGCGCTGCTGACCGGTGCGGCGACCGGTCGTGGTCAGGCGCAGCGTGCCCCAGCGCTGCTCGCGCGGTCGCCACAGCCCGACCCGGCTGCCGGTGACCCGGTACACGCCCCGGTGCACCGACCAGGCAAGACGGATGAACCAACGCGGCGGAAGCCACGGCGCCTTTGCATCCCGACCGTCCGACATGACGACCTCCTCCACCGACCAACGCGGATGGTCCGGCAGGCTGCCGCAGTCGGCATGCCCCACTGTGGACCGAGATCCTCAAGTCTTGCGGCGCGAGCGCGGCTCGCCTCCCGATGTCCATGATCCGACTGAGGATCGAGCCGATCGGTGGACGCCTCGGGTCGGGCGCGGCCGGGTGCGCTACCGCTGCCAGGCGTCGATGGCGCGTACGCCGTCGCGCACGACCCGGTCCAGGATGGCCGGGTTGCCGCTGGTGCCCTCCCACCCCTGGTCGTTGAAGACCGTCACCGCGCTGTCGACGCGGGCCACGGCGATCTGACTGGACGCGGCGTCACCGGTGCGTTCACCGTTCAGGCTCGTCTCGGGCCAGGTTCGGGTCAGCAGCAACGCCTCGCCACCGACCCCGGGCAGCACCTCGCTCTTGACGGTGACGCGGTTTCCGGCCTGGTCGTACGAGGGGCACGCCTGCACGGCGGTGCGGAGCCGGTCCAGGTAGGCCGAGGCCCCTGCCCCGTCGAAGGTGAAGATCGTCTGGTGGATCATCCCCTGCGGCACGTTGCTGTCGGGCGCGCCAGCCGTCTGGTAGGTGACGGTCATCGCGGCGCTCGCGGTGACCTGCCGCCCGCCGGTGCCGAACTCGTTGCCGCACAGCGTCGGCAGGGCGTCGGCGACCGGCGTCGTCCGCCGAGGCGACTTCCGCAGCTCGGCGGGCAACTCGACGAAGGCCGAGGTCGGGATGGTCACCCGGGTGCTCGCGCTCGGAGACGGTGGATCCGTCGGGGACGCTGACGCCGACGCGGTCGTCGGTGCGGTGGTCGGCGGGGCTGAGCCGGGCGGATCATCGGTGGTGGTGCAGGCGGCGGCCAGTGCGATGGTGCCGAGCAGCGGAAGCAGCGCGAGCGCACGTCGCGTACCTGCCGGTGGCAGTGGTGTGTATCGGCTCATCGTCACCCCTCGTCTGTTGCCGGGGAAGTGCCCTGCGCCGAGCCGACCGAAACGATCACACGGCGGCTCGGGATCGACCGGACCACCGGAATTGAGGTGTCGTCGCATCGACCGGGCCGTTAGGCTGCCCCGCATGACCAGCGTAAACGCTCAGTGCACCGCCGGACTGTCGGATGACGTCCAGGTCGGTGCGGGGCGACGCCGGCGATCCGTCGCCCGCCTGCGCTGACCTGTTTCCTGCGACCGGCGGATCGAGCCGCCGGTCGTTCACTGGTCGTCCTCGGTCCGCCCTCATCTCCCCGTCAACGGCTCGCGTGACAGCGCGGGTCCGAGCGAGATCGGCGTACTCATGGATCTTGAAAAGTTGTTGTCCGACCGGCTGGCACCGGCGTTCGCGACGGTGGCCGGCGGCCCGGTCGACCCGCTCGTGCGGCGGTCTCCACGCGCGGACTTCCAGTCCGACGGGGCCCTCGCGCTGGCCCGGCGGCTCGGCCGCCCGCCGCGGGACATCGCCGCCGCGGTGCTGACGCACGCGGTTCTCGACGACATCGGCGTGTCGGCCGAGGTCTCCGGGCCGGGTTTCGTCAACCTGACGCTTGCCGACCGGGCACTGGCCGACCTGGTCGCCGGGCTGGCCGGCGACGCCCGGCTCGGCGTGCCGTCGACGGCGACGCCGCAGACCGTGGTGGTCGACTACTCGGGGCCCAACGTGGCGAAGGAGATGCACGTCGGGCATCTCCGCTCGACCGTCATCGGCGACGCGGCGGTGCGGCTGCTGACCTGGCTCGGTCACCGGGTGGTGCGGGTCAACCACCTGGGTGACTGGGGGACACCGTTCGGCATGCTGATCGAGCACCTGGTCGACCTCGGTGAAGCCGAAGCCGCCCAGAACCTGTCGATGGGGGACCTGGACACCTTCTATCGGGCGGCCCGGGCGAAGTTCGACGCCGACGAGGCGTTCCAGGAACGTTCCCGGCTGCGGGTGGTCGCGTTGCAGGGCGGCGACGAGCGGACCCGGCGGTTGTGGCGACTGCTGGTGACGCAGTCCGAGCGGTACTTCCTAACCGTGTACGACCTGCTCGACGTGGGGTTGTCCGCTGACGACTTTCGGGGTGAGAGCGCCTACAACGATCTGCTCCCGCGCGTCGTCGACGACCTCGACCGCCTGGGACTGCTGCTGCCCAGCGGTGGGGCGGACTGTGTCTTCCCGCCCGGGTTCACCGGCCGGGACGGCGAGCCGTTGCCGCTGATCGTGCGCAAGAGCGACGGTGGGTACGGCTATCCGGCCACCGACCTGGCCGCGCTGCGGCAGCGCGTCGGCGAGCTGGGCGCGACCCGGTTGCTGTACGTCGTCGGCCTGCCGCAGCGGCAGCACTTCGCGATGGTGTTCGCCGTTGCCGAGGCGGCCGGTTGGCTTCGCCCGCCGGTCCGGGCCGAGCATCTGGGCTTCGGGTCCATCCTCGGCGCCGACGGGCGGATGCTGCGCAGCCGGGCCGGTGAGTCGGTGAAGCTGGTCGGGCTGCTGGAGGAGGCGGTCGTCCGCGCCACTGACCTGGCCCGGAGCAGGAACCCCGAACTGGACGCCGCGGCCGCCGACGCGATTGGCCGCGCGGTGGGCATCGGGGCGATCAAGTACGCGGATCTGTCCGTCGACCGGACCAAGGACTACGTCCTGGACTGGGAGCGGATGCTGGCGCTGGACGGCAACACCGCGCCCTACCTCCAGTACGCGTACGCCCGGATCCGGTCGGTGCTGCGTCGGGCCGGGACCGCCGCGCGGCCGGACGCGCCCATCGTCTTCGCGCAGCCGGCGGAGCGGGCTCTCGCGGTTGAGCTGCTCGGCTTCGCCGGGGTGGTCGGCGAGGTGGAGCGGAGCCTCGAACTCCATCAGCTCGCCGGGTACCTGCACCGCCTGGCGACCGCGTTCAACGCGTTCTACGAGCGCTGCCCAGTGTTGTCCGCGTCCGACGAGCTGCGGGAGAGCCGGCTGCTGCTGGCCGAGCTGACCGCCCGGACCCTGCGGCAGGGGCTGGACCTGCTCGGCATCCGAACGTTGGAGCGGATGTGACGGGCCAGCCGCCCGGCCCGGTCAGCGGGCCCTCTTCGTCGCCCGCTTCCGGGGCGGCGTCAACAGGTCGGCGATCTGCGCGATCGCGGCGGGCACCAGGCGGTAGTACGCCCAGACCCCGCGCTTGTCGCGTTCGAGCAGGCCGGCCTCGGTGAGGATCCGCAGGTGGTGACTCACCGTCGGCTGAGAGAGGTTGAGCGCCGAGGTGAGGTCACTCACGGACGCCTCACCTTCCGGCGCGGACTGGATCAGGCTGAGCAACCGGAGTCGCGCCGGATCGGCGAAGGCCTTCAGGACCCCCGCTAAACGTTCGGCATCGGCCCGCTTGATGGGATCGCCGGTGAGCGGCGAGATCGCAGGCATGGCAGTTTTCGCAGTTCCCACGCCTGCCATAGTGACACCAACACCATCAATAAACCGGCAGAAACCGGCACCAGTCCTCCGATGGCGTCCAGATGGCGGAACGGAACGACCGAACGTGAGTCGACCGCCGACGTCCGTGGAGGCACGAGGGCCGTGTGGAGCATCGGGAAGCTCCACACGGCCCGCACGGCGGGATGCGCGTCAGCGGCGGGGTTTGGGGGCGATGCGGGGCAGGACGTACGGCGGCCCAGCGAAGATCAGGTCGGACTTCAACTCCTGGTAGGCCCGCTTGGGCTGGTAGTTCTCGTCGTAGATGGTGGCCAGGCCCTCCGGCGGGTCGCTGAACCAGCCCGGCACCCACGAATATTTGTCACTGAAACCCCAGACCGTGTACGACAGGCAGCTCCGCACGGCGAGGCACGCCTTCATCAGCACGCTGAAGTTGGCGGCCGACGCCTGTAGCCGGGGGTTGATCTCCTCGGAGTTGCCCGCCTGGACGGCCTCCGTCAGCTGGCTGCGGACGTCGACCTCGGTGAACGCGGTCGCGACGCCAAGCCCGCTGAACTTTTTCAGCGCGGCGGTCACCTGGAGCGTGTCGAAGTTGCCGTACTGGGTGCCCAGGTGGCCCTGGGAGCCGACGCCGTCGATCGGGACACCCTGAGCGCGCAGGCTCTTGGTCATGTCGTACACGAACTGGGTCTTGTCGTCGGCCGGGTTGCCGGAGCCGAACGCCTCGATGTTGTAGTCGTTGTAGAACAGCAGTGCCTTGGGGTCGGCGGCCCGTGCCCAACGGAACGCGTCGGCGATGTAGCCGGGCCCGAGGTTCTGCGCCCAGAAGCCCTTGTAGTGCAGGGTGGACGGGGTGTCCCAGGGGTCGCTGACCGCCTCGTTGACCACGTCCCACTGCCAGATCTTGCCCTTGTACCGGTTGACGACGGTGGTGATGTGCTTGCGCAGCAGCTCGCGCAGCTCCTGCTTGCTGATGGAGCCGTCGGCGACGCCGCTGGTCAGCCAGGCGGGCAGCTGGTTGTGCCAGACCAGGACGTGGCCGCGCACGCTCTGCCGGTTGCGCTTGGCGAAATCGACGAACTGGTCGGCCGGCGCCCAGTTGTAGGTGCCGCGGGTGGGCTCCAGGCTCTCCCACTTCATCACGTTCTCGGCGGTGACCGAGGCGAACTCGGAGGAGACCAGCTTGCGGTACTGCGGGTCGCTGGCGTCGTTGAGGGCATCCATGTTCACCGCGGTGCCGACGTGCAGACCGTGGCGCAGGCCGAGGGTGGCGAGGCTCTGCGTCGTGGGGTCGTACGGCCGACTCGCGGTGGCCGGCACCGTGTTCAGCGTCGCGACGGTCGCGACGGCGACCAGGCCGACGGTCGACCACTGCCTTAACTTCATGTGCCTTCCTTCCAACGATCAATAGTCATATGTCGATTCAGGAGGCGAGGGTTCGGTGCTGGCCGGCGCAGACGCGGGTCGGGTTGGGTGACGCCGGTAGTTCCGGCCGGAAACCGGAAACCCGCTCGAAACGTTAAGCCGATCTATGTCTGGGCGTCAACGCTGAAAACTTCCGGAAACTCAGCACATGACCTGCGTAGCCCCGAGCGATCGGCGGTCGAAACTTTCGGACGCCGGCGGCCGGCCGCAGCGCGGGATGCGACGGCCCGACGCAGGTGCGCGGTGCCATCAGCGCGGTGCGCGCCACGGGGCATCAGCGCGGCGCACGACGTAGGGCACCGTCGACGCGGTGGTCGACGATGCCCTGGTGTCGCTGGGGAGACCGGTCAGCGCAGGCCGGCGAAGAGGTCGTCCTCGGGGGTCGGCGCGTCGGTCCGGTCCCGGACCCGCAGGAAGGTCTCCACGCCCATCAACTCGGTGAACCGCTCCTGGCCGAGTTGCAGGAAGAAGATGTTCTCGGTCTGACTCGCGTGCGTGGCCAGCGCGCTGAACTTCTGCAGGCCGTACTTGCTCGTGTCGACCCAGGTGGTGATCTCGTCGTCGGGAAGGCCGAGCTGCGGCTCCGTCGCGTCCGGCTCGGCCCACTCGACGCCGAGCTCCTTCATGATCCGCCCGAACTCCGCGAACGCCGTACGCGGCACCGTGGTCCAGTAGACCTTCGCCGGGACGTCCGTCTGCTCGACGGCGGCCATGGTGATCCGATGCGCCTGGATGTGGTCCGGGTGGCCGTAGAAACCGTTCTCGTCGTACGTGACGATCACGTCCGGCCGGTACCGCCGGATCAGCTCCGCGAGACGGGCCGCCGCCTCCGACACCGGTGTCGTCCAGAACGCGCCGGGCAGGTCGTTGGTCGGCCAGCCCATCATCCCGGAGTCGGCGTAGCCGAGGGTCTCCAGATGGGTGACGTTCAGAGCCGCGCAGCTGGCCTCCAACTCGGCCTGGCGCATCGCCACGACGGCGGCCGGGTCGTGCCCCTCCTCGCCCGGCTTGACCCCACCCGGGCCGTCCCCACATCGCCCGTCGGTGCAGGTCACCAGAACGGTCGTGACCCCCTCGGCGGCATAGCGGGCAAGAACGCCGCCGGTGCTCGTCGCCTCGTCGTCGGGGTGGGCGTGCACCGCCATCAGGGTCAGAGGTCGCTCAGCCATGCCAACACCCTACGGTCCCCCGGCTACCGCCCCACAACCTTCACCGGGAAGGAGGCGACCCTCGTCACCCCGACCACCGAGTACGCCACCATGACGGTCTGCGCCCCCACGGTGGCGGCGTCGTACCCCGAAACCGTGTACCCGCCGTGGCCGTGCGGTACCACCTCGTCCCGCACCCCGTCGGTGTAGTCGGCCGTGACCACGAGACCCGTGAGGTCGAGGGGCTCGCCGACGGCGTACCTGGTCCTGATCGGTGGCGTCCGTACCGCGACGCCCGTCGGTTCGGCGCCCCGCAGCCCGGCGTGCTCCGCCTGGGTGAGGGCGAAGACGCTCCCGTGGCGCAGCACGCCGTCGGAAAGGTCGTACTCGGGCTTCCGGCTCCAGTCGACGGGCGTCCAATCGCCCGACGCGAGGTCCGCGCTCCAGTACGGGTGCAACTGCTCCTCCAGGTGGTCGCCGGAGGGCGACCCGGCCCAGATCTGGTCGGCCCAGAGGTAACAGCCCGATCCGCGTACGTCGCCCGGGTTCGCCGTGACCACCATCGGCGCTTCGGCGTACGTGGTGTTCATCGCCCGGTGGGTGATGCAGCTCGTCACCAGTTCCCACTCGTGAGGCGGAGCGAGGATGGCGGTCGACCGTTCCTGATAGATGTCCTCGGCGCCGCACGACGGAACGTACGGGGTGACCCCGACGCCGGTGGACGTACGGTCGGTGACGAAGCGGTGGTACGACCCGTCCGTGTCGTCGCGGATGATGACCGCGTCCAGCGTCCCGTGGTGCGGTCGGCCGCACATCACCTGCGCCGGGGTGAACGTCACGAAGTCCCGGGTGGTGGCGTAGAGGGTCTGGTTCCGGGTGAGCGGGAAGCGACCACGCGGGTCGGCGCGATCCGGGGTGTAGTACGTGCCGGGGGCGTACACCGACGACGTCCAGTAGACGACGTAGGCGCCGATCGACTCGTCCCAACTGGCCTCCGGCGCGAACGCCATGCCTGCCTCGTCCGGGGCCACCAGCACGTGGCGCTGCTCGGACCAGGTCCGCAGGTCGGTCGACTCCCACACCTCGATGTGTCGGCTCGCGCCGCTCTGCGCCCAGTCCCAGCCCTGCCACCCGTACGCCCGACCGTCGACGTTCAGATCAGTGGCGACGAGGTAGAACCGGTCCCCCTCCGGGGAGCGGACGACGGACGGGTCGCGGACGGCGTGCATGCCTCTGCGGGACCGGAGGACCGCCTGCCCGTCGTTGACGGCGGCCCAACTCAGCGGGTCGTTTCCGATGCTCGCGGCGAAGTAGAGCTGTTGCCCCGCCTGACTGTTGGACCGGGCGAAGTTCACCATGCCGTAGCGCGAGAACGGGGCGAGCGCGACCCCGGGGCGTACGGTCAGCACGAAGTCGCGGCGCGCCTCGTGAGCGTCCACCCGGACCTGAGCTGTCACGGTCACCGTCGCTGGCGCATCCCCGGGCGCCGGACGCCGGACGACCCCCGCGGCGATCGCGCCGTCCGCCCGATCGGACACGATGTCGGGGTGCGACGACGTCCAACGGATCGCCGCCCCTGACTCCGTCACCGTCGGCAGCGTCACGTTCCCGCGTACGTCGTCGGCGTGGGGGATCGTGATCGCCGCCAGCGCCCGTTCCGCGCTCACGCCCGAAGCGGTCTCCTCGCCCTGGGCCACCCGACCACCTTTCAGCGCCACCTAGCTCGCAGGACGGGCATCCTACCCAGTTCGACATCCGTGCAGCGGCCCTTGTGCGAACGGTGATCAGGCTCCTGGCAGGTCGCTAGATTCGGGCGTGGTCAGCCCATCCGAGCAGGTACGGACGCCGGGAGGAAGTCGATGGCAAAGGCCGCCGCCGGGTTCACTGACCTGCGACAGGTCGAGGCTGGAGTCCTGAACGTCGGATACGTGGACGCCGGGCCGCCCGACGGTGACGCGGTGATCCTCCTGCACGGGTGGCCCTATGACATCCACAGCTTCGTCGACGTCGTGCCGCTGCTCACCGCTGCCGGTCACCGGGTCGTCGTCCCGTACCTGCGGGGCTACGGCACGACCCGGTTCCTCTCCGACGACACCATGCGCAACGGCGAACCGGCGGCCATGGGGCTCGACCTCATCGCCCTGATGGACGCCCTGAAGATCGACACCGCGAAGCTCGCCGGGTTCGACTGGGGCGCGCGGACGGCGGATGTGGTCGCCGCGCTGTGGCCCGAACGCTGCCGGGGACTGGTCTCGGTGAGCGGCTACCTCATCGACGGCCAGAAGTCGGGCACGGTGCCGTTGCCGCCGAAGGCGGAGTTCGCATGGTGGTACCAGTACTACTTCGCCACCGAGCGTGGACGGGAAGGGTACGACAAGAACCGACGCGACTTCGCCAGGCTGATCTGGCACACCGCGTCGCCCGGGTGGACGTTCGACGACGCGACCTTCGACCGCAGCGCGGCGGCGTTCGACAACCCCGACCACGTCGACATCGTCATCCACAACTACCGCTGGCGGCTCGCGCTCGCTGACGGTGAGCCGCAGTACGACGAGATCGAGCAGCGTCTGGCCGCGAAGCCGAAGATCACGGTGCCCAGCATCTCCCTGGAGGGGGACGCGAACGGTGCACCGCACCTGGAGCCCACCGTCTACGGCAAGCAGTTCGCCGGCCAGTACGAGCACCGGACCGTCGGCGGCGGTGTCGGGCACAACCTGCCGCAGGAGGCGCCGCGGGCCTTCGCGGACGCGGTGCTGGAGGTGTGAGTCGCTAGCCTCCCGGCCGCCCGGGCATCGGACGTTCCACCCGCACCGGATCGCCACGGACCAGCCCGTCGTGGATGCGCCACCGGGCGGTGGTGACGGCCCGCCGCGCCGCCTGGTCGTCCTGCTCGATGCGTTGGCGCAGCAGATCCAGGGCAACCCGGCGGTTGAGGCTGAACTGCCGCTCCTCGTCCACCACGACCACCAGGCCCGAGGGACGGTGCGTCGCGCGTACCGCAGTGCTGGCCTTGTTCCGGTGTTGACCACCCGGCCCGCCGGTGCGACAGGCGACGATGTCGACGTCCGCCTCGCGGAACGTCGTGGGCGGGGCGTCGCGTTCGGGCGGTTGGGCGGTGACGTACCAGTTCTTCCGGCCAGTGCCCGACCGGTACGGGCTGGGGGCCTGCCAGCACAGCGTCCCGGTCCAGGAGGCCGCGAACGGCTCGGCGTCGGCGCCGGAGATCCGGATCAGCACCGACCGGTAGGTGCCGGTGCGGTCACCGGACACCGCCTGAACCTGCTGGATCGTCAGACCTCGGCGGGCGCCGTCGCCCCGCAGGCGGTGCAGCAGCTGACTCAGTGCCCAGGCGCACTCCTGCGGCCCGCGGCCGGCAGAGAGCAGCAGGGAGACGGTCACGACCGACCTCGCCTGCCGCGGTGGCCCCGCCGGTCCGGTCGGGCGGCGGACCCGAGATCGGGCGTCTTGTAGGTGACCAGGGGCGTCGTGGAGACCACCGGCGTGGCCAGGCGGTGCTCGACCAGGTCGGCGATCACCTGCTCGATGCGCTTGTACGCCGTGGGCGCCTCCTCGAAGAGCAGCTGCCGGTCACCGCACACCACCAGGGACCCGACCGGGGTACGGCGCGACTCCTCGACGGTGTGCTTGGCCCGTCCCCGCCGCAGGGCGTCGGCGCGTGACATCTTGCGCCCAGCGCCGTGGGCCACGGAATGGTTGGCGTCCGGCCCGGCGTGCGCGGCCACCAGGTAGGACGCCGTTCCCCGGGTACCGGCGATCAGGACATCGCGCCCGTCCCCCGGTGCCGCGCCCTTGCGGTGCAGGTAGACCCCGTCCCGGACCTCGACCAGGTTGTGGCACTGGTCGACGATCGGGGCGGTCGGCTCGGCCCCCAACGCGTGCGCCACCCGGGCGGCGAGCACCCGGCGGTTGAGCGATCCCCAGCGCACGGCCTCGTCGTGGATGCTCAGGTAGGACGCGGGGTCGGGAGTCGGCCCGGCGCCGTGGACCTCGGTGTGCGCCCGCAGGATCCGCTCGCCCAGGCCACGGGAACCGCTGTGCACGATGAGCACGAGATCGCCCGCGTCGAGCCCGAGCCGGCTGGCGTGACGCCCGTCGAGGATGGTGTCGACGCGGGCCAGCTCCACGAAGTGGTTGCCCCGGCCGACCGTCCCGAGACCGTCCAGGTGACCGGCCGGAACGTCACCGTCGACGGCGGCCCAGGCGGGGTCGTCGGCGTCCCGTACCGGGTCGAGCGCCTCGTCGAGGTCGGGGAACCGGGCGGCGAGCCGTTCCGGTACGGCACGCTTGAGTCTGATCGGAAACACGGCGATGCCGCAGCCGATGTCGGAGCCCACCAGAAACGGGTACAGCACTGTCGAGGACATGGCCGCGCCGATCGGCGCGCCCTTGCCGGGATGCAGGTCCGGCATCGCGGCGACGTGTCGCATGCCGTCCAGGGCGGCGACCTGTCGGCACTGGGCGAGCGCTTCGGACTCGATCCAGCTCGCCGGCGAGGCGAACACCGTGACGGTGGCCGGGGCGGACGGGGGCACTGGCTCCCGAGGGAGGTGGTGCTGGGACAAGGAGGCTCACTTCGCTGGGAACGTGGAAACGGACGGCGTCACGGCCCCGGGAGGCATCACCGGTGGCGCGGAGCAGGGGGTGGTGTCCGTCAGTACGTCATGGACGTCACTCTGGCCGAGGCACGCCAAGCACGACAACTGATTTTCCTTCACGACGTACGCTGCCGCGATGAGCGCACCGCGTCGCATCCTGGTCTACGGGGTGTACGGCTCCGGCAAGTCCACCCTCGCGGCGCGGCTGGCCGAACATCTCGGGCTGCCCTGGTATCCGGTGGACGATCTGCTCTGGCAACCGGGCTGGGTCGAGGTGCCGGTCGCCGATCAGCGCAGCCGGATCGAGGAGATCTGTCGACGGGACCGTTGGATCATCGACGGGGCGTACCACGGCTGGCGGGACGTCCCGATGGCCCGCGCCGACCTGGTCGTCGGCCTGGACTATCCACGGTGGTGCTCGTTCGGGCGGTTGCTCCGCCGCACCGCCCGCCGGCTGGTCACCGGGGAGGTGATCTGCAACGGCAACCGCGAGTCGCTGGGCAGCGTGCTGTCCCGGGACTCGATCCTGGTGTGGCACGTCACCGCGTTCGGCCGGGCTCGACGGCGGATGCGGGCCTGGCAGACGGACCCGGCCGCTCCGCCCGTGGTGTTACTGCGCTCCCCGGCGGAGCTGGAGGTCTGGCTGACCGGGCTGCCCGGCCGGTGAGGCCGCGCGGACAGCCGCCGAATTGAGCTCTGCGCGAGTTCGCACCGGGTGGCGTCCTCGTTCGACCAGGTGGACGTCGTCGGCCCGCTCCGGTGGGGAGCGGGCCGACGATGTCACGTGGCCCGGCCGGAATCGCGCCGGCCGGGCCACCGATCAGGACTCCTGGCGTCGACGCCGGGCGAGGAGGAACGCGAATGCGCCCAGCACGACCATCACGCTTCCGACGCCGGTCATGGCCGGGACCACACCGCCGCCGGTCACCGGCAGGACCGGGGTCTGGCCGCCTGGGCCACCGGGTGCACCAGGCGCGCCCGGGCTGCCAGGCGCTCCGGGGGGTCCGGACGGACCAGGTGCGCCGGGCGCTCCGGGTGCTCCGGGGCTGCCGGGTGCTCCGGGGCTACCTGGGGCACCAGGGCTGCCGGGTGCGCCGGGGCTGCCGGGTGCTCCAGGGCTGCCGGGCGGGCCGGTCGGCCCAGGCGGGCCGGTGGGTCCGGGTGGGCCGGTCGGCCCGGCGCAGACCGGTGCGGTGATGACGTTGGTATCCAGGGTGACGGCGGCGGTGCGTGCCAGCGCGCGGCCCTGGAGGGTCGCGCCCGTGGCCATCGTGATCGCGGCCTGAGCCATGATGGTGCCGACGAAGGTGGTGCCCGTGCCGATCGTCGCCGAACTGCCGATCTTCCAGAACACGTTGCAGGCCGAAGCCCCGTTGATCAGGACGACGCTGCTGTTCGACGCCGTCGTCAGCGAGGAGTCGACCTGGAAGATGAACACGGCCGACGGGTCGCCCTGGCCGTTGAGCGTCAACGGTCCGGTCAGTTGGGCGGCCCCGATCCGGTAGACCCCTTCGTTGAGCGTGTTGCCGCCCAGCTCCGCCGGGAGATTGGTGAACGGCGTCCGGCCGGCGGCATCGTTGAAGGCGATGGTCAGGTCGCTCTGAGCCTGTAGAGCGACCGCGTCACCGAGGTGCACCTCGCCGCCGATGGTCGCCGTCTCAAACCCGGACGCGGTGTTTCCGGGGTACCGCCCGAGGCTCTGGGCCAGGAAACTGGGCCCGGTGTTGGTGGGCTCCGCTCCGGCCAGGACGGAGAAGTCGGCCGCCGTGCCCAGGTTGACCGGTGCTTCCTGCGCGTTGGCTGCTGTCGAGCTGAAGAGCAGCAGGCTGGCTGCCACTGTGGCGGCTGCGCCAGCCGCGAGCGCCGGCAGGACCACCTGCCGCCGTAGCCAGTGTTTGGGTTTAGCTGTCACAGAACACCCTCCGTGGGTACTACTCGCAGGAGACGTCAAGCGAGTGGCGTCCTGCGTGATACGGCCTGTATGGCGCCGACAAGCGCGTTGACTACCACATCACGATGGGTGTTCGAATGGGGGCAAATCGGCACAATAGCCGACGGATGTCTATCTGAATAGGACTGATCTTCGCGTTTCTGTTGGCAGGGTTCACGACAGGCGGGCGCGTGCGCACCAGGGCGGCCGGGCAGATCTCGGCCTATCGCCGGACCGTCGGGACCGGCCTGATCGCGTGGCCGAGGACGCAGGGGGAGGACGGGCTGTTGCTGGTGGCCGGGAAACGGAACCTGCGTAGCTCCTCCACCTCGAAGCCGGCCGCGTCGATCGCCGCGACGGTGTCGCGGTTGGTGTGGCAGCCGGCGAACAGTCGCGGCCACAGTGTGGCGTCGACGAGCCGTTGGGCGCGGTGCAGACCGGTGGCCACCTCAGCGGCCACGTGCTCGAAGAACCGCACCTGGCCTCCGGGGCGCAGCACCCGCCTGGTCTCGGCCAACGCGCTCGCCTGATCGGGCACGGTGCACAACACCAACGCGACAACGGCCGCGTCGAACTCGCCGTCCCCGGCGGGCAGCGCCTGGGCCAGACCGTCGACGACAGTGACCGGAACCGGCGCGTCCGCCGCGGCACGCTCGGCAGCGGCACGCAGACGACGCTCCGGTTCGACAGCGAGGACCTGGGTCACCCCCGGCGGATAGTGGGCGAACATCCGCCCGTTGCCCGCACCGATCTCGATCACCCGGCCGGACAGGCCGGCGACCAGCTCCCGTCGGAACGCCGCCGTGCCGGCGCGGTCCATGGCCACGCTGAGTCGCTCGTACACCCGGGCGAACACCGGATGGGACACCTTGGCCACATCGACCTCCAGGGATGGCGTGATCTCCATGGAACGCTTCTGCGGCGATTGTCGTGCATCCGCGCACGCTTTGCGTCTTACTGATGGGCAGCACGATTCGACCCAGTGCGGACAGGACGTGGTTCGACCATGAAGATCGTCGTCATCGGGGGCAGCGGCCTCATCGGCTCCAAGCTCGTGGACCGCCTCGGCGCCCAGGGCCACGAGGCGGTGCCGGCATCGCCGAAGACCGGCGTGAACACCCTGACCGGCGAGGGCGTGGCCGATGTGCTCACCGGTGCCGAGGTCGTCGTCGACGTGTCGAACTCGCCGTCGTTGGAGGGCGCCGCCGCGCTGGAGTTCTTCGAGACGTCCACCCGGACGCTCCTCGCCGCCGCGTCGGACGCCGGGGTGGGCCACTACGTGTCACTCTCCATCGTGGGGAGCGACCGGCTCCCGGAGAGCGGGTACATGCGCGCGAAGGTCGCCCAGGAGAAGCTCGTCATCGCCTCCGGAATTCCGTACTCGGTGGTGCACGCCACCCAGTTCTTCGAGTTCCTCGGGGGCATCGTCGACGCCGCCACGGACGGCGACACCGTGCACCTCGCGCCGGTGCTCATTCAGCCGATGGCCGCGGACGACGTCGCGGCCGCGGTGGCCGAGGTCGCGCTGGGCGCGCCCACGAACTCCGTGGTCGAGGTCGCTGGTCCGGAGCAGTTCCGGCTCGACGAGTTGGGCCGATCGTTCCTCGCCGACCAGCCGGACCGCCGTACGGTGGTGGCCGACCCCGACGCCCGGTACTTCGGCTCCAAGCTGGGCGAACGCTCGCTCGTTCCGGTCGACGGCGCCCGCATCGCCGGCACCGGCCTGGACGACTGGCGTACGCGGGCCAGCCGGGGACGCTGAGCCGGTCCCGCTACCTCGGCGTCGTGGGCGGGCCAGCCCGCCCACCGAGGCGCTGCACCAACTCCTGAACCGCCTCGGTGAACGGCTCGTCGGATTCGTCCGGCCAGTGCCCGTGGACGGGTGGGGCGACGCTGTCCCCGGGGGGTGCCACCAGGTCGCGCGGATCACGCTGTCGGCGATCCACCGTGCTGGCCGGGTCGTCGGTGGTGGCGGGCGACGGATGCGGGGAGAAGATCCAGCCGCCGATGGGGTCGGTGTCGCGCCACAGGTTCACCCACCGCCAACCCACCCGCCGGCCGATCTCGTGCAGTGCCGCGTCGTCGAGGTAGGCGGGGAAGGGCCGCGCGCAGAAACGGCGCAGCGGTGATCCGTGGGTGAGCAGGGCGACCCGGTCGCCGACCTGCGGCGACAGTTGGAGCACCGCGGCGGCGAGCAGAATCGAGCCGTGGCTGTGCCCGGTCAGCAGCACCGCGTGGCCGCGCTCGACCAGGTAGGTGATCCGGTGGGCCAGTTCCGGCACGGCCCGCCTGGAGTAGCACGGCGGCGCGAACGGGTGGGCGGCCCGGGGCCAGAAGGTGCCGAGGTCCCAGAGGACACCGATGTACCGGCGGTACGGCTCGCTCCGGTACGCGAAGATGGCGCCGATGATCAGGCCGAGGATGATTGCCGCGATCACCCAGCTACTGAGGGCGATGGCGAACGTGGTCACCGCCGCCGGCAACCCGACGTTTCGCTCGATGATGTCGCCCGGCAACTGCCCGAGCAGGCCGATCGTGGTGGTGGCCGTGCCGAGCCCGGTGAGGCAACCGTAGACCACTGCCAACGGCACCAGTTTCTCGGAGAAGCGAGCCCGAGCTATCGCGTCTCGGACCTGCCTCAGTCGGGGCTCGGCCTCGGCCGGCGGGTTCGGGAAGTCGCGCGCGACGATCGCCGCCGCAGCCCGGCGTCGACTCCGGCGGGAGATCAGGATGACGAGGCCGGCGACGATCGCGGTGACCACCACCGCGCGGAAGAAGCCGTAGATCGCCCAGGTGTAGGCCCGGGGCGGGCCGGCCGCTATGCCCTCCCCGGTCGGCACGTCGCGATCCAGGAAGTCCGCCACCCGGCAGACCAACTCGGCGGAGTACGCCACCGCCGTGCTGATCCCGGTGGCCGCGACAACGAGAGCGCCCAGCCCGAACAGCGGGGTGGTGCCGCGCTCCCGGCGCCGGTGCCAGAGCAGCACCACCCCCAGGGCGGCCAACAGTGTCGTCTGAGCCGCGAACACACCGACCAGTGTCGTGTCGTAACCGGGCAGCCCGTGCTCCCGTGGCCACGGCTGCGAACTGGTCGGCACGTGCGCCACGACGACCACGGTCAGGATGATGGCAGCGGTCCGGAGGGTACGGGTGACCCGGTCGAACCGCTGGTCGGCGGGGGAGCGGTCCATCAGCGGCGGTGCGCAGAGCAACCCCACGCAGGCCGTGAGGATCACCCCCGTGATCGCCGTCAGCGCAATCGTGGTCGCCGAGGCGTCTCTCGCACCCTGGGCCAGGAGCAGGACGAGGTCCAGCGTCGCGAATGCCGCGGCGACGTGGATGGCGCGCAGTCGGCCCACCAGCGGCTCGGCGTCCCACTGGCCGACGGTGTCGAGCCGGGGAGCGGGGCTGCCCTGATCGGGTGCGCGGAACGTCTCGAAGGCTCGCCCCGGACGGCAACTGAGCTTCCAGATCAGGCCGATCGCGGCGGCCGGGACCAGCGCGAGCACCGCCAGCCGCAGCCCGATCGTCCGCCCACCCAACCAGGACAACCAGCTGCGTCCGGCGAGGCAGTCCGCCGAGGCCAGGCACTTCCATCCGACGAGATCCAGGGCGACACCGGCGATGGCGAGCACGTACAGCACGGTGAGCGTGAGCCCCAGGACCCGGCACAGGGACTTGACCGTCGCCGCGGACCCGGGGCTCGCCGGGCGCATCCAGATCGCGACGTTGACCAGCATGAAGGGGAGCAGGAACACCACCGCCAGGGTGCGGGCCACGGTGCCGGAGGGCAGGTCACCCCAGCGGTACGCCTCCAGCGTCACCCCCGGCACGCCGCTGTCCGAGCACCGGGGGCGCGGCCGGTAGAACCCGCCACTGCGGTCACCGGCGACCTGCCCGGTCTGTTGCAGGTCTAGTACCTGTGCGGCGCTCGCACCGGAGACTCCGTGCACCCGTAGCTCCACGACGCCACCGGAGCTGTCCGGCCCGCTCAACCGCGCTGATCCATCCGACGTCCCCCCGAGGCGTCTCGTAGCCCTTGTCCCGCAACCCGGCCTCGATGCGCCGGGGCGCCGCCCGCGCCGACGGCAGAGCGGGTTCTACCCGAACTGGACCCGCTCAACCTCAGCCGGCCGGGGCGCTACCACCCGGGCAGGGCCCCACCGGCGGTCACCTTGAGGATGGCGGGCCCATGCCGGCGAGGATTGATCCGGGCGTGCCGGGGTAGGTGCGGCCATGGTCGCTGCCGGTCGGCGCGGAGCGGACGCGGGCCCCACGACCGTGCCCCGCTGGGACCGGCTGGTGGCCACCCTGCACGACCGGATCCGTCGGGTCCGGACCATCGGCGGCCTCGCACTACAGGCCGGCCTGGCCGCGGCGTTGTCCTGGTTCGTGGCGCACTCGCTGCTGCACGTGTCGCAGCCGGTCTTCGCGCCGATCTCCGCTGTCTCGACGCTCGCCGCGTCCGTCGGCCAGCGTCTGCGTCGCACCATCGAGCTGATCATCGGGGTCACCGTCGGGGTGCTGATCGGTGACCTGCTGCTCCTGGTGATCGGCACCGGGTGGTGGCAGCTCGCCCTGGTCGTCGTGCTGGCGATCGTCGTCGCGCTCTTCCTGGCGGGCAGCGCGGCGGTGGTGATCCAGGCCGGGGCGACGGCGGTGCTCATCGCCACGCTCAGTCCGACCGTCCGGGACCTGGAAATCCCCCGGTTCGTGGACGCGCTGGTCGGGGGAGGGGTGGCGCTGCTGGTCACCGCCGTGTTGCTGCCGCTGAACCCGCTGCGGGTGCTCAACCGGGCAGCGCGGCCGGCGATGGATCTCCTCGCGTCCCAGCTTGAGGCCACCGCCGAGGCCCTGGCCACGAGGGACGCCGTGCAGGCCCGTACCGCCCGAGGTGAGCTGCGGCAGAGCGCGGGCCGATTGAAGGCGTTCGTCGAGGCGACCCAGGGCGCCCAGGAGGCGAGCACCCTGTCGCCGGTGTACTGGCGCCACCGGCACGGGCCGGTGGGCCGTTACGCCCAGGCGGCGGAGCCGATCGACCGGGCCACGCGCAACAGCGGCACCCTGATCCGACGTGCGGTGACGCTCATCGAGGACGGCGAGCCGGTGCCGGAGTCGCTGCCGACGGCGGTGGCGGATCTCGCTCAGACCGTCCGACTGCTCAAGCGGCAGTTCGCCGCGGGTACTGAGCCGGATCGGGCGCGCGAGGAGGCGCTGCGGGCGGTCCGGACGGCCGGGCAGGCCTATCGGGACGGCGTCGGCTTCTCCGGTGCGGTGGTGGTGGCACAGGTCCGGACGACCGTCAGTGACCTTCTGGTCGCCTCTGGCCTGGCTCAGGAAGACGCGAATCACCTGGTCCGGAGGGCTTTCGGTGACCTTTGAGAACCCGGTGTCCCACCGGCGGAGCCAGACGACGGCACCTCGATGAGCCATAGCTGTTGTGTTCTGAGCCAAAGTGGTGCCATCATGGTGCCATGGAGCTGAGGTCGTACGTCGAGAACCTGCGAAACGAGTTCGCCGTGGCCGCCGAGGGTGTGGACCCGGAGGCCCGGGTGCTGGCCGAACGGCTCTTCGCGCAACTGGAGTCGGCCACCCGTCTGACGCTGCTCGAAGCGCTCTCCGACGCGGCCGACGAGATCACCCGCGATCTCGCACCGGGTTCGGTGCACGTTCGGTTGCGGGGGCGTGAGCCCGACTTCGTGGTGACACCGGCCAGTCCGCCGGTCGAGGTGACGGTCGAGGCCAGCGGCCCGCCACCGCTGTCGGTGCCGGTGTCCGCGCCCGAGGGTGACGAGGGCGGCACCTCGCGGATCAACCTCCGGCTCCCCGACCACCTGAAAGCCAGCGTCGAGGAAGCCGCTGGGCGCGCCGGGCTCTCGGTCAACGCCTGGCTGGTGCGCGCCGTCGCCGGTGCCATCGGGGCAGGCGACACGGAACGCCGTCCACCGCGTCGGGTGGAGCCGACCTCCGGCCAGCGCTTCACCGGCTGGGCCCGCTAACTTCCCGCACCCCTTCCGCCACGCCGCTGACCAGCGGCGACCTCCACCGACCACCTTTCGGGAGACCACCATGCCTGTTTTCGAGACGCCAGAACCGATTTCCGTCCAGATCGAGCTGCCGATCGGCGATGCCTGGATCGCCGCGAGCGACCGCACCGACACGGTGGTGACGGTGCGGCCCCGCGACCCGTCGAGCAAGGCCGACGTGGGCGCCGCCGACCAGACCACCGTCGAGTTCGCCGCCGGGCAACTGGTGATCCGGGTGCCGAAGAGCTGGCGCCGCTACGGGTTCGGCCCCGGGCCGTCGGTCGACGTCCTGATCGAGGTGCCGACCGATTCGCGGGTGCACGCCGAGGCGTCGTGGGCGGCGTTCCGCTGCGAGGGTCGACTCGGCGAGTGTCGGATCAAGACCGGAAGCGGCATCCGGCTCGACGAGACCGGACCGTTGGAGATCGACAGCAGCCACGGCGAGGTCGCGGTCGAGCGCGTCCTCGGTCCGGCCCGGGTGAAGGCGTCGTCCGGCAAGGTGCGCATCGGCGAGGTCGAGGGCACCGCCGAGATCAAGAATTCGTCCGGCGACTGCTGGATCGGCCGCAGTGGCGGCGACGTCCGGATCAACACGGCCTACGGCGACATCACCGTGGACGCGTCGACGGCCTCGGTGACGGCGCGTACCGCCTACGGCAACCTCCGGCTGGGTGAGGTCGCGCGCGGCGCGATCGACGTGCAGACCTCCTACGGCGCGATCGAGGTCGGCATCCGTCGCGGGACCGCTGCGTGGCTCGACGTCAGTTCCAAGCACGGCCGCGTGCACAACGCGCTGGAGTCGACCGACAGCCCGGCGCAGACCGACGAGACGGTCGAGGTCCGGGCGAACACCTCCTACGGCGACATCCTGATCCGCCGCGCCTGACCGATCACCGCGTCTGACCGATCACCGCGCCGACCACAAATGAGGAGACCATGACCAGCTCCATGAACCCCGCGATCGTCGCCACCGACCTGCGCAAGTCCTACGGCGACAAGGTCGTACTGGACGGCGTCGACCTGATGATCACCGAGGGCACGATCTTTGCGTTGCTCGGTCCCAACGGTGCCGGCAAGACCACCACAGTGCAGATCCTCTCCACCCTGATCAAGGCCGACGGCGGCACTGCCCGCGTCTTCGGCCACGATCTGGCCCGCGAGCCCGACGCGGTACGTGCGCTGATCGGCGTCACCGGCCAGTTCTCCGCCGTCGACAACCTGCTCACCGCCCGGGAGAACCTGACCCTGATGGCCGACCTGTGCCACCTGGGCAGGGCCGCCGGCCGGCGTCGGATCGCCGACCTGCTCGACCAGTTCGACCTGACCGAGGCGGCGGGCAAGCCGGTGTCGACGTACTCCGGTGGCATGCGCCGACGGCTCGACCTCGCGATGACCCTGGTCGGCGAGCCCCGCGTCATCTTCCTCGACGAGCCGACCACCGGCCTCGACCCGCGCAGCCGCCGGGCGATGTGGCACATCATCCGGGCGCTCGTTGCCGAGGGCGTGACGATCCTGCTCACCACGCAGTACCTGGAGGAGGCCGACCAACTCGCCGACCGGGTGGCGTTCCTCGACCATGGTCGACTGATCGCCGAGGGCACGCCGCGCGAGCTCAAGCGGCTCATCCCGGGCGGCCATGTGGTGTTGCAGTTCGCCGACCAGGAGGGGCTCGACTCGGCGGCCCGGACGTTGCAGACCGCCACCCGGGACGACGCGGCGCTCACCCTCCAGGTGCCGAGTGACGGTGGGGTCGGGTCGCTGCGATCTCTGCTCGACCAGCTCGACCGCGCGTCGATCAGCGTGGCCGGGCTCTCCGTGCACACCCCCGACCTCGACGACGTCTTCCTCACCCTCACCGGTCAGCCGGACACCCGGGCCAGCCGACCCGACCACGAAAGGGCTCCCACGCGATGAGCACCCTCTCCCTCGCCGTCCGCGACTCGAACACCATGCTGCGGCGCAATCTGCTGCACATGCGGCGGTATCCGTCGATGACGTTCCTGCTCATCGGCATCCCGATCATCATTCTGCTGCTCTTCGTCTACGTCTTCGGCGGCACGCTCGGCGCCGGGCTCGGCCCGTCCGGCGACCGCTCCCAGTACGCCAACTACGTCACCCCCGGCATCCTGCTCATCACGGTGGTCAGCGCCGCGCAGGGCACCGCCATCTCGGTCGCGATGGACATGACCGAGGGGATCATCGCCCGGTTCCGCACAATGTCGATCTTCCGACCGTCGGTCCTGACGGGTCACGTCCTGGGCAGCCTGATCCAGACCATGCTCAGCCTCGCGGCCGTCACCGGTGTGGCGCTGCTGGTCGGGTTCCGGCCCACGGCAAACCCGGTCGAGTGGCTCGCCGCGGTCGGCGTCCTCGCCATGATCACTTTTGCGCTCACCTGGCTGTCGGTCGCTCTCGGTCTGGTCAGTGACAGCGTCGAGACGGCCAGCAACCTGCCCATGCCGCTGATCCTTCTGCCGTTCCTCGGCAGCGGGTTCGTCCCCACCGACTCCATGCCGACCGCTGTGCGGTTGTTCGCGGACTACCAGCCCTTCACGCCCGTCATGGAGACCCTTCGCGGCCTGCTCCTGGGCACCGGAATCGGGAACAACGGGGCCATCGCCGTCGTCTGGTGCGCCGTCATCAGCGTGGTGTGCTTCCTCTGGGCCAAGTCCCTCTACAACCGCAACCGGACGGCCTGATCCGACGGCGCGCGGTCTCGCCATCGCGACGAAAGAGCCGGCGGCTCGGCCCAGCGGGGTCGGCCGCCGGTTCGTCGCGTCCCGTGGTCTGCGGGCGACTCCACGACCCAGGAGACACCGGTGGATCGTGCTTCCCGGTGCCGTCCGCCGCGCGGGCTGCCCCGGCCGGCGGGAAGAATCAAGACGTCGAATGTTATCGATAACACCGCCACGCCGCCCGGTTGCGCGCTGTGCGGGCCGCCGCTGCGGAGCGCTCACCCATGAGCGTGCATGGTCACCAATGGCTGCGGCGCGGATCTGAGCGCACGGGCGCGGCGGTCCGGCGATGTTATCGCTGCCATCGTCGGCGCGAGAGAGGTGGTCGCTATCGGACGGTCGTCCCGCAGTGTCCGGCGCGCTGGACCTGTCGCCCCGCCCGTCGGCGGCTCTCGGGTCGACATCCGTTCCGGGCGGAGGCCCCCATCCTCGCCTGATCGGGGCAGTTGAGGGCGGATTGGCATCCTTTGCGCTGATCCGCTATCAACCCTCCCGAGTCGGTCCGCCTTCCGCGTTCCGTTACGGAGCTGTTGCGGGTAGATGTCTTGACGAGGCTGGATGTGAGCGTTAACACTATCCCCGTTAACGGTGGAGGTGAACATGAACCGTGTGGACGGAGCTGACGACCGCTACGTCGTCGGTGTCGATTACGGCACCCTGTCCGGGCGAGCTCTGGTGGTCCGTGTCGGCGATGGTGCCGAGTTGGGGACCGCGGTGCACGAGTACGGCGATAGCGTGATCAGCACGGCGCTGCCGGGAGGTCGAACGCTACCCCCGGACTGGGCCCTGCAGAACCCGCAGGACTACCGCGACGTGCTGCGGTACGCCGTCCCGGCGGCGGTGGCCGCCGCAGGGGTGGACCCGGCGGCGGTGGTCGGCATCGGCATCGACTTCACCGCCTGCACCGTGCTGCCGACGCTCGCCGACGGCACTCCGCTGTGCGAGACGCCCGAGCTGCGCGATCGGCCGCACGCCTGGGTCAAGCTGTGGAAGCACCACGCCGCGCAGCCGCACGCCGACCGGATCAACGCGCTGGCCCACGAGCGGGCCGAGCCGTGGATCGGCCGGTACGGCGGCAAGATCTCCGCCGAGTGGCAGTACGCCAAGGGCCTGCAGATGCTGGAGGAGGACCCGGAGGTCTACGACCGGGCCGAGCGCTTCATCGAGGCGGCCGACTGGATCGTCTGGCAGCTCTGCGGCACCGAGACCCGCAACGTCTGCACGGCTGGATACAAGGGCATCCTGCAGGACGGTCACTATCCCTCCAAGGACTTCCTGACCGCGCTCAACCCCAACTTCGGCGACTTCGTGGCCAAGCTGGACGGCCCGTTGCTGCCCCTCGGCGCCCGGGCCGGCGCGCTCACCGCCCAGGCCGCCGCATGGACCGGCCTGCCGGAGGGGATCGCGGTGGCCGTCGGCAACGTCGACGCGCACGTCACCGCGGCGTCCGCGCAGGCGGTGGAGCCCGGTCGGCTGGTCGCCATCATGGGCACCTCGACCTGCCACGTCGTCAACGGCGCGGAGGTCGCCGAGGTGGCCGGCATGTGCGGTGTCGTGGACGGCGGCATCAGCCCCGGCGCGTGGGGTTACGAGGCCGGGCAGAGCGGCGTCGGCGACATCTTCGGCTGGTTCGTCGAGCACGCCGCCCCGGCTGGCATCGACTCGCACGAACGCCTCACCGAGCTGGCCGCGAGCCAGCCCGTCGGCGCGCACGGCCTGATCGCCCTGGACTGGTGGAACGGCAACCGTTCCCTGCTGGTCAACCACGACCTCAGCGGTCTGATCGTCGGGATGACCCTGGCCACCCGGCCGCAGGACATCTACCGGGCCCTGCTGGAGTCCACCGCGTACGGCACCCGGATGATCATCGAGGCGTTCGTCGACGCCGGAGTCCCGGTGAACGACCTGGTGATCGCCGGTGGTCTGACCAACAACGCGTTGCTGATGCAGATCTACGCCGACGTGACCAAGCGACCGCTGAACATCATCGCCTCGGCGCAGGGGCCGGCGCTGGGCTCGGCGATCCACGCCGCCGTCGCCGCCGGTGAGTTCCCGTCGATCCACGAGGCGTCGCGGGCGATGGGTCGGGTGCACGAGGCCGTCTACCGTCCGGACCCCGAGCGGGCCCGCGCCTACGACGCGCTCTACGCCGAGTACCGGTCGCTGCACGACCACTTCGGTCGCGGCGGCAACGACGTCATGCTCCGCCTGCGGGCGATCCGTAACGCGGCGGTCGAGGCCGCCGCGACCGCACACGAGACCCCGCTGGAGGTGGTGGCGTGAACGCCGAGGTGAACCGACAGATCGGCGAGCTGCGCGAGACCGTCGCCCGCCTGCACGCCGAGCTGACCCGGTACAACCTGGTCGCCTGGACGTCCGGCAACGTCTCCGCGCGGGTTCCCGGCCAGGATCTGATGGTGATCAAGCCGAGTGGGGTGAGCTACGACGACCTCACCGCGGCCACGATGGTGGTGTGCGACCTCGACGGTGTTCTCGTCGAGGGCGACTTCGCCCCGTCCAGCGACACCGCCGCCCACGCCTACGTCTATCGGGCCATGCCCGAGGTCGGTGGGGTCGTCCACACGCACAGCTCGTACGCGACCGCCTGGGCGGCGTGTGGGGAGTCGATCCCCTGCCACCTCACCGCGCAGGCCGACGAGTTCGGCGGGGAGATCCCGATCGGCCCGTTCGCGCTGATCGGCGGTGACGACATCGGCAAGGGCATCGTCGCCACGCTCGCCGGGCACCGTTCGCCCGCGGTGCTGATGCGCAACCACGGCGTGTTCACCATCGGCCGCGACGCCCGCGCGGCGGTCAAGGCGGCAGTCATGTGCGAGGACGTGGCCCGTACCGCGCACCTGGCCCACACCCTCGGGCAGCCGGTCCCGATGGCGCAGGCCGACATCGACTCCCTCTACGACCGCTACCAGAACGTCTACGGCCAACAACCAGTCGCACCGGCGGGTTCCTGACCCTCACCGAACATCCGGGACCCGTCGGTCTGCACCACGACGCACCAGCACGCACCACCCGCGTACGCCGCTCCTTCGCACCTCGGCGGTTCGCGCGGTTACCCACCACATCCAGCCAAGGAGATTCGATGGGAAAGATGCGAACGCAGTCCGCTCCGTGGCGCGCTGCCGCGGTCCTCGCCAGCGTGCTGCTGGTCGGCGGCGTGGCGGCCTGCGGCAACAGCGACACCGGCGGCGGCGGGTCCAAGGACGACGGCAAGATCACGATGGGCTTCTCCCAGGTCGGCGCGGAGAGCGGGTGGCGGACCGCGAACACCACCTCGATCAAGGAGTCGGCGGCTGCCGCGGGGATCGAGCTGAAGTTCGATGACGCTCAGCAGAAGCAGGAAAACCAGATCAAGGCGATCCGCAACTACATCCAGCAGAAGGTCGACGTGATCGCCTTCTCGCCGGTGGTGGAGTCCGGGTGGGACACCGTGCTCAAGGAGGCCAAGGACGCCGGCATCCCGGTCATCCTGACCGACCGCTCGGTGGACTCGGCCGACAAGACCCTGTACAAGACCTTCCTCGGCTCGGACTTCGTCAAGGAGGGCCGGCTCGCCGGTGAGTGGCTGGTCGAGCAGAAGAAGAGCGCCTCGGGCCCGGTGAACATCGTCGAGCTGCAGGGCAACACCGGTGCGGCGCCGGCGAACGACCGCAAGAAGGGCTTCGGTGAGGCGATCGCCGCCAACCCGAACCTGAAGATCATCGCCTCTCAGCCGGGTGACTTCACCCGGGCCGGCGGCAAGCAGGTCATGGAGCAGTTCCTCAAGGCGTACCCGAAGATCGACGTGCTGTTCGCGCACAACGACGACATGGGTCTGGGCGCGCTTGAGGCGATCACCGCGGCCGGCAAGACGCCCGGCAAGGACATCACCATCATCACGGTCGACGCCGTGAAGGATGGCATGCAGGCTCTCGCCGACGGGAAGTTCAACTTCATCGCGGAGTGCAGCCCGCTGCTCGGCCCACAGCTGATGGACCTGGCCAAGAAGGTCCACGAGGGCCAGGAGGTGCCTGCTCGGATCGAGACCGAGGAGACCACCTTCACGACTGAGCAGGCGAAGGAAGCTCTGCCCAACCGTAAGTACTGATCGACGACGGGGTCGCCGCGCTCGCGTGGCGGCCCCGCCGCGTCGCTTCCCTACCCGAAACGGACCGGGCTTGGCCCGCGACGACCCCCGTACCACGCCCGCCCGAGCGACCCCCCAGGGGCGACCGGGCGGGCGTCGCGGGGGCGTGGTGGCCCTTCCGTGTCGACAACCCAGAAGAGGTCTGATGGGATGACGGATAGCCGTCCGGTCCTGACGATGACCGGGATCAGCAAGTCCTTCCCCGGGGTGCGCGCACTCCACGACGTCAACTTCCGGCTCTTCCCCGGCGAGGTGCACGCCCTGATGGGCGAGAACGGCGCCGGCAAGTCGACCCTGATCAAGGTGCTCACCGGTGTCTACGACACCGACGAGGGCGCGATCACCCTCCATGACGAGCCCGTGTCGTTCACCGGGCCGATGCAGGCGACCGCCGCTGGTGTGAGCACCGTTTTCCAGGAAGTCAACCTCTGCACCAACCTCTCGGTGGCGGAGAACATCTTCATCGGCCGTGAGCCCCGGCTCCTCGGCGCGGTCCGCTGGGGTGAGGTTCGCCGCCGCGCCCGAGCCCTGCTGGCCGACCTCGACCTCGACCTCGACGTCAGCGCGCCACTCGGCTCGTACTCCCTGGCGATCCAGCAGATGGTCGCCATCGCCCGCGCGATCGACATCAAGGCCCGGGTGCTGATCCTGGACGAGCCGACGTCCAGCCTCGACGCCGACGAGGTGGCGCAACTGTTCCGCATCATGCGGCAGCTGCGCGACGAGGGCATCGCCATCCTGTTCGTGACCCACTTCCTCGACCAGGTCTACGAGATCGCCGACCGGATCACCGTGCTGCGCAACGGCGGGCTCGTCGGTGAGTACCTCACCACCGAGCTGCCCCAGCTCTCCCTGGTCGAGAAGATGATCGGCAAGGAACTCGACGTCCTGGAGGGCATCGAGGAGCACTCCCGGCGGGACCTGGCCGCGCTGGAGGAGGGCACCCCCCTGGTGGCGGTGTCGAACTTCGGTCGGGCGGGCGCGGTCGAGCCGTTCAGCCTCACCATCCACGCCGGCGAGGTGGTGGGCCTGGCCGGCCTGTTGGGCTCGGGGCGTACCGAGGTAGCGAGGTTGTTGTTCGGGGCCGACCGGGCCGACGGTGGCCAGGTCGCTGTCGACGGCACGGCGAGCAGCCTGCGCACCCCCGCCCAGGCCATCGACCACGGCGTGGGTTTCTGTTCGGAGAACCGCCGGGCGGAGGGGATCGTCGCTGACCTGTCGGTCCGCGAGAACATGATCCTCGCCATGCAGGCGGCCCGCGGCTGGCTGCGGCCCATTCCGCGTCGTCGCCAGGACGAGCTGGTCGACAAGTACGTCAAGGCCCTCAACATCCGGCCCGCTGACCCGGAGGTTCCGGTACGCAACCTCTCCGGCGGCAACCAGCAGAAGGTGCTCCTGGCCCGGTGGCTGATCACCGAGCCACGACTGCTGATCCTCGACGAGCCGACCCGGGGCATCGACATCGGCGCGAAGACCGAGATCCAGAAGCTCGTGACGCAGCTGTCCGACGGGGGCATGGCGGTGCTGTTCATCTCCGCCGAGCTGGAGGAGGTGCTGCGCCTCAGCCACAAGGTGGCAGTGATGCGGGACCGGCAGATGGTCGCGCAGCTCGCCAACGACGAGAGCCTCGACGCCGACCGCATCATGCAGACCATCGCCAGCGGATCCCACCGGGAGGAGGCAGACCGATGAACGACGCCATGAGCCGCTATCGGGCGATCACCGGACACCGGCTGTTCTGGCCCGCCGCCGTGCTGTTCGTCATGCTCGCCGCGAACACGATCTACCGGCCCGGGTTCCTGTCCATTGAGCTCAAGGACGGGCACCTGTACGGCACGCCGATCGACATCCTGCGGCTGAGCGCACCGTTGATCCTCGTCGCGCTGGGCATGACCCTGGTCATCTCGACCGGCGGCATCGACCTGTCGGTCGGCTCGCTCTGCGCGATCAGTGGCGCGATCGCCTGCATGTACATCAGCAAGCAGCCCGACCAGAGCAGCCTTGGCGTGGTGGTTACCGCCCTCGCGATGGCGATGGGGGTCTCGCTCGTGCTCGGCGCCTGGAACGGGGTGCTGGTGGCCGTGATCGGTATTCAACCGATCATCGCCACCCTGATCCTGATGGTCGCCGGCCGGGGTCTCGCCCAGCTGATCACCGAGGGCCAGATCATCACCATCAACTCCGAGCCGTACCGGGCGATCGGCCTGGGCCACGCGCTGACCCTGCCGCTGGCCATTTTCATCGCCCTCGCCGCGGCCCTGCTCGTCGCCGCGTTCACCCGTCGCACCGCGCTCGGCATGATCATCGAGTCGGTGGGCGGCAACTCCATGGCCAGCCGGCTCGCCGGCATCCGGTCCGGCCGGGTCATCTTCCTCGCGTACGTGATCAGCGCCGCGTGCGCCGCGGTCGCCGGTTTCATGATGACGGCCAACGTCTCCAGCGCCGACGGCAACGCCGTCGGCCTCTGGGTGGAATTGGACGCGATCCTCGCGGTCGTCATCGGGGGTACGTCCCTCGCGGGCGGCCGGTTCTTCCTCAGCGGCACCATCATCGGCGCGCTGATCATTCAGACCCTGACCACCACGGTGTACGCCATGGACATCTCGCCGCAGACGTCCCTGCTGTTCAAAGCGGTCGTCGTCATCGCCGTCTGCCTCATCCAGGCACCGGCCTTCCGGGCCCGGTTCAGCCGCCGCAGGCGGAACTCCCCGCCGCCCGCCCCCGTCGCCGACAAGCCGAAGGAGCAGGTGCCGGCATGACCACTGGAACGCTTACCGCCGGTCGTACCCGGTTCCGGCTGCCGAGGAAGCAGATACCGGTCCTGGCGACGCTCGCCCTGCTGCTGGTGATGTACGGCATCGGCGTCTCGCAGTACACCGCGTTCTCCAATGTCCAGGTCATCTTCAACGTCTTCATCGACAACGGCTTCCTGCTCGTTGTCGCGGTGGGTATGACGTTCGTGATCCTCACCGGTGGCATCGACCTGTCGGTCGGGTCGGTCGTCGCGATGACGGCGATGGTGTCGGCCGCGTTGCTGCAGGACGGCATGCCGGCGGCGCTGGTGCTCGTCATCGCCCTGCTCATCGGCCCGACGCTCGGCCTGTTGATGGGCTGCGTCATCCACTTCTTCGAGATCCAGCCGTTCATCGTCACGCTCGCCGGGATGTTCTTCGCCCGGGGCATGTGCACGTTCATCTCCGGCGCGTCGATTCCGATCACCGACGGGTTCTGGACCTCGATGTCGCAGGAGCGGATCGGGAATCCCCGCGGCAACTTCGTGTCGATCAGCGTGCTGATCGCCTTCGTGGTGGTCGCCATCGCCGCGTACACGCTGGCCTACACCCGGCTGGGGCGCAACGTGTACGCCATCGGCGGCAACCCGCAGTCGGCGTTGCTGATGGGCCTGCCGGTGGCGCGGACCCGGATCGCCGTCTACACGATCAGTGGTCTCTGCTCGGCCATCGGCGGCATCCTGCTGTCCTTCTACACCCTCTCCGGCGCGCCGCTGATCGCCGTGGGGATGGAGTTGGACGTCATCGCCGCCGTCGTCATCGGTGGCACGGTGCTCACCGGTGGCGCGGGTTACGTCTTCGGCACGGTGCTCGGCGTGCTGGTCCTGGGCGTGATCCAGACCCTCATCACCTTCGATGGGAGCCTCAACTCCTGGTGGACCAAGATCGTGATTGGCGGCCTGCTCTTCGCGTTCATCCTCCTGCAGCGCCTCATCGGAATCCGTTACAAGTGACCGCCCCTCTCGCGGAAGGCAACCCCATGGCACCACACACCGAACCCGAGATCTGGTTCCTCACCGGCAGCCAAGGCATGTACGGCGAGGAGACGCTCCGCCAGGTGGCTGAGCAGTCCCGCCAGATCGCGGCAGCGCTCGACGACTCGCCGCAGATTCCCGCCCGCGTGGTCTGGAAGCCCGTCCTGACCAACAGTGGCGAGATCCTGCAGGTCTGCCGGGACGCCGCCGCTCAGGGTGCCGTCGGGGTGATCGCCTGGATGCACACGTTCTCGCCGGCCAAGATGTGGATCTCCGGTCTGGACGCGTTGCAGACGCCGCTGCTGCACCTGCACACCCAGGCGAACGTTCTGCTGCCGTGGAACGACATCGACATGGACTTCATGAACCTGAACCAGGCCGCCCACGGCGACCGCGAGTTCGGGTACATCCAGACGCGTCTCGGTGTGGCCCGTAAGACGGTGGCCGGGCACGTCAGCGACCCGCGGGTGACCACTCGGGTCGGCGCGTGGGCGCGCGCGGCGCTGGGCTGGTCGGCGATGCGGTCGCTGCGCCTGGCCCGCTTCGGTGACAACATGCGCGACGTCGCGGTGACCGAGGGCGACAAGGTCGAGGCCGAGCTGCGGTTCGGGGTCTCGGTCAACACCTACGGCGTCAACGACCTGATCGAGGTGGTCGGCGAGGTCACCGACGCGCAGGTGGACGACCTGGTCAAGGAGTACGAGGACACCTACCGCATCGTCGGCGAGCTGCTGCCCGGCGGCGAGCAGCACCACTCGCTGCGCTACGCCGCGCGCCTGGAGCTGGGCATGCGTGCCTTCCTGGACGCGGGTGGTTTCCGGGCCTTCACGACGAACTTCGAGGACCTCGGGGGGCTGCGTCAGCTGCCGGGCATCGCCGTGCAGCGGCTGATGGCGGACGGCTACGGCTTCGGCGGCGAGGGTGACTGGAAGACCTCGGTCCTGGTCCGCACCCTCAAGGCGATGTCGGTGGGTGTGAGTGGCGGCACCTCGTTCATGGAGGACTACACCTACGACCTCACCCCGGGCAACGAGCTGGTGCTCGGCGCCCACATGCTGGAGGTGTGCCCGACCATCGCGTCGGACGTGCCCAACGTGGAGATCCATCCGCTGAGCATCGGTGGCCGGGAGGACCCGGTCCGGCTGGTGTTCGACGCGGCACCCGGTCCGGCCGTCGTGCTCGGCCTGTCCGACATGGGGGAGCGGTTCCGGCTCGTGGCCAACGAGATCGACGTGGTGTCCCCGCCGCAGCCGCTGCGCCGGTTGCCGGTCGCCCGGGCCGTCTGGCGTCCGCGCCCCGACCTGCCGGTCTCGGCCGAGGCGTGGATCACCGCGGGTGCCCCGCACCACACGGTGCTGTCGCAGGCGGTGGGCGTGGAGGAGCTGCACGACCTGGCGGAGATGAGCCGCACCGAGCTCGTCGTCATCGACGCCGAGACGGAGCCCCGCCGCTTCGCCGACGAACTCCGCTGGAACCAGGCCTACTACCGGCTGGCCCGCGGCTTCTGATTCGCGCGGCCTGATCGCTCTCGACACGGGTGGTCCATCCCTGCCTGCGGGCTGGGTGGACCACCCGTTCGCGCGTGGTCCTGGCGTGACGCGAGGCGGCCGTGTTACGGCTTGACTAACAGCATGTTATCGCTCACAGTCTATAGCCAAGATGGTCGATGTCTTTGACTGTCCGGCCACGCGCGCGTTCCACCTCTCCCGGTTGCGGCAGCTCATCGCCGCGACTGTCGGGCTGGCGGTGTTAGCGATCACATGGCCGGACGTCGGTCAGCTCGGTGCCCCGCCCGGTGCCGCGGACGCCGACCCAGATCGCTCGGTTCGCGTCAGCAGAGGAGGATCATGTTTTCCATCGGTCGGGTTCCCCGGGGTGCGCCACGTCGGCGCGGGTGGCTGTCGAGACTTGCTGTCGCCGCGATGACACTGGTGGTCGGTGGCGCGGCCGCAGCCGTCGCCTCGGCGCCCGCGTCAGCGGCGACGGTCGACACCAGTGCCTGGTACGTGTTGGTGAACCGCAACAGCGGCAAGGCTCTGGACGTCTACAACCTGGCGACCAACGACGGCGCGCGGATCACGCAGTGGACCCGTAACAACGGTAACCAGCAGCAGTGGCAGTTCGTCGATTCCGGTGGTGGCTACTACCGGGTGAAGTCGCGGTTGTCCAACAAGGTGCTGGACGTCTCGGGCTTCTCGACCGCCAACGGCGGCAGCATCGTGCAGTGGACTGACAACAACAGCAGCAACCAGCAGTTCCGGTTGGCCGACTCGGACGGCGGCTACGTCCGGTTGATCAACCGGAACAGCAACAAGGTGATGGAGGTGCAGGGCGCCTCGACCGCCGACGGCGGAAACATCGTGCAGTACGACGACTGGAACGGCGCGAACCAGCAGTGGCAGTTCGTCCGCGTCGACGGCGGTGGCAACCCCACCACGCCGCCCCCGTCGAACGGCACCTTCTCGAACCCGGCGATCTGGCAGGACTTCGCCGACGTCGACATCATCCGGGTCGACAACGCGTACTACCTCACGTCGTCCACCATGCACTACTCGCCGGGCGCGCCGGTGCTGCGCTCCTACGACCTGGTGAACTGGGAGTACGCCGGTCACGCCGTGCCCCGGCTCGACTTCGGCTCGAAGTACGACATGAGCGGTGGCAACGCGTACGTCGACGGGATCTGGGCGTCGACGCTGAACTACCGGCCGAGCAACCGGACGTACTACTGGGCCGGGTGCATCGACTTCGCGCAGACCCACATCTACACCGCGTCCGCCGTCGACGGCACCTGGAGCAAGCACACCACCATCCCCAACTGCTACTACGACGCGGGGATGCTGATCGACGACAACGACACCATGTACGTGGCGTACGGCAACAGCACCATCAGCGTGGCCCAGCTGTCCGCCGACGGGAAGTCGCAGGTGCGCGCCCAGCAGGTGTACCAGACGCCGTCGAGCATCGGGACGCTGGAGGGCGCCCGCTTCTACAAGCGCAACGGCGCCTACTACATCTGGCTCACCCGCCCGGCCAACGGCCAGTACGTGCTGAAGTCCACGAACGGTCCGTTCGGCCCGTACGAGCAGCGGCAGGTGCTGCTCAACCTGCCCGGTCCGATCTCCGGCGGCGGTGTGCCGCACCAGGGCGGTCTGGTGCAGACCCAGAACGGCGACTGGTACTACATGTCCTTCGTCGACGCGTACCCCGGTGGTCGGATGCCGGCCCTGGCCCCGATCACCTGGACCGGCGACGGTTGGCCGGTGTTGCAGACGGTCAACGGCGCGTGGGGCAGCACGTACCCGAAGCCGAACCTGCCGGCGCCGCCCCGGGCGGTCAAGCCGCTCACCGGCACCGACACCTTCGCCGGCACCACGCTGGGCCCGCAGTGGGAGTGGAACCACAACCCGGACAACAGCAAGTGGTCGGTCAACAACGGCCTGAACCTCCAGACCGCCACCGTCACCGGTGACCTGTACAAGGCGCGCAACACGCTGACCCACCGGATCCAGGGCCCCACCTCGACAGCGACCATCGAGTTGGACTACTCCACCATGCGCGACGGTGATCGCACCGGCCTGGCGGTGTTGCGCAACTCGTCGGCCTGGATCGGCGTCCGCCGGGACAACGGCTCCACCAGGCTGGTCATGCAGAACGGCCTGACGATGGACGGCAGTTGGAACACCACCAGCACCGGCAGCGAGGTGGCGAGCACCGCCGTCTCCGGTGGCCGGATCTGGTTGCGGGCCAACGCCGACATCAGACCGGGATCCGGCCGGCAGGCCCGTTTCTCGTACAGCACCGACGGGGTCAACTTCACCTCGTTCGGCAACGCCCTGACACTGGCGAACAACTGGCAGTTCTTCATGGGCTACCGGTTCGCCATCTTCAACCACGCAACGCAGGCGCTCGGTGGCGCGGTCACCGTGCGGCGATTCGACCTGACCACCCCGTGACGCCGGTCACACCACCATCGGTCTGACCGGTGGCGCTGGCAACACATGCCTGGTGACATGTCGAGTCCGCGCCACCGTGTCAGGTCCTCGCCGGCCTGCTCCACGCTCTGTCCAGGAGCGAGGGCAGGCCGGCGTACCACGTCGGGGGCCGTGCGTCGTACCGGTTGGCTGCGTAGTCCCGGTGGGCACCGCGTTGCACGGCTTCGGCGCGTCGCGCAGTCCCGACAGAGCCGTGCCGTGTTCAGAGCGGTTGCTGGCGTAGACTATCGGCGATCCAGCGCTGGTCACCTGGGATTCAGCACCGGCGTGGTGACTGAGCGAGGGGGATCGGGCCGGGCCGCTCCAGTCGACGTCGACGGGCTGCGGGCCGGCGATGTAGCGGGGGGAGTGAAATGGCCGTCCACGGTCCCGCGATGACGGACGTTGCTCGTCTCGCCGGTGTCTCCCATCAGACGGTGTCGCGGGTGCTGAACGGGCACCCCAACGTCCGTGAGCAGACCCGGCTTCGGGTACGCGCGGCGATCGCCGAACTCGGCTACCGCCCCAATGGCGCGGCACGCGCCCTGGTGACTGGTCGATCGCAGGTCATCGGTGTGGTCGCGCAGAATACGACGCTCTACGGTCCGGCGTCGCTGCTGGCCGCGTTGGAGCAGACCGCCGCCGAAGAGGGTTTCGCGGTCAGTGTCGGCAGCGTGCGAAACCTCGACCACCGCTCCATCTCGGCGGCTGTCGAGCGGCACCTGTCGCACCGGGTCGCCGGCATCGTGGTCATCGCCCCGGTCGAGTCGGCCGGTGAGGCGCTGGAGCGCCTGCCCAAGGATGTCCCACTGGTCACCGTCGACGGTGACCCGAACCGGCCGGTGCCGCTGGTGACGGTCGACCAGGTGGCGGGCGCCCGGGCGGCGACGCAACATCTCCTCGACGCGGGGCACCGCACCGTCTGGCACGTCTCCGGGCCGACCGACTGGTTCGACAGCGTCGGCCGGATCGACGGCTGGCGGCAGGCGTTGCTGGCCGCCGGGCTGGATCCGCCGCCGCCGATGCCGGGGGACTGGTCCGCGGCGTCGGGTTACCGGTGCGGGCAGATGTTGGCGCGGATGCCGGAGGTCACCGCCGTCTTCACCGCCAACGACCATCTGGCGCTGGGCGTGCTGCGGGCGCTGCACGAGTTCGGCCGGCGGGTGCCGGACGAGATCAGTGTGGTCGGCTTCGACGACGTGCCGGAGGCGGCGTACTTCATTCCGCCGCTGACCACCGTCCGACCGGACTTCGACGCGGTGGCGCGGGCGAGCCTGCAGATGCTGCTGTCCCAGATCGAGTCGGGCACCGGTGGGGCGCTGCGGCAGACCGTCGCCCCGGCTCTGGTGGCCCGCCAGAGTGTCGCTCCACCGCGTCGCTGACGGCCGGAGCACCCAGCGTCAGTCCCGCCGCTCCCCGCTGAGCGGGGTGGCGGGCTCGCGCCCGCGTGCGCCAATTCCCGGCCTTTGCCGCCGGTATGACGTGACTCTATGGGTTGCCGTGTGTAGTCAATCGACCTCGGGCGATACGACGCCGTGAAGGTATTGAACCTCGTGAAATGTCGCCGTAACATGATGAGCGTCTCTGTTAACGCTAACAAAAATTGGCGTACGACTATCGGCGCACCAACCGGCGATCGTAGTCACGGGCGGGCGCCACCGACAAGGAGGCTCGATGAACCGCACTACCCGAGGTCGTCGCTGGGGGAGCGTACTGGCGGCCGGAATACTGCTCGCCGGCGCTCTGGTCGGCCTTCGCGCCCCGACGGCGCAGGCACTCGACAACGGCGTGGCGCGGACTCCCCCCATGGGGTGGAATTCGTGGAACTCGTTCGGCTGCAACATCAACGAGGCGCTGATCCGGCAGACGGCGGATGCGATCGTCAGCAGCGGTATGCGGGACCTGGGCTACGAGTACGTGGTGGTCGACGACTGCTGGTTCAACCCCAACCGGGACAGCTCCGGCAACATCCAGGGCGACCCCGGCCGGTTCCCCAGCGGAATGAAGGCGCTCGGCGACTACCTGCACGCCCGGGGCCTGAAGTTCGGCCTCTACCAGGTGCCGGTCGACAAGACGTGCGCGCAGTACTTCGGCGCCTACCCCGGTGCGACCGGCAGCCGGGGTCACGAGGTGCAGGACGCCCGCCAGTTCGCCGCCTGGGGTGTCGACTTCCTCAAGTACGACTGGTGCTCGCCGGAGGGCAGCATCAACGACCAGGTGACCACCTTCGCCAAGATGCGTGACGCGCTGGCCGCCACCGGCCGGCCGATCGTCTACAGCATCAACTCCAACAGCATCCACGCCAAGACCGGCCCGCAGCGCAACTGGGGCGACGTGGCCAACATGTGGCGAACCACCGAGGACATCACCAACGCGTGGGACACCGGCCAGAGCAACGGCTACCCGATGGGCATCCAGAACATCATCAACGTGACCGTTCCGCTGGCGTCGTACGCGAGGCCGGGTGGGTTCAACGACCCGGACATGATGGAGGTCGGCCGCGGCGGCATGAACGACACGGAGATGCGCAGCCACTTCGCGATGTGGGCGATCATGGCGTCTCCGCTGATCGCCGGCAACGACGTGCGGAACATGAACTCCGCGACGCAGACCATCCTGAAGAACGCCAACCTGATCGCGATCAACCAGGACTCGCTCGGGTTGCAGGGGACGCAGGTGTCGTTCGACGGCACGCGTCGGGTGCTGGCCAAGCGGCTCGCCAACGGTGACGTCGCCGTCGCCCTTTTCAACCAGGGCGGCTCGACGACGACGATCTCGACCACGGCCGCGGCCATCGGCAAGTCCGGCTCGTCGTTCACTCTGGTGGACGCGTGGACCGGTGGCACCAGCTCCAGCAGCGGGACCATCAGCGCCAGCGTCCCGGCGCACGGCACGGTGGTGTACCGGGTCAGCGGTGGCGGAACGACTCCTCCGACGACGCCGCCGCCGACCACGTCGAGCGCGTACGCCAGCGCCGCCTCCGGTCGCTGCCTCGACGTGCCGAACAGCAACACGGCAAACGGCACGCAGCCGGTCATCTGGGACTGCAACGGCGCCGCCAACCAGCGCTGGACCCGCAGCGGTCAGACCCTGCAGGCCCTCGGCAAGTGTCTGGACGCGCCCCTCAACGCCACGGCCGGCGTCAAGGTGCAGATCTGGGACTGCAACGGCGGGGCCAACCAGCAATGGACGGTCAACGCCAACGGCACGATCAGCGGCGCGCAGTCGGGGCTCTGCCTGGACGTCAACAACAACGGCACGGCCAACGGCACCACGGTGATCCTCTGGACCTGCACCGGTGCGGCGAACCAGCGGTGGTCGCAGCGGTAGCCGATCGGGTCCGCCGACCCCCGAGGTGCCGGCGACCCACCTGATCCGGCAGTAGTGCTGGTGCCCGCGGACGACAGTCGTCGTCCGCGGGCATCGTGCTGTCGGGTGCTGTGCCGACCACGCTGAGTTGTCGCGTCCTGCTCTTCCGGTCGCTCGGCCGGATGGCTACGCTCGCCCGGATGCTCCGTTACGAGACCGTGACACCGGTATTTCGGATCAGGTGTTGACGCAATGTTTGTGAGCGCTAACACTACCCGAAAGATGACAGTTGGCCCCGGCAGTCGGCGGGGGAGTCCAGAGAGGAGAAGCCCGTGGGCAGGAAATTCCTGGTTGCTCTCGGCGGCGCGGCACTGGCGCTGAGTTTGGCGGCGTGCAGCGGCGGGGGTGCGGGCAGCGGTGGCGACACCAGCAGCGACAAGCCCAGCGATTTGACCATCGGCGTGTCGATGCCGACCCAGACCTCGGAGCGGTGGATCGCCGACGGCAACGCGGTCAAGTCGAAGCTGGAGGCCAAGGGTTACAAGGTCGACCTCCAGTACGCCGGTGACGACATCCCCACGCAGTCGCAGCAGGTCGACCAGATGATCACCCAGGGCGCTGATGTTCTGGTCATCGCGGCGATCGACGGCACGGCGCTCAACAGCCAGCTGCAGGCCGCCGCAGCCGCGAAGATCCCGGTCATCTCCTACGACCGGCTGATCCGCGGCAGCAAGGACGTCGATTTCTACGTCAGCTTCGACAACTACAAGGTCGGCGTCGCCCAGGGCACCGCGCTGCTCGTCGGGCTCGGCCTGCTGAACAAGGACGGCTCGAAGGGCACGGCCAAGGGGCCGCTGAACGTCGAGCTCTTCGCCGGGTCGCTGGATGACAACAACACCCAGTACTTCTTCAACGGCGCGATGGACACCCTGAAGCCGTTCGTCGAAGACGGCACGCTGATCGTCAAGTCCAAGCAGACCACCCCCGAGCAGGTCGCCACCCTGCGGTGGCAGCAGGAGACCGCGCAGAAGCGGATGGAGAACCTGCTCACCTCGGCCTACAACGACGGCTCGAAGGTCGACGGGGTGCTGTCGCCGTACGACGGCATCTCCCGCGGCATCATCACCGCCCTGCAGAACGCCGGCTACGGCAAGGGCGCCAAGAAGCTCCCGGTGGTGACCGGCCAGGACGCGGAGATCGCCTCGATCAAGCTGATCAACGACGGCGTGCAGAACTCCACCGTCTTCAAGGACACCCGACTGCTGGCCGAGCAGGCCGTGAACGCGGCCGAGGCGTTCCTGCAGAAGAAGCAGCCGCAGGCCAACGACACCGAGACGTACAACAACGGCGTCAAGGTCGTCCCGTCGTACCTGCTGCCGATCGCGACCGTCTACAAGGACGACATCAAGGCGACGCTGATCGACTCCGGCTACTGGACGGCGGAAGAGGTCGCCGCCGGTCAGGCCAAGAAGTAAGCCACTCGTCGGGCCCGGCGGTCACCGCCGGGCCCGACGCCTGGGCGTGTACCGCGTCCAGACCTGACGGAGGACAGTGACCATGGACGACACCATCCTCGAGATGCGTCGCATCACCAAGACCTTCCCCGGCGTGACCGCGCTGGAGGACGTCACCCTCGCAGTGCGCCGCGGCGAGATCCACGCCATCTGCGGTGAGAACGGCGCCGGCAAGTCCACCCTGATGAAGGTGCTGTCCGGCGTCTACCCGTCCGGCTCGTACGACGGCGAAATCTTCTTCGACGGCAAGCCGATGCAGTTCCGCGGCATCCGCGACAGCGAGGCCAACGGCATCGTCATCATCCACCAGGAGCTCGCCCTGGTGCCGTACCTGTCGATCGCGGAGAACATCTTCCTCGGCAACGAGCGGCGTGGCCGCAGCGGGCTCATCGACTGGAACTTCGCCAACGCCGAAGCGGCGAAGCTGCTGGCGTCCGTCGGGTTGCACGAGAACCCGGTCACCCCGGTCATCCAGCTGGGCGTCGGCAAGCAGCAGCTGGTGGAGATCGCCAAGGCGCTGTCGAAGAAGGTGCGCCTGCTCATCCTGGACGAGCCGACGGCCGCGCTCAACGACATCGACTCGGCGCACCTGCTCGACCTGCTGCGGGCCCTCAAGGAGCAGGGCATCACCTGCATCATGATCTCGCACAAGCTCAACGAGATCACCGCCATCGCCGACTCCACCACGGTGATCCGCGACGGGCGGGCGGTGGAGACCCTCGACATGAAGTCCGACGACGTGAGCCAGCAGCGGATCATCCGGGGCATGGTCGGGCGCGACCTGGACAGCTTCTACCCCGACCGCGAGTCGTCTCCCGGTGACGAGGTCCTCCGCATCGAGGACTGGACGGTGCGGCACCCGGTCCAGGACCGGATGGTCGTCGAGGGCGTCGGCCTGTCCGTACGCGCCGGTGAGGTCGTCGGCATCGCGGGCCTGATGGGGGCCGGGCGCACCGAGTTGGCCATGAGCGTGTTCGGTCGGTCCTACGGGCGCGACATCCGGGGCCGACTCTTCGTCCACGGGCGGGAGGTGCAGGCGCGCACCGTCGCCGAGGCGATCGACAACGGCATCGCCTACGTCACCGAGGACCGCAAGCGCTACGGCCTCAACCTCATCGACGACGTGCGGCGCAACGTGTCCGCCGCCGCGTTGGACCGGCTGTCCCGCCTGGGCTGGGTGAACGGCAACGAGGAGATCAAGGTTGCCGAGACGAGCCGCAAGGAGATGAACATCCGGACGCCGAGCGTCATGGCGGTGGTCGGCAAGCTCTCCGGCGGCAACCAGCAGAAGGTGGTGCTGTCGAAGTGGCTGTTCACCGATCCGGACGTGTTGATCCTCGACGAACCCACCCGCGGGATCGACGTCGGCGCCAAGTACGAGATCTACACAATCATCAACCGGCTGGTGGCGGCCGGTAAAGCGGTGATCGTCATCTCCTCCGAGCTGCCGGAGCTGCTCGGAATGTGCGACCGGATCTACACCCTCGCCGCCGGCCGGATCACCGGCGAGATGCCGGTGGCCGAGGCGACTCAGGAGAGCCTCATGGAGCTGATGACCAAGGACAAGGAGCTCGTCGGATGACCAGCATCAAGACCCCTTCGACGGAGCGCCCCACGCCCCCGGACAGCACGCCCACCGCCGCCCTGCACGGCGGGACGAACGACCTGCGGGCGCTGGTGTTGAACAACCTGCGGCAGAGCGGGATCTACGTCGCCCTGGTCGTCATCGTCGCCCTCTTCGCGGTCCTGACCGACGGGGTGTTGCTGAGCCCCGGCAACATCACCAACATCGTTCTCCAGTACTCGTACATCCTGGTCCTCGCGATCGGAATGGTCATCCTGATCATCGGCGGGCACATCGACCTGTCGGTCGGATCGGTCGTCGCGCTCACCGGAGCGGTCTCCGCCGTCCTGGTGATCCAGCAGGGTCACCCCTGGTGGATCGGCGTCGTGGCCGCGCTGGTCGTCGGTGTCGCGGTCGGCGCCTGGCACGGGTTCTGGGTGGCGTACGCGGGCATTCCGGCCTTCATCGTGACCCTGGCCGGCATGCTGCTGTTCCGGGGTCTCACCCTGCGGGTGCTCGACAACATCTCGCTGTCGCCGTTCCCCTCCGAGTACCAGCAGGTCGCGGCGGGCTTCCTCAACGGCCTGCTCGGCGGGGAGGGCTTCGACGCCTTCACGTTGCTGATCGGTGCCATCGCCGTGGCCGGCTACGCGGTGAGCGGCTTCCGCACCCGCGTGGCGCGTATCCGCTACCAGCAGCCGGTCGAGTCGTTCCCGCTGTTCGTCGCCCGGGTCGTGCTGGTCGGCGCGGTCCTCATGTACTTCGCGTGGCAGTTGGCGCACGCCCGAGGGCTGCCGATCGTGCTGATCATCCTGGCGGTCCTGGTGCTGGTGTACGGCCTGCTCACCCGGCGGACCGTCTTCGGTCGCCAGGTCTACGCGATCGGCGGCAACCTGTCGGCGGCGGCGCTGTCCGGGGTGAAGGTCCGCACCGTCAACTTCTGGATGTTCGTCAACATGGGCTTCCTGGCGGCGGTGGCCGGCGTCATCTACTCGTCGCGGTCCAACGGCGCCCAGCCCGCCGCTGGCAACATGTTCGAGCTGGACGCGATCGCTGCGGCCTTCATCGGCGGCGCGGCGGTCACCGGTGGCGTGGGCACCGTGGTCGGCGCGATGGTCGGTGGTCTGATCATGGCGGTGATGAGCAACGGTATGCAGCTGATGGGCATTGACCAGTCGACCCAGTCGGTGGTGAAGGGTCTCGTCCTGCTCGTCGCGGTCGCCTTCGACGTCTACAACAAGCGTCGCGCCGGCACGGCCCGCTGACGCCGGACAAGCACGTAGGTGGCCCCTGACCGCTCCGCGGTCAGGGGCCACTCGCGTGGATAACCGACTCCGCGATCTCGCACTTTGTGTCGACGTTATGCGGCTTACGCGGCAGAAGTCGGGACAGAAAGTGCAAGATCGACGGGGTGGGTCAGTGGCCCGCGCCGCCCATCCCGGCGACGAAGCTGCGCAGCCCCGGCTGGAGTCGGCGCCACCGGCCGGGTTCACCCGGGCGAACCGCTCGTAGACGTGGTTGTGCGCCCCCCACACCACGACGTCGGCGTTGTGGTGGTAGAGGGCCTGGTACAGCGGACGCGTCGACGTCGACGGCGCGTGGTTGGAGCTGGTCGAGCATGCGGCGCGTCGCGGCGGACGGGTCCGGCGCGCCGACGCTGGTGATCCCCGGCGCCGAGTCGCCGTCGCCGCTCACCTGACGGTCCGATCCGGCCCGGCCGTCCGGGCACCTGTGCGCCTTGGCGTGGATGGCAATCCGTCAAATCAGGCGATGTAGGAAACCTTCGATTGGTGCGTTGACTTCGACGGTTTACTACACAACAATCAGCATCAATATTTACACCCGTCTCCGTGACTGGGCGATAACCCCTGGTCAAAGCCACCATCACCCACCCCTCAGTGGCCGCGAGCGCTCCATCGTTCCGGCCTGGACCCCATCGAAAGCGAGGGCACGATGAGACACGGTCGACGATTGGCCGGCGGCGCAGCCGCAGCCCTGTTGATGGTCACGAGCCTGATCGGGGCCGCGCCCAGCGCCGCCGCAGCAGCCGTCACCCCGGCGCTCACCGACGCGGTGACCGCCAAGCTGCTCGGCTCCGCCGAGCTGTCCGCAGCCGCCGCGCGACCCGAAACCCGGGTCACCGTCAGCCGCACCAGCGGCCGGTGGGCGTTCGGCACCGCCGTCGCGCTCGCGCCCCGCCAGGAGGACGCCCACCCGACCGGGTCGATCTTCATCGCCCGGTCCGAGCCCGCCGGGTGGCGGATCGCCTTCGACGGCGAGGCCGCCTTCGGCGCGCTGGCCGCCGAGTCGCCCCTGACGACGGCGCAGGAGAGGAGCGTGCTCACCACCACCCCGGCCCCGATGTACGCGGGCGGCGACTACCGGACCGGAATGGCCCTGCCGTTCGGTGTGGGCCAGACGTGGACGCTCACCAGCGGCCCGCACGGCTGGGGCGGAACCGAGTCACCGTACAGCTCGGTCGACCTGGCCGGCGGCGACCAGGTGGTCCGCGCCGCGCGGGCCGGAGCGGCGTACACGATGTGTCAGGGGTGGATCCGGGTCATTCACGACCGGGGCTACTCCACCGACTACTACCACCTCTGGAACAGCATCTCCGTCAACGGCGCCAGCGTCGGCCAGGGTGCGGTGCTCGGCAACACCGGCACCGACGTCACCTGCGGCGGAGCCGCCTACGGCCGGCACGTCCACTTCGGGCTCCGGCAGAACAGCGCGTACGTGCCGATCGCCGGCCACGACATCGGCAAGTGGGTGCTGAACAACGGAGCCGCCGCCTACCAGGGCGGGGCGCGGCACGGGTCGGCCTGGGCCGGTGCCGGAGCGGGCCTCTACAACTACGGCGCGCTCGGCTTCAACCAGGGGGTGGTCGACGCCAACGGCGGTGGGGCGCTCACCCGCCGGGCCGGCCCGGGAACCGGGTACGGCTCGCTCGGTTCGGTGGCCGACGGCGCCACGGTCACCATCTCCTGCTCCGCCAACGGCACGTCCCACACCGGCCGGTACGGCACCACGGCGCTCTGGAACCGGTTGAGCGACGGCAGTTGGGTGTCCGACGCCTACCTGTCGACGGGTGTGAACGGTCCGGTCAACGGCTGGTGCTGACGAGTTCGACCGCCGAGGTTGGCGGCCCACCGGCCGCCAACCTCAGTCACCGCAAGGGAGTGCTCATGTCCGTTCGAAGCATCCACCGAGGCCGGATCCTGCTCGCCCTGACCACCGCCCTGACCGGAGTCCTCGCGGTCGGGTCACCGGCCATCGCCGATCCCGGTGCGACGCCAGCGCCGGCCGCCCCGCTGGCCACCGCGTTCGACACCGCCGCCGCGCGGTACGACGTTCCGCGCGACCTGTTGGTGGCGCTGGGGTACGCCGAGTCTCGGCTGGACATGCACGCCCGCACACCGAGCGCGGCCGGCGGCCACGGGCTGATGCACCTGGCGAGCAACCCCGGCGTACGCACCCTGGACGAGGCTGCCGCGCTCACCCGGCTCAGTCCGGCCGCCCTGCGCACCGAACCGACGGCGAACGTGCTCGGTGCGGCGGCCGTGCTGCGCTCGTACGCCGATCAGGCGGGCCTCACCGCCGCGACACGCGACGACGTGAACGTCTGGTACGGACCGGTCGCCCGGTACGGCGGAAGCAGCGAGGCGTCGGTCGCGCGGCTCTACGCCGACACCGTCTACGACCTGCTGCGGGTCGGGTTCACCGGGCGCGGCGAGGCGGTGGCCGGGCGGCCGGTCGCACCCCGGCGGGGTGGCCTGGAGCGGGCCGCCGTGCTCGGCGGGATCGGCACCCTCAGCACCGACTACGGGCCGGCCGCGTGGGCGCCGGCCAGCACGAGCAACTACACGGTGGCCAGTCGACCCGGCAGCCACCCGGTGACCCACATCGTCATCCACACCGCACAGGGCTCGTACTCGGGCACCGTCAGCTGGTTCCAGAACCCGGCGGCCCAGGCCAGCGCGCACTACACCCTCCGGTCCTCCGACGGGGCCGTCACCCAGTCCGTACGGGAGAAGGACATCGCCTGGCACGCCGGCAACTGGACCTACAACACCCAGTCGATCGGCATCGAACACGAGGGGTACGTCGACAATCCCGCCTGGCTCACCGACGCGATGTACCGCGCCTCGGCCGCGCTCACCCGCAGCCTCGCCACCAAGTACGGCATCCCGAAGGACCGGGCGCACATCATCGCCCACCACGAGGTGCCAGGCGCCACCCACACCGACCCGGGCCCGAACTGGAACTGGACCTACTACCTGCAACTGGTGAACGGGATCACCGGCATCGGCTCCGGCACGGTGATCGCCACGGCGTCCAGCCTCAACGTGCGCTCCGGCCCCGGTGTCAGCTACCCGGTCGTCGGCTCGGTCACCGACGGCGCCACCGTCGCCGTCTACTGCCAGGCCGTCGGCAGCACGGTCACCGGCCCGTACGGCACGACCGCCGTCTGGAACCGGATCGGCACCAACCGCTACGTCTCCGACGCCTTCGTGCTGACCGGCTACGACGGCTACATCCCGAACGTGCCGCGCTGCTGAGGGCCCGGTACGACCACTACCGCTCAGCCGGCCGCCGACCCGCCGAAGAGCAGGTCCAGCTGGGCGTCCAGCGCGCCCAGCGCCTGCTCGGCGGTGTACTGCCCGCCGAGCAGGTAGACCCCCAGCCCTTCCATCAGCGCCAGCAGACCGGCCGCGGCGGAGGCGTCGTGCCGGTCCGGTAGGAGGCTGGCGATGAACTCGGTGAGCTGCCGGGTGCCCTCACGCAGGCCGGTCCCGGCGGCCGGACGTACCGCCGTGTAGGCGAGGAACGCGAGCGCCACCCGCCCGTCGTCGCGGGTGTGCGCGTCGACTGGCAGCAACGCGGCGAGCAGGGTCCGCAGCAGCAGCCGAGGCGGTGGGTTCGCACCCAGCCGGGCCACCGCCTCGGTGACCCGGATCTGGCTGCGCTCGCGGACCACGCTCAACGCGAACGTCATCATCTCGTCCTTGGTCCGGAAGTAGTGCTGGACCATGCCGGCGGACACGCCGGCCGCAGCGGCCACGTGTCGGAGGCTGACCGCTTCCAGCCCTTGAGCCGCGGCGACCCGCATCAACGCGTCCGCGATGAGGGTGCGTCGCTCCTGGTGGTCGACCTTCTTCGGCATGGCCTCGATCGTTTCACAATGGCTGACCCGGGTACCCCCGCCGCGGCGGGGGCTAACGGCTGACGGTGCTGCTCGTGGAGGTGCCCCGGGCGCTGCGCAGGAGGCCGTCGGGGTCGTCGGCGTACATTCGTAGCTCGTTCGTCGGCGCGGACCCGCCCCTCGGCAGGTCGAAGGTCAGCGGCCGGCGCAGCAGGACGTCGACGCTCGTCTGGCTGCCGACGGCGATGGACACCACCTGGCGGTCGCCCTCCTGCTCGACCTGCACCGACCTGCTCGACGGCAGCGAACGGTACCGCTTGCGCAGCGCCTCGACGTCGGTCCACGGGATGAAGATGTCGATGCCCGAGCTGAGCCGCACCCGCAGGCCACTGTCACCCACGACGTGGGGGTGGATGGTCATGCCGGCGTACAACCCGATCATCCAGAGCAGACCCCAGATGCCGAGGCCGAGCACGATCCAGCGGGCGGGCCGCCAGGGCACCACGTGGGTGACGACGACATCGAAGATCGGGATCTCCACCACCGACAGGCCGATGAAGATGCCCAGGATCGGCTTGACCACACCGAGGTAGCCGAACGGTTCGTCGCCGGGCCCCAAACGGCAGTGCACGCCGCCGCGCCCACAGGTACAGGCTGCGCCACGTCGCGGCTTCGGTCTCGGCCGCGCGTCGCAGCAGCGGGCCCACCCGCGCCCTGGTCGACGCCGTGGTGTCGGTCATTGTCGTCCTTCACGGTAGGGGGTGGACGGTCAGTGGACGGTGACGGTGCCGGCGCCGCCGTCGACGGTGACGAGTTGCCCCGTGGTGATCGTCCGGGTGGCGTCCGGCACGCAGATGACGGCGGGGATGCCGTACTCGCGGGCCACCGTCGGACCGTGCGCCATGATCGCGCCGGTCTCGGTGACCAGCGCCGCGGCGGTGAGGAACAGCGGGGTCCACCCGGGGTCCGTGGTCGCGGCCACCAGGACGTCGCCGGGCTCGACGTGGGCGGTGCCTGGGTCGTGGACGACCCGGGCGGGGCCGGTCACCCGACCCGCCGACGCACCCACGCCGGCGAGCATCCCGTCGCCGGCCGCCGTCGCGGGCAGGACCGCCTCGACGTCCGTGCCGTCGGAGAGCAGCGCCACCGGCACCGTCCTGCGGCGTAGCTCGCGACGGTGGGTGGCCCGCCGGGAGGTGACAGTCGCTCGCGGGTCGACACCCTGGTGTACGGCGGCGTGCACCTCGTCGACGGTCAGGAACATGATGTCGTCGGGTTGGTCCAGCAACCCAGTTCCGTGCAGCTCGGCGCCGATGAGCAGCAGTTGCCGGCGGGTCTCGCGCAGTGGGTACAACCCGGCGAACTTGCCGGCCTCGCGCAGACCGGCCAACGACCGCGCCCGGCGCAGCAGGAAACCGGCGATGGTGCCCCGCACCGGCCGCCGACGGCGGGCTCGCCCGATCAGCTCCGCCAGCGCTCTCTCCGCCGCGACGGCGGCTCGTCGAAAGCGTTCATCGGGGCCCTGCCGCGGATCGGCGACCCGGAGGTAGTTGGCGACCGCGGCGAAGACCGGAGCGGGGTCCTCCTCCCAGCGCGGCACGCCAAGGTCGACTTCGGCGACGCCCCGGTGACCGTAGACCTCCAGGAAGGCCGCCATGCCGATGTCGGGCAGGGTTCCGCGCAGGTAGCGCGTGGCCAGTTCGGCCGGCGGGGTGTCGAGGAGGAGTCGACGGTGCTCGCCCGCGCCCTGGGCCAGCCGCCACAGCGCCAGGTCCATCTCGATCGTGACGTTGTGCGGCATGCCGCCCAGCACGGTGTGGATCTCGTCCGGCCCGGCGAGGCCCTTGAGCAGCGTGGCCGGCAGCGCGGCGGCGAGCATTCCCGCGACGATCGGCCACATGATCGCGTCAGCGCTGTCGTCGGCGTCCTGCGCCTGCACGAAGCGCAGCCGTTCGGCGGCGGTGCGCAGGTCGGTGGGGGCTGTCGATCGGGTTCTCAGCTGCTCGACAGCCTCGAACATCCGAATCCGTGCGGTGTCGGGACGGGCCAGGGCCCGCAGGATCCCGACAGCCGCACGCCGGGCCGTCCGCCGCGACGCCGCCCCCGGCGCTCCGCCGCGCCGGGGGCGGCCGCTGGTCGGGGCGAAGCGGGGGTCGTCCAGCACGTGCTGCATCACCGCCTGGGCGCGCGGCCCGAAGTCGACAGCCATGAGCTTGACCAGCCGTCTGCGGGACGACCTGTCCCGGGCCAGGTCGGTCAGGTCGCCGTAGAGCCGGCCACCGATGTCCACGATCTCCACCCGCACACCGAGCGCGGCCAGCATGGCGGTGATCTGCGTCCGCAGGGTCGACATGCCCATCGGGGTGACCGGTCGCAGCATGCCCTGGACGTGACCGAACTCCAGGTAGACCCGGGGGAGGGGCTTGTCGGTGACCGGCGGCTGCGGAAACACTGTGGTGATCGGCCGGGATTGCAGGAGCCACTGGACGTCGTGTGCGTCGACCGCCCACTCGATGTCCTGCGGGCAACCGAAGTGGGCCTGCAGCCGCTCGCCGGTGGCGCGCAGGTCGGCCAGGTGCGCGGAGGTCAGGCATCCGGTGTCGTCTCGGCGGACGCCGTCGAGGACGTAGTGGTCCACCGTCGCCGCGCCGCCCACCACCGCCGTGCCGAGACCAGGGGCCGCGTCGACAGCCATCTCGTCGCGCCGCCCGATCAGCGGGTTCGCGGTGAACAGCACCCCGGCCACCTTGGGCGTGATCATGCGTTGCACCACGACGGCCATCCGCACCTGCCGGTTGTCGATCTGCCGGGCGTCGCGGTAGGCGGTCGCCCGGTCGCTGTGCAGCGAGGCCCAGCACTTCTCGACGGCGGCGATCAGCTCGGCGTCGCCGACGACGTCGAGCACGGTGTCGTGTTGCCCGGCGAAGCTCGCGTCGGGCAGGTCCTCCGCGGTGGCGCTGGAGCGCACCGCTACCCGGCCCGCGCCGAGCCGCTGGTACGCGGCGAGGACCTCGGCGGCGGGTACCACGCCGAGTCGGTGTGCCTCGGTGGTGACGCAGAAGCCCTCGGGAACCCGTTCGCCGCGCCGAATCAGCTCGCCCAGCCCGGCGGCCTTGCCGCCGACCATGTGGAACAGGTCAGTGGTCGCCTCGGACAACGGGATGACGTGCATGGGTCCCACTCTCATCGCAATACGACTGCATTGGAACCGACCGTACCTCGTTCACGATGCGACTGCAATGTCACCGACCCGGCGTCGAGGCGTTGCCGGCGTCTGCCATGCTCGGGCCGGTGACGACCGGCCGCCCCGCCAGAGCCCGCACCCACCGCCGCCCGCGACGCCGTGCCATCCGTGTCCTCCTCGCACTCGTCGCGGTGGCAGCCGTGCTGGGCATCGCAGTTGTCGCGGTGCCGATGCTGCGACCGGCCGGGCCGCGTCCGCTCTTCCAGATGCCGGTGGCCTGTGGGGAGACGTGGCAGCTCAGCACCTATCCCGGCCACGACGACTACGACGTCGACTTCTTCCCGATCGAGGGCGAGGCGTGGGGGCGACCGGTGCTCGCCTCGTACGCCGGCACGGTCACGGTGGCGGGCATCAACGGATCGCTGGGCGGCCGCACACCGGAGAACCCGGACGGCCCACGGGGGCGCGGCGGCGGCTACTGGGTGAAGATCGACCACGGCGGCAAGTGGGAGACGCAGTACCTGCACATGCTCGAACCGCCACTGGTCACTGTCGGTCAGGAGGTCGCCCAGGGTGACCAGATCGGGCGGCTGGGCAGCACCGGCAACTCCGGCGCGCCGCACCTGCACTACGAGCAGCGCCGAGGCTGGGACAAGGTCGAGACGCACTTCGACGGCGAGCCGTCAGGCATCACCACCGACGAACGCGAACAGATCCTCCGGCGGGTGAGCAACAACTGCCCGGCCGTCTCCTGAGGACCCCGGTTTGCCCGGCGCGGCTGGGGGCACTGATTCGGGGACAGCGCAGACGCAGGGAGGAGCCGGCCATGGTCAAGGGTGACGTCGACACGTACCACGAGGACGGGCAGTGGAAGAACAAGCCGGAGGGCAACGAGCGGGCCAGCAGCACGCATGACGTGAAGGCCGACGCGCAGGCCCAGGGCCGCGAGATGGCGGCCGACCGCGGCGTCGAACACGTGGTCAAGAAGCAGGACGGCACGATCGGGGAGAAGAACACCTACCCCCGCGGCCGTGACCCCAGGGATATCGAGGGCTGACGTCTTCCAGCCTCAGCGGACCGACCTCCTCGGTGTGACCGAAGGGGCCGGTCCGCTTTCACCCGCTCCGCCGCGAGCCCTCGCGGCCACCTTCAGGCCGGGACCACGTACGGGAACGTGGCGGCACGCGCGGCCTTCGTGACCTCCGAGGTGAGACCGGACGTGGTGCCGGTGTTGAGCACCAGGGAGAACATCACCTCGGGAACGTTGTCGGCCAGGCCGCGTCCGTTGCGGACCGCGAAGCCGAAGTTCGCGGCCGTGCCGACCTTGTACGACAGCAGGTCGGGGTAGAGCTGCCGGGCGACGCTCCAGCCGTATGCCTGGGGGTCCGACGCGGTGCCGTTCGCCTTGACGACTCCGGCGACCGCGTTCGCGATCTCCTCGCCGCCTTCGGCGAGGTCGCTGCCGGGGTGCCGGAAGTTGGCCGGGTCGGAGAAGTCGGTGTCGTGGGGCCAGAAGATCGGCCACATCATGGGGTGGCCGGCGCGGTTGATCTGGCGCCACCCGCCCGCGTCGGTGGCCAGCATGGTGCGGCACCACACGCCGATCTCGGTGCCCTCGCGCAGCAGTGGCTCGTCATGGGAGACCTCAAGGACGATCGACTCGACGGTGGTGCCGGCGAAGGTGTTCTTGGCCTGGTCGGCTCGCCACGCTGAGCGGTCCACCCGCGAACCGTTCTTGACCGCGCCGTTGATGATGGCGAGCTCGTCGAGATCGATGAAGAAGGGGTCGGTGATCCGGCCGGCCCAGATCCGCACGTTGCCGCCGGCCGTCACCTCGCCGGTTCGCCCCTGGGCGACGGGGGTGCCCATCGCGGCGTCGTCGCGGGCGTCCGCGCCGGTGAGCTCGTACAACTGGAAGGTCTGCCGGGCGTCGCCGTCCGGCTCGCCGAAGGCGAACCGGTAGGTCAGGTCCTCCGCCTTGGCGCCGTTGATGTGAATCTTGATCTCGTAGCGCGCCTCGGCGTGGAAGCCGCGCTTGATGTCGGCCTTGGTCACCGAACTGTTGACGTCCATGACGAAGACCGTGGCGCGGTCACCGTTGAAGACGAAGAGGTCGTTGAGAAACAGCTGACCGCCCTGGGCCGCGAGGGGCGTATCGAGGTGGTGCGACATGGGCTCACTCCCGGAACTGCCAGATTATGGACTAATCTGAACATATAGGGCGCAAGCGGGGCTTCCCCCGCTCATCGAGCCAATCGCTCTGATGAGGTGAGCGGAGCGCACCGCGGTGGGCCGGCCGAGTCGTGCCCGGACGGCCCACCGCACTGGTGACCGGTCGTCAGATGCGAGACCACTTCTGGTTGGCGGCGCCGAGGCAGTCCCACAGGTGCAGCTTGCCGCCGTTGTTGGGGTTGGCCTCCCGCACGTCCACGCACTTGTTGGCGTTGAGGTTGACCAGGTCGCCGGCGGCGTTGAGGGTGAAGCGTTGGGCGGTGTTGCCGTTGCAACTGACCAGGTTGACCTCGGTGCCGTTGGCGGTGCCGGCCCAGGCCGGGTCCATGCACTTGCCCATCGCGCGGATGGTCCCGTCGGAGGCGAAGGTCCAGCTCTGGGCCGCAGTGGTGTTGCAGTCCCAGATCTGGAGCTTGGCGCCCTCCACCGGGTTGGCGCCGGGGATGTCGATGCAACGACCGCTCTGCGCGCCCCTGATCCGGCTGGTGCCGGGAGCCGGGTCGCCCCCGCCCGAGGTGTAGCTGGACACCCGGACGTAGTCGACGAGCATCTGCTGCGGGAACTGGGTCGAGCCGTCCGGGTAGCCGGGCCAGTTACCACCGACCGCCACGTTGAGGATCATGAAGAAGGGGTGGTCGAACACCCAGCGATTGCCGCCGAGTCGGGCGGGATCGACCCGGTGGTACTGCACGCCGTCGACGTACCACGTGATCACATTCGGCTCCCAGTCCACCCGGTAGGTGTGGAAGGTGTCGGCGAGCGGCGCGCCGAGGGTGCGGCTGCCGGTGATGCCGCCGCCGCCGGAGTAGCCGGGACCGTGCACCGTGCCGTAGACGGTGTTCGGCTCCCGGCCGATGTTCTCCATGACGTCGATCTCGCCGGCGTCGGGCCACCCGCCGCCGGTGCCGAGCATCCAGAAGGCCGGCCAGATGCCCTGACCGCGCGGGATCTTGATCCGGGCCTCGAATCGCCCGTACGTCTGAGTGAAGGTGGCTGCCGTCAGCAGTCGCGCCGAGGTGTACTCGCAGCGCCCGTAGTGGCACTGGTAGTTGGCGGGGTTGTCCCGGCGGGCGGTGATGACCAGGTTGCCCTGGCCGTCGTGGACGGCGTTGCTGGTGCTGTTCGTGTAGTACTGCCGCTCGTTGTTGCCCCAGCCGCCGCCGCCGATGTCGAACCGCCACTTGTTCTGGTCGACGGGGGTGCCGGCGGGCGAGTTGAACTCGTCCTGCCAGCTGATGCCGCCGATGGCGGCCTCGGCCCGGTCGGGGTAAGCCGGCAGGACGAGCGCGGTCGCGGTCGCGACGAGGGCGACAGCCAGGAGTACGAGAGGGCGGAAGCGGAGGCTGGGCCGGGCTGTGAACACGGGAGGCTCCTCAGCGTGGGGGTGGTGGAAGCGGTCTACCAGGATAGAGAGCGCTCTCTAGAGCGAAGCATGTCGATATCATGGCTTTCTGTCAAGAGTGTTTCCAATATCACGACCGTCCGTTACCACCCGATGCTGACCAGTGAGCGGCAGGGCGTCGGGCGGGGTCACCACAGCGAGACGGGTAGGTGCCTCCGAGATGGACGGCGCTGACCCATCGAAGGGACTCCGCGCGGTCCAGGGTTACTCGATAGCGGTCGAATCGACCCTTCCTATTGCCGTGAGGCGTCCAACCGGGACAGGATGACGAGGCGTGCCGGAAACTTTCCCGTTACCTGCGCGCTGCTGGTCTCTGTCACAAGGAAGTGGGAGTCAGTCATGAGCGAGGCGTCGACGGCGCTGGGTGTGCGCCTCTACCCGGATCTGGTCGAGCGGGGTGGCCTGGCCCCCGCGCTCATCGAAACCGCTGCCCGTCACGGGCTCGATGTCGGTCGGGTGACCGCGCCGGAGCAGGGGCGGGCCCGGTTCACCTGCGCCGAGCTGCACTCCGACGAGGGTGTGGTCTGCGTGGGGCTGGGATCACAGGCCCGATACTTCATGATTGACCTTCGGGTCGCGGGAGAGGTCCTCGCCTGCGGTGACGTCATGGACCTGGTGCAGGTCGCCCAGGTAGCCGCGGCCTGGCGGGCCGGCCTGACGACCGCCGAGCTGACCGCCCGGTTCCCGTTCATGGAGGAGATCAAGCACCGCCCGGCGCCGGTGGCCCAGGTCAGCTAGCCGGCGCGCTCGGGCGGGTCAGCCAGCTGGCCCGGCCGGCAGGTCAACAGCGCAGCCGAGGTGGCAGCGGTGACTCGGCACCCACCTCACGGTTGAGGTAGGTCGACTGGGCGAAGGCCAGGAAGCGTTCCGCGTCCGTCGCCGTGGAGGCCAGTCCGAACGAGACACGGACCGCGCCGCCCGTCGGCAGCCGTAGCGCCGTGAGGTACTGGTCGATCGAGTCGACCCTCGACACCGACCGCTGCCGCGTCGAGGCCCGGCTGACCCCGAACGCGCCCTCGCCCGCGCCCGGGTTGCAGAAACAGCCGGTACGCAGGGAGAAACCGGCAGCTGCCGCCTCCCGCGCCACGAGCCGTTCGTCGACCAGCGTGCCGTCCGGGTGCCGGAAGTTGAACGTCACAGTGCCACCGCGCCCCACCCCCGTCGTCGGCCCGTACACCTGGACCAGCGACCCGCCGGTGTCGTGGCGCAGGGTGGCCAGCCGGCCCAGCAGCCATTCGGTGAGCAGGCCGACCCGGGAGTGGACGAGGTCCACACCGATCGAGTCGAGCCAGCGCAACCCGAACTCCACGTCCGGGATGCTCAGGAAGTTGAGGGTGCCGTCCTCGAACGCAGACTCGTCGTCCATCGGCCGGTGCCAGTCGCCCTGCACGCTCACCGCCCGGATCGTGCCGCCGGCGAACCACGGCCGGCGTAACCGGGCCAGCGCCGAACGGCGGGCCAGCAGCGCACCGATCCCGGTGGGGTAACCGAAGAGCTTGTACCAGCTCAGGCACACGAAGTCCGGCCGCACGACGCTGAGGTCCAGCCGGTTCGTCGGCGCGAAGGCGGCAGCGTCGAGCAGCACGTCGTAGCCCCGCTGGTGGGCCAGCTCCACCCAGCTCAGCGGGTGCTGTACGCCGGAGAAGTTGCTCTGCGCCGGATAGGCGAACAGCCCACGACGACCGGGCCGACCCCACCGACCGGCCAGGCCACCCCGGCCGGCGTCGAGCGCCGCGACCACGTCCGACTCGGCGACCCGCAGCTCCGGCCCGTTCAGCGGCACGTAGCGGACCGACCCGCGTGCCGACCGGGCGTACTCGCGGATGCCGTTTACCGAGTTGTGGTTGTCCCAGGTCAGCACCAGCGGCGCGGCCCGGCCGAAGTCGTACGCCTCGCCGACCAGCCGGCAGGCGCCGCTGGCGTTCGGGGTGAAGACGACCGCGTACTCGGCCGGGTCCGCGCGGAAGAAGTCGAGCACCGTGCGGCGTGCCGACTCCACCAGCGAGCCCGCCGCCACACTCGTGGGGTTCTCCGAGTGCGGGTTGCTGTACAGGCCGGCGAGCAGCCGATCGTGATGGGCGCGGACCTGGGCCTGGGCCGCCACCCCGGCCCCGGCGTAGTCGAGGTACACCTGCCCGTCGGCGTCCAGGTGTCGGTACTCGGCGGCGCGCAGCTCGTCGATCCGCCCGGTGGCGGCGTAACCCGGCAGCGCCGTGGGGGAGGTGTGCGGGATCGGCTCAGGACGCACGACGAAGATCCCGTCGGACCAGGACCGCCCAGGCCGCGCCCAGGAAGAGCAGCACGAAACCGCCGAGCACCAGCCAGTCGACCCACACCGGTCGGGAGAAGCTGTCGCCGTACGTGGCCAGCAGCGGCGGGCCGAGCGGGGAGCCACCGTCGCGCCAGAGTCGCTCCACCCCGGCGGTGTGCCCCAAGCCCTCGAACGCCCACCGGTTCGACATCGCGTAGCTGAGCCACTGACCGCCGACCGCCATGGCCGGCACCGGCAGGATCGCGCCGACGAACAGCACCTGTGGGAAGCACAGCATCGGCAGCATGAGCGTGGCCTGAGCCGCGTCGGACACGGCCGCCGAGCAGAGCAGGCCGAGGGCGAGCGCCGCCGCCGAGGAGAGCAGCAGGGTCGCGTACAGGGCGGCGAAGTCGGTGCCGCCGACCGGCGGGAGCCGGTCCATGCCACGCAGCACCCCGAGCAGGGCGAGGTCCACCAGGGCCAGCAGCGGCAGCAGCACCGTGACCTTCGCCAACAGGTACGGGGCCAGCCGGACCCCGGCCAGCCGCTCCCGGCGCAGGATCGGCAGCTCGGTGCAGATCTGGAGGAGCCCGTAGGTCAGCCCGAAGAAGAAGCCGCCGAACGCGATCCAGAACAGGATCATCACGGTCACCGTCGGGCTGGGTCTGCTCGGCTCGAACGCCCCCGGACGGAACAGCAGCGCGAACATGCCGAGCACCATCAGCGGCGAGCCGAGCAGGATCGCCAGAGTCAGCCGGTTGCGGACGACGATCTCCGCGTTGCGCGCGGTGAGGACCGCCCACTGGCGCAGCCGGCCGACGCGCCGGGGCGGCGTCGCGGCGACGTCAGCATCGTCGGTGCTCAAGGGCGGCTGTTCGGCGTCGCGCTGCTCGGCGAAGCGATCGGGCCACTCGGCGGGTCGCGTCGCCTCGTCGAGTCGCAGGTGCACCTCGACGAGGGAGCGCAGGCCGAAGAACTCCCGGGCGGCGGCCGGGGTGCCGGTGAATGCCAGGCGGCCCTGACGGGTCAGCACGACGACCCGGTCGCAATGGTCCACATCGGTGACCTGGTGGGTGGTCAGCACGATGGTGGCTCCCGTGTCGGCGAGCGCGCGGAGCACCCGGAGCAACTCCACGGCGATCGCCGGGTCCAACCCGGAGGTGGGTTCGTCCAGGAGGAACACGCCGGGTCGGGTGAGCAGCTCGACGGCGATGCTGGCGCGCTTGCGTTCACCGCCGCTGAGCAGGCCGACCGGCGTGGCGGCCCGGTCGGTGAGTCGCAGCTCGGCGAGCACCTCCGCGACCCGGTCACCGATCTCGTCCGGCCCGGTGGCGCTGGGGAGGCGCAGTCGGGCGGCGTAGCGCAGGGTGCGGGCCAGGGGCAGCTCGCGGTGGATGATGTCGTCCTGCGGAACCACCCCGATGGTGCCGGCCGCGGCGGTGCCGTCGTACGTCACGGTGCCCGCCGTCGGTTGCTGTACGCCGGCGAGGATCTCCAACAGGGTGGTCTTACCGGCGCCGCTGGCACCGACGATCGCGACCACCTCGCCCGGCGCGATGCTCAGGGAGATGTCGGCCAGGATCTGGCGGCCGCTCCGGACGCTCTGGCCCAGCCCCCGAGCGGCGATGCCGACACCGGCGCGCGGGGGAGACGTGGTCTGCTCGGTGGTCATGTCGAGGCTCGATCCGGTCGGGGAGTGGTCCGCCTGAATATCGTGCCTTATCGATGCTACTGAGCGACCGCGCAGTGGCGGTCACCGACTCGCGCGCCGGTGGAATACCCGCCGCCGGCGGACGGCGTCCCGGATCAGACCGGCGGAGCCTCGGCGAAGAACTGCCGCAGCGCGTCGGCGACCAGGGTGGGTGCCGTCATGGTCACGAAGTGCGACTGACCTGGCCAGACCACATAGCGGGCCGTCGGGATCGTCGTCGCGAGGGTGTTCATCGTGGTGGGCATCGGCTCCCAGGTGTCCGCGCCGGCCAGCAGGAGAGTCGGTACGGCGATCGAGGACCATCGGCTGATGTCAGTGCTGTCCTGCGCGAGAGCCTCCAGATCGTGCAGCCAGCCGACCGCCGAGCGGCGCGCCTCGACCGGGTCGGGCACCCGATCGCCCGCGCTGGCGGCGATCGCGGCGACGATCTCGGCCGGAACCCGCGTCACGGCGTTGAGGGCCGCGGCCATCGCGGCGGCGTCGTCGCGCTCGAAGGCGCCACGGTACCGGTCGAGCAGCGGCGCGATCTCCGCCCCGGCCGCGAAGAGCGGCGGCTCGAAGACGGCCAGGGAGCGTACGTCGCGCGGATCAGTCGCGGCGGTGTGCAGCGCCAGTGTCGCTCCGTAGGACGCGCCGGCGAGATGGACCGGCCGGCCCGAGGGTTGGCGGGCCGCCTCGATGACGGCGGTCAGATCGGCGGTCTCGTCCCGGAAGGACTTGGTGCCGGCCGGGACGTCGCTGGGACCGTATCCGCGTCGGGCCGGCAGCCACACCTCGTGGTCGTTGGCGAGGTGCTCCGCGACGGCGGCCCAGGAGTGCAGCCCGCCACCCGATCCGTGCACCAGGACGACGGGGTCTCCGGCGCCCAGGCGCCGCACCACCAGGCGGGTTCCGTCGGCCGACTCGACCGACTGATCGTGGCTGTTCACTGCTGCTCCCGGGTCTCGGTTGGCCAGTTGCTCAACGTGGTGTGCACCGCGTCGAGGAGCGCCTGCCACGACGCGTCGACGGCGCGGGGATGCCCGAAACCGTCGACCGCTTCGAGGCTTGCGAAGCCGTGGAAGGTGCTGCGGACGAACCGCAGCGCGTCGGTCAGAGCCGGTTCGTCGAGCCCGTACCCGCGCAGCATCGCGTAGCTCAGCTCGATCAGGCGGAGGTGCCCCGCGGACCGTGTGCCGACCTCGGGCGGCAGCTGGAGCTGGGTCGCCGCGTACTGCCCCGGGTGTGTGACGGCGAAGGCGCGCCAGGCGTCGCCGAACCCGACCAGGGCCTGGTGCCCGGCCCGCCCGGCCACCGCGATGGCGAGCGCGTCGGCGAAGGTGGCCGCCGCCCGGACCGCGACGTGCTCGATCAACGCGTCGCGGCTGCGGACGTGCCCGTACAGGGCGGCGTCCGAGACCCCGAAGTGCCGCGCGACGGCCGCGACGGTCAGCCGGGACAGGCCGACCGCGTCCGCCAGCTCGGCCGCGGCGGCCGAGACGCGCTCGCTGGTCAACCCCTGCCGTGGCATACCGATCCTTTGCTTCACTAAGCAGAAACTTAGGAACCCTAAGATAGCACCGCCGGGCCCGGCCCTGGGCCGGGCCGGCATGAAGGGCCCAGCCGGGGGAAGGCGGCCGGGTCTGCCCACCGCCGAACAGGAGAGCCGGGATGAGAGCCGTCGTGTACGCGGACGTCCGGACGGTGGCGGTGCGGGAGGTGCCCGACGCGACACTGGAGGCGGAGACCGATGCGCTCGTGCGGATCACCTCCACCGCGCTGTGCGGCACCGACCTGCACATGTACGACGGACGAACCAGCGCCGAACCGGGCCTGGTGCTCGGTCACGAACCGTTGGGTGTGGTGCAGGAGGTGGGCGCCGCGGTGCAGAGCGTCCGGCCGGGCACGCGGGTGGTGATCCCCACCCACCTGTTCTGCGGAACGTGTGTGATGTGCGCTCGCGGGCTCTCCGCGGCCTGTCTACGGGCCCGGGTCGAGGGGCCGGGCGCGGCGTACGGGTACGCGGGGATGGGTCCGTACCGGGGTGCGCAGGCCGACCTGCTGCGCGTGCCCTGGGCCGATGCCAACTGCGTACCCCTGCCGGGCGAGCCGGGGGACGGGTACGAGGACGACTTCGTGCTGCTCGCCGACGCGTTCGTCACCGGGTGGCACGCCGCGGCCACCCTCGCCGAGGTCGAGCCCGGTGACACCGTGGCGGTGTTCGGGGCCGGCACCATCGGTCTGCTCAGCGCCTACTCGGCGCTGCTCCGAGGTGCCCGGGTGGTGTATTCCGTCGACGGTGTCGACGCCCGGCTCGACAAGGCCGGCGAGATCGGCGCGGTGCCGATCGACTTCCGTCGGGGCGACCCGGTCGAGCAGATCCGCGCCGACCGGTCCCGGAGCGGGCTGCCGCCCGGCGAGGAGAAACTGGGCGGGGTCGACAAGGTCATCGACGCGGTGGGGTTCCAGGCCCGCGACCGGGAGCACCCGGACCAGGAGCGTCCGGGTCAGGTCATCGCCGATGCGGCCCGGCTGGTCAACGCCACCGGCGCGATAGCGGTCGCCGGTGTCTTCCCGGACCGGGATCCGCACCCCGGCCCCGGCGCGGACGGCCACGAGAACCTGGTCGTGCCCTGGGGTGCGCTGTTCAGTAAGGGGGTGGCGGTCCGCTTCGGTCGCACCCACGACCGCCGCTACACCGCGATGCTGCGCGATCTGGTCGTCGCGGGCCGAGCGCGACCCAGCATGATCGTCACCCATCACGGCACCCTCGCCGACGCCCCCGAGCTGTATCGCCATTTCGACCGGCGGGAGCACGGCGTGATCAAGGCGGTGCTGCACCCGTCCTGAGCGACGGGCACCGAAGACGCGGTAGCGGCGAACGCCCCCGATTCGCCCTTAAGGGACGTCAGGCGCACCTTCCCCTCCTGGTCGTGGGCCCGACGAGACGATTGCCGTCGATCGAGGCCGTGTGTGGAGGCGTGGGTCACAGCGTTGACCCGAGGGCGTTGGCCGTCGTCGGGGGCGATGTCGGCGTCGCGGTCCAATCAAGATCATTCGATCGTAACGAGTTTGCCGCCCAGTGCGCCCTGCTCCGGTTGGTCGCGGATCGTGCCTGGTGGCAGGCTTGTCGAGGAGGACCGGAGTCGATCACGGCGTTGCTCGGCATTTGACAACGTTGCCATCCGCAGTCCAAGGTGCCTCACGGGGCCAGTGAGGTGGCTGTGACGGGCGAATACTGCGTTACGTCTATATTGCCGGATTGTTACTTTTTCAACAGTCTCTCGCCTTGCGGATGGCCCTCCGGCCGCAATACGTTGCCGTCAACAACAAAACCAAGTGAAGGTTCAACCTTCCGGAGGCAACCGATGACGTTGGCGAGGTGGTACGAGCGATGAGCAACGTGCCGACCCTCCTTGAGATGCGCTCTATCACCAAGGAGTTCCCCGGAGTCAAGGCCCTCTCCGACGTCAACCTGGTGGTGCGCGCCGGAGAGATCCATGCCATCTGCGGCGAGAACGGTGCGGGCAAGTCCACGCTGATGAAGGTCCTCAGCGGGGTCTACCCGTACGGAAGCTACGACGGCCAGATCGTCTACCAGGGGTCGGAGAGCAAGTTCTCCGACATCCGGGCCAGCGAGAACGCCGGCATCGTGATCATCCACCAGGAGCTCGCGCTCATCCCCGGCATGTCGATCGCCGAGAACATCTTCCTCGGCAACGAACCGCGCAAGCGGGGCGCGATCGACTGGAAGGCCGCGAACCGGATGGCGCTGGACCTGATGGCCCGGGTCGGCCTGCAAGAGGACCCGGACACCCTGATCAAGGACATCGGTGTCGGCAAGCAGCAGCTCGTGGAGATCGCCAAGGCGTTCGCCAAGGACGTGAAGCTGCTCATCCTGGACGAGCCGACGGCTGCGCTCAACGAGGCGGACTCCCGGCACCTGCTGGACCTGCTGCGCGGCTTCCGTTCCCGCGGCATCACCTCGATCATGATCTCGCACAAGCTGAACGAGATCGAGGCGATCGCCGACCAGATCACCATCCTGCGCGACGGCCGGACCGTGGAGACCCTCGACGTCAAGGCGGACGGGGTCGACGAGGACCGGATCGTGCGGGGCATGGTCGGCCGTGAGCTGAGCAGCCGGTTCCCGGACCACACCCCGAAGATCGGTGACGTCTTCTTCGAGGTCCGCGACTGGAACGTCCGGCACCCGATCTCCGCCGACCGGCAGGTCTGCAAGAACGAGAGCTTCGTGGTGCGCCGCGGCGAGATCGTCGGCTTCGCCGGCCTGATGGGCGCGGGCCGCACCGAACTCGCGATGAGTGTCTTCGGCCGCTCCTACGGGGTGTACGAGTCGGGCACGATCATCAAGGACGGCAAGGAGATCGTCCTCAAGTCGGTCGCCGACGCGATCGACAACGGGCTCGCGTACGTCAGCGAGGACCGCAAGGCGATCGGCCTTAACCTGCTCGACGACATCAAGTCGTCGACGGTGGCCGCCAAGCTGTCCAAGATCTCGCACCACGGCGTGCTGAGCGAGGTCGAGGAGTACCAGGCGGCCGAGGCGTACCGCAAGGAGTTGCGGACCAAGGCCCCGTCGGTCGACGTGGGTGTCTCGAAGCTCTCCGGCGGCAACCAGCAGAAGGTCGTCCTGGCGAAGTGGATGTTCACCGACCCGGACCTGCTGATCCTCGACGAGCCGACGCGCGGCATCGACGTGGGTGCCAAGTATGAGATCTACGGCATCATCCAGCGGCTCGCCGACGAGGGGAAGGGCGTCGTCGTCATCTCCTCGGAGCTGCCTGAGCTGATCGGGCTCTGCGACCGCATCTACACCGTGTTCGAGGGCGCCATCACGGGCGAGATCGCTCGGGCGGACGCCACCCCGGAAAACCTCATGAAGCAGATGACCTCGACGAAGAAGTTGGCCACCCGATGAGCCGTATCAAGGACCTTCAGAAGAACCTGTTTGGAGGTACGACCTCCAACGCTCGCCAGTTCGGGATGATCTTCACCCTGGTGGCGATCGTCCTGATCTTCCAGATCTGGACCGATGGGCTGACGCTGCGGTCGGACAACCTGATCGCGCTGTTCCAACAGAACTCGTACATCCTGATTCTGGCCATCGGCATGCTCATGGTGATCGTCGCCGGGCACATCGACCTGTCGGTCGGCTCGATCGCGGCCTTCACCGGCATCCTGGTCGCCAAGTCGATGACCGAATGGGATCTGCCCTGGCCCGCCGCCATCGTGTTCGGCCTCGCCATCGGCGCGGTGATCGGCGCCTGGCAGGGCTTCTGGGTGGCGTATGTCGGGGTGCCGGCGTTCATCGTCACCCTGGCCGGCATGCTGCTGTTCCGCGGTGGCAACCAGTTCATCGGCAACGCGCAGAGCATCCCGGTGCCGGAGGGCTTCCGGGAGATCGGCTCCGGCTTCCTGCCCGAGTTCGGTCCGAACACCGGCTACAACAACGCCACGCTGCTGCTCGGCCTGGCCGCGGCGGCGGCCGTGGTGTGGCGCGAGATCCGGACCCGCAACACCCGTCGGGCAATGGACGCCGATCCGGCGCCGATGTGGGTCTCGATCCTGCGGATGGCCATCATGGTCGGGGTCATCGCCTTCGCCTCGCTGCGCTTCGCCAGCGGTCGCGTCGGCACGAGCTTCCCGATCTCCGGCATCATCCTGCTGCTGCTGGTCATCGCGTACTCCTTCTACACCCGTAACACCGCCGGTGGCCGGCACATCTACGCGGTGGGCGGCAACTCCCGGGCGGCCGAGCTGTCCGGCGTGAAGCTCAAGCGGGTCAACTTCTTCGTCATGATGAACATGTCCGTCCTGGCCGCGCTGGCCGGCATGATCTTCGTGGCCCGTTCGGCGGCCTCCGGACCGCAGGACGGCAACGGTTGGGAGTTGGACGCCATCGCCGCGGTCTTCATCGGTGGCGCGGCCGTCGCCGGCGGTATCGGCACCATCAGCGGCTCGATCGTCGGTGGTCTCGTCATGGCCGTGCTCAACAACGGCCTCCAGCTCCAGGGCGTGGGCACCGACAAGGTCCAGATCATCAAGGGCCTGGTCCTGCTGCTGGCCGTCGCGATCGACGTCTACAACAAGAGCCAGGGGCGCTTCTCCATCATCGGGAGCCTGATGCGGCCGTTCCGTCGCGAGGACTCCGCCCCACCCGCCTCACCGCCGGACGCGGAGCGCAAGCCCGCCAAGGCAGCGGTGTCCGGCTGACGGCCACCGACCTCACCACCCGTCTCACATCAAGAAAGGCAAGTCCTCACCATGCGTAAATTCTTCGGCACGTCGGTGGTGGCCATCAGCGCCGCCGCCATGCTTGCCCTCGCCGGCTGCGGCTCTGGCCGCGACGGTGACAGCGGCTCCAGCGGCGAGGCCGCCAAGGGCTTCCCGGCCAACTCCCTGATCGGTGTGGCCCTCCCGGCCAAGACCTCCGAGAACTGGGTTCTCGCCGGTGACCTGTTCACCAACGGCCTCAAGGAAGCCGGCTTCGAGGGCAACGTGCAGTACGCCGGCGCGTCGACCACTGTCGCCGACCAGCAGGCGCAGATCACCTCCATGGTGACCAAGGGCGCCAAGGTCATCGTCATCGGCGCGACCGACGCCGCCCAGCTGTCGACCCAGGTCGCCGCGGCCCACGCCGCCGGTGTGAAGGTCATCGCCTACGACCGGCTGATCACCAACACGCCGGACCTCGACTACTACGTCGCGTTCGACAACTTCAAGGTCGGCCAGCTCCAGGGCCAGGCCCTGCTCGAGGGCATGAAGGCCAAGAAGCCGAACGGCCCGTACAACATCGAGCTGTTCTCCGGCTCGCCGGACGACAACAACGCCGGTGTCTTCTTCAACGGCGCGATGGACGTGCTCAAGCCGGAGATCGACAAGGGCAACGTCGTCGTCGCCTCGGGTCAGAAGGAGGTCAAGCAGACCGCCATCCAGGGCTGGAAGGCCGAGGGTGCGCAGGCCCGCATGGACCAGCTGCTGACCTCGACCTACGGCAACAAGGAGCTGGACGGCGTCCTCTCCCCGAACGACACGCTGGCCCGCGCCATCCTGACCTCGGTCAAGGGTGCCGGCAAGCCGACCCCGATCGTCACCGGTCAGGACTCCGAGGTCGAGTCGGTCAAGTCGATCGTCAAGGGCGAGCAGTACATGACGATCAACAAGGACACCCGCAACCTGGTGAAGGAGACCATCAACATGGTCAAGGCTCTCCAGGCCGGCGACAAGCCGCAGGTGAACGACACCACCTCCTACAACAACGGCAGCAAGGTCGTCGACACGTACCTGCTCCCGCCGGTCGCCGTCACCAAGGCGAACGCGGCTGAGGCGTACGCCAACGACCCGAAGCTCGCTCCGCTCACCAAGTAATCACCGCACGGTAGGTAGTAACGACGATGGGTCCCGGGTCTCCTCTACCGGGACCCATCGTCGTCCCTGCACCCCCGCACCAACCGGCATCGACCCGGAAGGAGGTCTGACCGTGGCGGCACCAGTACGGTCCAGACCAGCCGGCGTCGGCCGCAACGCCGAATCCCCGCTGCCGTCGGTTCCCGGCGCCAGCCAGGAGGAGATCCGGCGGCAGAACCTCGGTGCTGTGCTGCGCTACGTCCACCTGCACGGACCGACGTCCCGCGCCGAGCTGACCAGCCGGCTCGGCCTCAACCGAAGCACCATCGGCGCCCTCGCCGCCGACCTGGTCACCAGCGGTCTGGTCACCGAGGAGGCGCCGACCACCACCCGGCGCGCCGGCCGCCCCTCACTGGTGGTCAGTCCCCGCTCCGAGCGGGTCTACGCGCATGCGTTGAGCATCGACGCGGACCGGTTGCGCGCCGCCCGGGTCGGCCTGGGCGGGCAGATCCTCGACCTGCGGGAGATCCCTCGACCCAGCGGCATGTCCGCGATCGAAGCCGTCGGGCCCCTCGCCGACCTGGTCCGTGACATGGAACGTTCCGTGGCCGGCGACGCGCTGCTGGTCGGCGGCGCCGCCGCGGTCGCCGACACCACCCGCGACCCGGACGGCAGGATCCGGATCGCCAGCATCGACGAGACGCTCGGCGCCACGCTGGAGGCGGAGTTCAGCGCCGGCCCCGGTTTCGTGGCCGGGGACCTGGCCGACATCGCCGGCCTGGCCGAGCACGTCCGGGGCGTCGCGGTCGGCATCGACGACGTCATCTACCTGCACGGCGACCTGGGCATCAGCGCCGGCATCATCGTCGGTGGTCGACTGGTGATCGGCCACCGGGGCCACAGCGGCAAGGTCGGCCACATGGTGGTCAACCCCAACGGCCTGCCCTGCGGCTGCGGTTCACGCGGCTGCTGGGAGACCGAGATCTCCGAGGCCGCGCTGCTGCGGCACGCGGGCCGTGACCCGAGCGACCGGGCGGCGGTGGCCGAGGTGCTGCGCGCGTCCGCGGACGGCGACCCGACCGCCCGCGCGGCGGTCGAGCAGGTGGCGGACTGGCTCGGCTTCGGCGTGGCGAACCTGGTCAACGTGGTCAACCCGGACGCCGTGGTGTTCGGCGGCTCGCTGCGCGACATTTTCACCGCCGGGGCGGACGTGGTCCGGGCCCGGCTGGACACCATGCCACTGCCGGCCTCCCGCGAGCACCTGCGGTTGCGCGCGGCGGCACTCGGCCGCGACGCGGTCCTGATCGGTGCCGCCGAGCTGGCGTTCGACAAACTCCTGGCCGATCCGCTGAACGTCGGCGTCGCGGGCCAGGTCGGGCCCACCGCCTCGGCACAGCCGTCGCCGTCGGCAGTTCCATGCCCGTCCCGAGACCACTGATGTAGCTCTGGCCGTCGGTGGTGAGCGGCCCGCTCCCTGTCGGTGGCCGCCGTTAGGCTCGCCGGCGTGGATGTGCACCGACTCGATCGGGCCCAGGCGCGGCGCATCGCCATCCGGGCCCAACTGCTGGCCGCTCCGCGTCCGAGCGACCTCCTCACCGTGGTCCGTCAGCTGACGCTGGTGCAGATCGACCCGACCGCCGCCGTCGCGCCCAGCGCCGACCTCGTCTGCTGGAGCCGGCTCGGCTCGTCGTACCAACCCGCCCAGCTGAGCGTGGCCCTCGAACGGGACCGGACGCTCTTCGAGCACCAGGCCATGGTGCGACCGATGGACGATCTCGGGCTCTTCCTCGCGGCGATGGCGGCGTCGCCCGGTCACCAGCGCCACCGCGAGTGGCTGCGCGCCAACGACTCGTTCCGGCGCGACGTGCTCGACCTGCTCGGCCGTTCCGGTCCGCTGCTCTCCCGCGACATCCCGGACACGAGCGCCGTGCCCTGGCCGTCGTCCGGCTGGACCAACAACCGCAACGTCACCCAGCTGCTGGAGTTCCTGGTCCTGCGCGGCGAGGTAGCGATCGCCGGCCGCCAGGGCCGACAGCGTCTCTGGGACGTGGCGGAGCGGGTCTACCCGGCCGGTGTGCCCGTCGTCGAGCTGGAACAGGCACGCCGGCTCCGCAACGAGCGACGGCTGCGGGCGCTGGGCATCGCGCGGGCGAAGGCGGTCGTGGTCCCCGGCGAGCCGGCCGAGGTCGGCGACGCCGGCGAGCCAGCGATCATTGAGGGCGTCGCGGGGGAGTGGCGGGTGGACCCGGCCGCGCTCGGGCAGCCCTTCACCGGGCGTACGGCGCTGTTGTCGCCGTTCGACCGGCTGGTGCACGACCGGGTCCGTCTCGCGGACCTCTTCGAGTACCAGTACGTGCTGGAGATGTACAAGCCCAGGGCGAGTCGGCGGTGGGGCTACTTCGCATTGCCGATCCTGCACGGCGATCGGCTGGTCGGAAAGGTGGACGCCACGGCCGAGCGTCGGCGCGCCACGCTCACCGTGCACGCCATCCACGAGGATGTGCCCTTCACCCCGGAGGTGACCCGGGCCGTGCACGATGAGCTGCACGACCTCGCGTCCTGGCTGTCGCTGACCGTCGAGGTCGCACGCTGACGGGTGATCGCCGAGGCCCCCGCGCCCCGACGAGCACCCGTCAAGCGGCTAGGCGATCCGCCGGACCCGTCGGATGGCGAGATAGAGCAGCAGCACGGCGAGGGCGACGAAGACGCCGGTCTCGATGCCCTGGAACAGCCAGAACCGGTCCGCCGGCTGGTAGAGCTGCCAGTTGTACGCGCCCGGTTCGAGGCCCAACTCGGCCCCGCAGACCCGACCCTCCGGCCCCTTGCCACCCGACGGGCACTGAATCCGGCCGCCCTCCGCGATCATCGTGCCGTCGGGGTTCCGGACGCCCTGCGCGAGGACCCAGTCTCCCCGGCTGACCTCCGGTGGCCCTTCCCCCTCGATCGGGAAGGTCTGCGTCCGGGCCGGCTGATAGTGCCGTCGGGCCAGCAGCTCCACCGCCGCCCGTACGCCGATGAAGCCGGCGAGGGTGATGCCCATTGCGGGCAGCATCCGCTTCCAGACGGTGCCGGCGAAGACGCCCAGCGCCACGGCGAACAGTGTGTACCCGATCGGGACAATGCCCTGCAGATCGAAGACGATCATGCCGAACCGGCCCTCGTGCGCGGCCTTGGTGAGCGGGTCGACCCACCAGGACATGCCCAGCCCGTAGACCGTCGCGAGGATCAGAACGGACCCGCTCACCAGACCGAACTTCACCAGGGCCCAGCGGGTCCGGCCGACGCCCTGGGTCCAGACGAACCGGTGCGTGCCCTGCTCCACCTCGCGGGCGACCAGTGGCGCACCCCAGAAGAGGCCGATCAGCACCGGCAGGGTGATCAGCAGTACGGCCACCAGACTGAGGTTGCCGTACTGGTTGCCGAAGCGCCGGTAGCCCGCGTCGCACGTCTCCCGGGTTGCCTGCGCCACGTCGGCGCGGGCGAGTTGACTGGCGCAGTCCGTCAGCCCGAGGTCGGAGAAGGTGTGCCGCATCGCCAGGCCGATGGGCACCAGAAGGGCGGCGAGCGCCGCGAGCGCCAGCAGGGTGTAGAACGCCTGCTTGCGGTGTTGCCGCCAGGTCAGCCAGATCATGCCGGCACCCCCCACTCGCTGTGACTGGTCTGCGTGGTGCCGTCGGCCAGGTAGGCCAGCACGACGTCCTCCAGGCTGACCTCGCGGACCGTCCAGGCCGGATCGGTGACCGGCCCGTCGGTGCGGACGAGCAGTGTGGACTGCCGGTCGGTGTGGCTGGCCCGGACCACTGCGGCGACGCCCCCGACAGCGCCGCCGTCGTGGCGCGGCCCGACGAGCTGCCGGTGCTCGCTGACCAGGTCGTCGACCGCGCCGGTGAGCTGCACCTGCGAGGCGTTCAGCACGATCAGGTAGTCGCAGACGCGTTCCAGGTCGGCCAGCAGGTGCGACGAGAGCAGGACTGTGGTGCCCGACTCCGCGACGCTACCCATCAGCGACTGGAGGAACTCCCGTCGAGCCAGCGGGTCGAGGCTGGCGACCGGTTCGTCGAGCAGCAGCAGCCGCGGCTGTTTGGCCAGTGCCAGGGCGAGCGCGACCTGGGCTCGTTGACCGCCGGAGAGCTTGCCGACCGGCTTGTCCGGCGGTATGCCGAGCTGGGCCAGCCGCTGACGGGCCAACGTCGCGTCCCACCGCCTGTTCAGCTTGCCGCCGGCGATGACCAACTCGGCCGCCGTGAAGTCCCGGTACAGCGGGGTGTCCTGGGCGACGAAGCCGATGTCGGCCAGGCCCTCGGTGTCGCCGTAGGGGGACCGGCCGAACACCCGGACCGTGCCGGCGTCGGGCTTGAGCAGCCCGACGGCCAGGTGCAACAGCGTGCTCTTGCCCGCGCCGTTCGGCCCGACCAAGGCGGCGATCCGGCCGGCCGGCAGATGCAGCGAGCAGTCCCGCAACGCCCAGGTGCTGCCGTACCGCTTGCCGAGCCGGTCGGTCTCCAAGACCATGTCCATCCTCTGTCCTCTCGTTCCGCTCATGCGGGCTCCTTCTGCGGGGCGTCGTCGGTGAGGGTGGCGCGCAGCGTCGTCTCCACGAGGGCGATGACGTCCTCGGCCGTGAGGCCGGCGGCCTGCGCCCGGTGCAGCCAGGCGACCAGGTCGTCGCGCAGCTCGGCCTGGTTGGGCAGGGACGCCCCGGCCAGGGTGCGCTGGACAAAGGTGCCCACCCCGGGTCGGCCGCCGACCAGACCCTCGATCTCCAACTCCCGGTACGCCTTCAGCACCGTGTTCGGGTTGATCGCCAGGGATTGCGCGACGTCCCGGACCTTCGGCAACTGGTCTCCCGGCGTCAGCAGGCCGACCCGCAGCGCCTGTTTCACCTGCTGCACGAGCTGCATGTAGGTGTTCACCTTCGACCGGCTGTCCAGTACGAACTCGATCACTCGCGATGATCCTTCCTGTTGTCCTACGACAGTAGGACTAATAGACAGCTTCATTGCTGACCTTCCGGCTGTCAAGCCCGACCCGCAACGTTCAGCACATCCGGCCCCCGTGGCGGCCCGACCCGGGTGGCACCGGCGGGCCAGGTGTTGGCACCGAGGGGCCAGCCGGCGGGGAAGGGACCGGCAGCGATCCGCGCGGACGGGAGGGGTTCGATGGTCACCAACGAACTGACGACGTCGAGGACGACTCCACTACAGGCCGCTCGCGCCCGGGGCCGCGTACGCGGTCGGCTGATCCTGCTCGGCCCGGCCTTCGTCGCCGCCGTCGCCTACGTCGATCCCGGCAACTTCGCCACCAACTCCGCCGCCGGCGCCCGCTACGGGTACCTGCTGGTCTGGGTCGTGGTGGTGGCCAACCTGATGGCGATGCTGGTGCAGACACTCACCGCGAAGCTGGGTCTGGCCACCGGGCGCAGCCTGCCCGAGCTGTGTCGGGAGCGCCTACCCCGGCCGGTGAACCGGATGATGTGGGTGCAGGCCGAACTGGTCGCCATGGCCACCGACCTGGCCGAGGTGATCGGTGGCGCGGTTGCCCTGTACCTGCTCTTCGGCATCCCCCTGCTGCCCGGCGGGCTCATCATCGGCACGGCCGCGTTCGCCGTGCTCGCGCTGCGCTCACGCGGTTACCGCGCCTTCGAGGTCGCCATCGCCGTCCTGCTCGGTGTGATCGTGCTGGCCTTCGCCGCCAACCTGCTCGCCTCCGGCTCCGATCCCGGCTCGGCCATGGCGGGTCTGGTGCCGCGCCTGCAGGGCACAGACAGCGTGCTGCTGGCCGCCGGCATCCTCGGCGCGACCGTCATGCCGCACGTCATCTACGTGCACTCCGCGCTCACCCGTGACCGCATTCCCGCCGCCGACGACGCCGAGCGCCGGATCCTGTTCCGTGGCCAGCGCGCCGACGTACTGCTCGCCCTGAGCGCGGCCGGCGCGGTCAACCTCGCCATGCTGCTGATCGCCGCAGCCAGCTTCCGGGGCGGCGGCCCGGGCGGCGCGGACAGCCTGGAGGGGGTACACGCCGGGCTCGGCCAGACCATCGGGACCGCCGCCGCGTTCGGGTTCGCCGTCGCCCTGCTGGTCTCGGGGCTCGCCTCCACCAGCGTCGGCACCTACGCCGGAGAAGTGATCATGCAGGGCTTCCTGCGGCGGCGGATTCCGCTGCTGCTGCGTCGGCTGGTCACTCTGCTGCCCGCGCTGGGGGTGCTCGCCATCGGCCTCGACCCGACCCGGGCGCTCGTGCTGTCCCAGGTCATCCTCAGCTTCGGCATCCCGTTCGCACTGATCCCGGTGGTCGCCTTCACCCGCCGCCGCGACCTGATGGGCAACCTCGTCAACCACCCGCTCACCACCGCCGCCGCGTCCCTCGTGGCGGTGTTGGTGGTCGCGCTCAACGCGTTCCTCCTCTGGCAGGTCGTCACCGGTTGAGCCGGCCGACCAGCTCAGCCGGTTGAGCCGGCCGGTCGGCGCAGCCGGTCAGCGCCGGCCGGGCCGGCGGGAGCGGGCGTGCTCAGGTGCGACGCCCCTCGTCACGGACCGGGATCTCCTGGCGCTGTTCGAGGGCGTCCGCCGGGTTGGCGTCGGCCGGCAGCGACGTCACCTCCTCGAGCGTGCCCGCCGGGAAGGCGCCCTGCTCGGCCAGGTCGGCCTCGGCCGCCTCCGGGTCCACGTCACCCGACACCCGGTCCGGAGGCCCGACGTCGAACGCGTCCTGTCGTTGCTCAAGGGCATCCGCCTCCGGAGGAGGGATCGTGCCGCCCTGTTCATCCCGGTACGTGCTCATCGGAGCCTCCCACCCGGCGGGTGTCGACATGCCGCCGGGCCGCTGCCTACCCGCCACCGCCGCACTCAGGCCGCCAGGCCGGTCAAGATATCGGCAGTTTTCGGAACGGGGCTGCCGGTGTCACGCCCTCGGTGGCAGTGGCCGGGGCCGGGGCCGGGCGGGTCGTGACCCCGTCCGACGGCGGTCAGTCGGCCGTCGCCTCGGCGCTGGCGCCCCGACGGGATCCGGCAGCCAGCCCCAGCGCCAGCAGCACGCACACCGCGCCGACCAGGAAGAGCAGCGAGGCGCTCGGCTGGCCCAGCCACTCCCAGTACGGGTGCCACGCCGGGTGCGGCTCGCCAAGGTGGTGCCCCAGCAGGGTCGGGACGCTCAGCAGCACCGGCAGCCACCACAGCACCATGGCCACCCCGACCAGTCCGTGCACCGCGCCGCGGCGTCGGCGCCCCTCGGTGCGTCGGCTCGCCCAGCCGAAGACCAGCCAACCGGCCACCGCGCCCGACACCGTGCCGAGCACTCCGGCGGGGACCACCAGGGGCGGCGGCGCGCGGTGCAGCTCCACCGACAGGTAGGTGGCGTCGGCGGCTGTCTGCGAGGAGATCGAGGCGTTCAGGATGGTGTCGCCACGTCGGGCGGTCACGGCGGTGTCGGTGACCGCCTGCGGGGTGGCGCACATCTTGTCCGCGCAGCTGACGCGATCCGACACCTGCGGGTCGTACACCCGCCAGCCGGCACCGGTCAGGCGCTCCCGGGCCACCGCGAGGATCTGCTCGACGGGCGCCGGTGGTGCGCCGAGGGCGCCGGCGCCGGTGGCGCTCTCCTGGTACTCGCCGCCGTCACCGAACAACAGGGTCTTGACGGTCTTCAGGCGCAGCGCGTGCCCGTAGACGACGAAGAGCGCCGGCGGGGTGTCGATCTCACCGAGGTCGTGCCCGGGAAAGACCTCGGTGAGGATGGCGGCGGCCTCGGCCCGGTCGGGCTGTGGTCGAGACGTCTCCCAGGCGGCCCGGCTCGTCAGCGCGCCGGTGAAGAGGCCGCAGATGATCGCTGCGAGCGACACCCACGCGACGGCGCCACCGGTCGGGCGGCCGAGGCGGCGCAGCAACCCTCGCCCGAATCGGCTGGCCGGCGCGGTGTCGTTCACGGACATGGACAGCCTCCGGCTTCAGAATCAGGCGGGGCGACAGTACATCGACCAGGGGCCCGGGCGCGTCCCCCCGATGACCGCCGCCGGTGGCCGGGATCGGCCAGGATGGGCGGGTGGCCGCTCACGGCCGCGACGAGGAGGGTGGGCGATGCGGGTACGCGGACGGTTGACCTGGGGGCGGCGTGCTCGTGCGGGGGCGGTGCTGACCGCGTTGCTCGCCGGCGCGCTGCCGCCGGCCGTGGTGCTGGTGCCGGGCACCGCCACGGCGGGCACGGCGGCGGGGACGCCGGTCTGCCAGGTGCGCGACGACCGGCTCCGCGAGATCTCCGGGATGGTCGCCAGCGACGACGGGTACGTGGTGATCAACGACGGGGCCGACGACGAGGCCCGCCGTCGGATCTTCTTCCTCGACCAGCGTTGCGCGGTGGTGCGAACGGTCTCCTTCCCGTCCCGGCCCCGCGACACCGAGGACCTGGCCATCGGCCGGGACGGCACCATCTGGGTCGCTGACATCGGCGACAACGACCGCTCCCGGCCGACGGTCGGGGTGTGGCGGCTCGCGCCGGGGGCGAAGCAGCCGGTGCTGCACCGGATGACCTACCCGGACCGTCCGCACGACGCCGAGGCGCTGCTGCTCGACGCGTCCGGTCGGCCGTTGATCATCACCAAGGGTGGCAGTGGCACCGTCTTCCTGTACGCGCCGACCACCGCGCTGCGGGCGGACGCGACGACACCGCTGACCGCGCTCGGCCAGGTGACCCTGCCGACGACCACGACCAGCAACCCGTTCTCCTTCCTGGGACGCGGGGTGATCACCGGCGCGGCGAGCGCACCGGACGGACGGCGGGTGGCGCTGCGCAGCTACGCCGACGCCTTCGAGTACGACGTGCCCGACGGCGACGTGGTCCGCGCGTTGACCACCGGCACTGCGCGGGTCACCCCGTTGCCGGACGAGCCCCAGGGCGAGTCGATCACCTACAGTCGCGACGGCCGGTCCTTGCTCACCGTCTCCGAGTCCGCTGGTCAACCATCCGGCACCCGCTCGACCATCCTGCGCTACCCGGCCACGGCCACCACGGCCACCGCCGCACCCCTGACGGAGTCCGCCGCGCCGGCGTTGTCCACCCTGGCCCGTCCGATCGCCGAGGACACCACCGGGCTGGGTGGGTGGACCTGGCCGCTGGCGGCCGGTGCCGGGGTTCTGCTGGTCCTGCTCGGGCTGGCCGGCGTGCTGCGGTGGAGGCACACCGCGCGCCGGTGAACGGACCGGGCCTGCGGCAGGATGAGGGGATGTCCGTCCTGTCCGCGTTGCGCCACCCGATCATTGTCGCCCCGATGGCCGGCGGCCCGTCCACCCCCGAACTGGTGGCCGCCGTGTCCGCGGCCGGTGGACTGGGCTTCCTCGCCGCCGGGATGATCGACACCGACCGGCTGGTCGCCGACGTCGCCGAGGTCCGCGCGCACACCGATCGGCCGTTCGGTGTCAACGTCTTCCTGCCCGACCCCGGCGGCGTCGACGAGGCCGCCATCCGGGCGTACGCCGAACGGCTCGCCCCGCGGGCCGCGCAGCGCGGGGTGAGCCTGGGCGAACCGGCGGGCGGCGACGACGCGTACCCGGAGAAGTTGGCCGCGCTGCTCGCGGACCCGGTCCCGGTGGTGTCCTTCGTGTTCGGTCTGCCCGACCGGGCGGCGGTGACCGCCCTGCGCGAGCGGGGCACCGAGGTGTGGGCCACTGTCACCCGCCCGGACGCGGCTACCGCCGCCGCCGACCTGGGTGTCGACGCGGTGGTGGTGCAGGGCACCGAGGCCGGTGGGCATCGCGGCGGCCTGCCGGACGACGACGACTACGGGCTGCTGCCGCTGCTCCGGCTGACCGCCGAGCGTTGTGACCGGCCGCTGGTGGCCGCGGGCGGCCTCGTCGACGGTCCCGCGGTGGCCGCCGTGCTGGCTGCCGGCGCCGCCGCCGCGCAACTCGGCACGGCCTTCCTGCGCTGCCCGGAGGCGGGCACCTCGCCGATGCACCGGGCGGCGGTGGCCGGTGCCACGCCGACCGCGTTGACCCGGTCGTTCACCGGTAAGCGGGCCCGCGGCGTGGCCAACGACTTCCTGCGCCAACACGACGCGATGGCGCCGCGCGGTTACCCCCAGGTGCTGCACCTGACGCGCCCACTGCTCGCCGCCGCGCGGCGCGACGGGGACGCGTCGGTGGCCAACCTGTGGGCGGGGCAGGCGCACCCGCTGGCCCGGGACCTGCCGGCGGCGCAGGTGGTCGCCGAGCTGAGTGCCGACGCCCGGGCCGCGCTGGCCACAGTGGTCGAACGGTTGAATCGCTGGGGCTGATCAGGGCGCCGTCGACCGGCTCGGGCGGGCGGGACAGGCCGGGCGGGCAACCGGTTAGAGTCTCGCCGTGATCGAGATCGGTGCGCAGGTCGACCTGTCCCACCCGGCTGAGCGGGTCTGGCTCGCCCTGACCGACCGGGAGTTGCTCGGCCGGTGGTTCGCCGAGGCCGAGACGGTCGAGGGCGTACCGGACCGGATGCTGCTGCACACGGTCGGCCTGCCCGGCTTCGAGGCCAACGTCGAGGTCGAGGTGACCGAGCGGCAGGAGCCGGATCTCCTCGTGCTGGCCTGCGACGAGGCCGGCCGGCTCAGCGAGCTGACCTGCGCGGTCACGGCCACCAAGCAGGGCTGCCGGCTGGAGCTCCGGGAGGTCAGCACGCACGGCGCGTGGTCCGCCGAGCAGCACGGGCCCCGCGAGCAACAGCTGCGGCAGGCGCTGACCGTGCGGCTGCCGGCCATCCTCGACTGGCTCGCGTTCCAGCAGGTCGACCTGCGCCGCGCCGACGGCGGGATGACCGCGGAACTGCCTCTGGTCGGCGTACGTGGCAGGGCCGGCCGCAACCCCCGTCGGCGTCGCACGGTGCTCGCCGTGGTCGCCGGCGCTGTGCTGGTGGCGGGGACGGCGGCATGGGTGACGTTGCCGCCTGACTCGAAGCCGACCGCCGCGCCCGCGCCGACCGCGACGGAGTCGCCGACCGTGACGGCCGGCCGGACCGCCGTCGCGCCCACGGCATCCTCTTCGACGCGCCCCGCCCGGGCCACCGCGTCGGCGACCACCCGACCGAGCCGGACCCCGTCGGCGAAGCCCTCGCGGACGCCCGCGTCGGCTGCGCCGCCCCCGCCGCCGGCGCCCGTGACGGCCCGCTACGAGACCGAGTCCAGCCGACTGTTCGGCTACACCGGCGAGATCGTGGTCGGCAATCCCGGCGGCGCGCCGGTGGCCGACTGGGCGGTGGTGGTCACCCTCGCCGAGGGCACCACCGTCGACGACGTCGACGGCGCGAACTGGCGACAGGACCGGCGGGTGATCACCTTCACCGGAGCCGCCGTGGCTGCCGGAGGATCCCGGACGATCAGCTTCGATGTTCGCGACAGCCGGCCGAAGGCCCGGGAGCCGGAGAGCTGCACGATCGGCGGGCAACAGTGCGCGGGCCTCTGACTAGGCTGCCGTCATGGCACTGCTGCACAGGGCGACCCTGCGCCCCACGAAGTTGGACCTGCTGACGGCCTGGCTGCCCGGCAAACCCTGGTACGCCGGACCGGCGGGGGTCGAGGTGGTGAGCCGGGGGGCTTACCGCTTCGACGACCCGGACGGCGAGGTCGGCATCGAGACGATGCTGGTCGGGGCGGCCGACGGGCCGGTCCACCAGGTCCCCCTCACCTACCGTGCCAGCCCTCTCGACGGTGCCGAGGACTGGCTGGTCGGCACGACCGAGCACTCGGTGCTCGGCCCGCGCTGGGTGTACGACGGCTGCGCCGACCCGGTGTACGCCGCCGCGCTCGCCCACGCGATCCTCGCCGGCAGCGGTCAGGCGGAGCAGTACATCGAGGTCGACGGCCGGCGCGAGGTGCGTGAGCCGACGGTGACGATCGTCGTCAGCGGGACCGGCAACGACAACCTGCCCTCGGTCGGCGCCCTGCGCCGGCTCGTCGACGAGGACAGCACGCTCATCAGCACCGATACCGTCGAGCTGGTCGTCGTCCGGCGGCCGGGCGCCGGCGCCGTCGGGGCAACCGGGGCCACGCTGAGCGGCAGCTGGGATGGTCAGCAGACCAGCGTGCCACTGGCGTACGCCCGGGTGCGCTGACCCGCCCGTCCTGAGTGTGCGGTGGGCGGCCCGGATCCCGGCCGCCCACCGCGTTCACCACCGCGAAGGAGGCGGGGGCGGCGACACGGGTGGCCGGTCGTCGCAGGTGATGGTGTTGGGCAGCAGCCACGGCGCGAGCCATCCGCCGTCGTTGCCGCCGAGGTCGGTCAGTGTGAACTCCGAGCCGGCCGGGGTGAAGTGGAACGATCCGCAGTTGTTGACGCCGACCGCGCCCACGTTGCGGGCGTCCACGTTGGCGAACGTGGCGGACCCGGCCGCGCGGGCGCTGACCACCGAGGTGCCGGTGCCGTCGACCCGGACGTCGCGGAACCGCACGTCGGAGATCGAGTAGAGGTCCTTCACCGGCCAGTCGCTGACCAGCATGATCGCGTTGTACGTGTTGTCCAGGTACGCGTCGCCGGTCACCTCGACGCGGGCCTCGATGCTGCGATCCAGAGCGAAGATCCAGATCGCTCCCAGCCCGATGTTCCAGTTCAGCTCGTACGTGCCGGCGCGGGCGGTGGTGTTGTTGGTGAACCGCAGGTGCCCGGTGAACGGCTCCGCGCCGAAGCGGGACCCGGCGTGCAGACCGCTGCCCTCGCGTACCGGGTCGGCGACCAGGTTGTGCGAGACGGTGGTGTCGGTGCCGCCGTAGATGGCGATGCCGTTGGCCAGGGTCGGTGACTGCACCGTGTTGTGGTCGAACGTGTTCCGCGCGTTGGCCGTCCTCTCCGACCACATGGCCAGGCCGTCGTCGCCGGTGTTGCGGACGAAGTTGTGCGACACCAGCGAGTCGGTCACACCGGTGTGGAAGTTGAGCGCGTCGGCGATCTGGTCGACGATGATGTTGTTGGTGACGCGGACGTTGCGCATCGGGCCGTCGAACCACAGGCCCGCCTTGGTGTGGTGCAGGTAGAGCCCGTCGATGGTGGAGTTGCTCATCGCCCCACCGATCGCGTTGACCTGGTCGGTGTCAATGCGTTCCCGCACGTCGCCCTCGATGGCGAAGCCGGAGAGGTGCACGTTGCGGCTGCCGCCGTCGGCGGCGTCCCGACCGTAGAACCCGACTCCGGTGTGCACCGAGCCGTCCGGCGCGGGGGTCGGCAGGGCGACCTCGCGCCCCTTGATGATGGTGTACCAGTTGCCGGCGCCCTCGATGGTCACGTCGTCGACGATGATGTGCCGGTTGACCTGGTAGGTGCCCGGTGGGATGTACACAGTGAGGTGGGCGCGCCGGGCGAAGGCGATGGCCCGGTCCAGCGCGTCGGCGGAGTCCCGCCGGCCGGTCGGGTCGGCGCCGAAGGCGAGCACGTTCGCCGCGAGCAGCCGGACGTGCGGCGGTGCGACCAACTCGGAGTCGAGCAGGTCGATGACCGTCCAGGCGGCGGCGCTGCCGGGCGGCGCGGTGAGCCGGACCCTGTCGCCGGCGCGGTAGGTACGCCCGAGCAGCAGCCGCTGCTCGTCGTAGAAGTGGGTGGGCCGGAACGGCGTGCTGATGCTCGGGTACGGCGTGGTGGCCGACGGGACGCACTGGCACTCGGTGATCCACCAGTCCGGGTGCAGCAGCCCGGCCTGTGGGTCGTTGGTGAACGGGTACTGGTTGTAGAGCCATGAGTACTGCGACGTGAGTGTCATGGTGCGCAGGTGCTTGCCGTTGACAGCGACCTTCAGGGGCGCGGTGATCCCACCACCCTGCGGCGCGTCCGGGATGCTGTACCGCACGGTGATCCCGTTCGCCGCGCTGGGCAGGACGAACTCCACGTACTCCCCGGGGGTGAGCCGGACCGCCCGGCGTCCGGAGGCCTCCGCGGGCAGCGTGTAGGCGGACCGGTCGGGCCCGATGATCTCGCCGTTGGTGCGGGCGTTCTCGGCTTCCTGCTCAAGGAAGTCGACGTCCGCGCCGCGTCCGGCGACCAGCGCCGGGTCGAGGGCGGCCCGGGTGACCACCGGCCGTGCGCCGGCGGACGTCGGTGGACTGGCGGTGGCCGAGGTGGGTCCGGCGACCAGCACGGCGAGACCGGCCGCGAGCGCGACGGCGGTGCCGCTGGGCCGGCGGGGGTGTCCCCGCGCCGGCGTGAGGCTGCGAAACATCGGTGACCCTCCTGAATGGGTGGTGGTGGAGGTCCGCCTGGCGCTCCCCCGACGCCCGACATTGATCGTCATGATGCAGCACCAGACATGGCACTGCAAGACACCTATCGAACAACGAAAATTGACGACTGTCAGGCCGCAAGAAATGGACGGTCGACGAGTTGAGGTGTCGCGCGTCGCCCGCCCCGACCAGCTCACGCCCGGCGTAGGCTGGTCCGCGTGGATCAAGAAGACCGGATCGCCCTATTTCTCGACTACGAGAACCTCGCGTTGGGCGCGCGTGATCACCGTGGCGGCGCGGCCTTCGACTTCCGGCCCATCGCCGACGCGCTGGCCGAACGAGGTCGGGTGGTGGTCCGCCGGGCGTACGCCGACTGGTCCTACTTCGACGAGGACCGCCGGATGCTCACCCGGTCCCACGTCGAGCTGATCGAGATCCCGCAGCGGATGGGCGCGTCCCGGAAGAACGCCGCGGACATCAAGATGGCCGTCGACGCGATCGAGTTGGCGTTCGAGCGCGACTACATCTCCACCTTCGTGATCTGTAGTGGGGACAGCGACTTCACCCCGCTGGTGCACAAGCTGCGCGAGTTGAACAAGCGGGTCATCGGCGTCGGGGTCGAGGGGTCCACCTCGGGGCTGCTCCCCCCGGCGTGCGACGAGTTCCTCTACTACGACCGGCTGGAGGGCGTGGACATCCCGCCGGCCCGTGGTCGGCGTACTCGGGCCACCACCCGGCAGGCCGGCGCGGAACAGCGCCCACCCGAGCCGGAGCAGGAGGTGGACCGTCGCCCGCAGGATGCGGAGCCCGATCGGGACGTGGACGCGCTCGCCGTGCTCGTCGCCCAGTCGGTCGCCGGACTGCAGGGCAGCGCCAACGGTGAGGTCACCGCCTCCCGACTCAAACGCACCCTGCTGCGCAAGGACCCGACCTTCAGTGAGTCCGACTACGGCTTCCGCACCTTCGGCGAGCTGCTGCGCCACCTCGCCGAACGCAACGTGATCGAGCTGGCCGAGGGCCCGGCCAAGGGTGACCCCGAGGTCTCGCTGCCCGAGCACGGCGACCGCGAGGTGGCATTCGGCCTGCTCCGGGGCGTCGTGGCGGACCTGGGCAGCGGCGGCAACCCGGTGGCGCTGTCCGGGTTGAAGAACCAGGTACGCCGTGCCCGTCCGGACTTCAGCGAGAAGAAGCTCGGCTACCGCAGCTTCCTGCAGTTCTGCAAGGCGGCCGCCACCGCCGGCGTACTGGACCTGCGCTGGAGCCCCGAGGCCGACGACTACCTCCTGACAACCCACCCCTGACCCCCACCCCCACCCTCTCCGCGTTGATCAAGAAGTTTGCGTCATCGGGGGCTCGATTCGTGACGCAGACTTCTTGATCAACAGCGGGTTTGGCGGTGGGAGTTGCGGGGAGGAGGCAGAGTGGGGGTTCCTGATTCGCAAGTCAGGGGCGGGAGAACCGCCCGTTATGGTTGCGAACCGCCAACGGTTGGGCCGAAATGCGCCCGGATTGTCGCTCCTGCCCCGGTCCGGGCATACCTGCGCCGTACCCTCGGCGCGGGAATTGCTATACGGTCGGCGAATGAAGGTGGAGGAGCACTGGTGGAACGGAGACACGACCCCGCGCGGGCGCCGGGACGTGTATATCCGTACTGACGGGCAGGGTTGGGAGGTCCGCGCCCAGATCGGTGGGGCGTCGGGTCGTGAGCGGGTGCAGCAGTGCCCCAGCCGGGCCTCGGCGGCCATCCTCGCCGACGCCTGGCGCGGCACCCACCCATCCTGGCGCGAGCTGAAGCAGCGCTGATCCGGCACCGGGCCGGGTCGGCAACGCTCCCGGGTTCCAGCCCGGCGCGACCGCCGACCGGCCCGGCGCTCGGTACGTTGGTGCTGAAAGCGCGCAGCGGTCTTCCTCTGGCCGCGTCCAGCTCGCAGGTCACCGCTTCTGCAGCATGACGGAAGCGACGTCGGCCAGAAGCGCCAATGCCCAATCCAGTTGCGGGCAGTTGTCGCGACCCCTGCACTCAAGGCAACCGCCGGCTCGCCACGGTCTGTCATGCGCCCGAGTCCAGTGCGTATTCAGTACCCGTTCGGCCGTGAACAACTCGGTCGCCTTGGATATGGGCTCGTCGATCGGCATGATCGGTAACCTTCCGCGAGACGCGATCAGGCTCGCCCAAGGGGCAACGTGTTCAGCGTCGTCTCCGGGCGGGGGTGGTCGGGCCCGCCGCTTGCCGAACGAAGGAACGACCACTGCTGTCGACCTTAGAGACCTTTAGTACCTAAGGCAATGTTGGTCTTGAGGGCGTGTTGGCAGCGTGATCCGATGGAAGGTGCCGAACGAAGGAACCTTCACATGCCCATACCTACCGGCGGATACCGCGAGGTGGCCGAGGACCTCGCCGCTCGCATCAAGAGCGGCGAGTACGCGGCAGGGGAGCGTCTGCCCACCTACAACGAACTATCGGACCTTTACGACGTCAGCGTGACCACGGTCCAGCGGGCGATCATCGTTCTCCAGACTCGTGGCCTGGTGGTGGGTCTACAGGGCCGCGGCCTGTGGGTCGCCGAGGACGTTCCATCTACGTGATCAGGTGTTGAGGAATAGGTTTCGGAGAGCGGATTCAGTTACTTTTCATCACATCATCAAGGGATGGCGGCAGACCTCGTGTCTCCGCCCGCAGGCTGGGTATTCGGAGGGCTACCGGTCGCGCCCGATGGAGGTCGCCCATGTCGCAGGGCCCCGATGAGGAGAACCCCAGGCTCGACGAGGAGATCCGGGAGGCCGAGCGCCGGCTCGCCAACCTCACCACCTCGTCGGACGACGCGCTGACCGACGACGACGCCCGGGCGCCGGACGACGCCCGCTCCGAGGAGAACGCCGACTAGTAGTGCTTTGTTAGGTCGGCGTGTCGTGGGGTCATCGGGGCGGTCTGGGTAGTTCGATGTTGCGGTGACCCCTGACGAGCTTTCGGTTGTGCGGCAACGGCTTGAAGCGTTCGCCGTGGATGT